>CAYJOA010000194.1:0-7344 GCA_964371495.1 uncultured Rubrivivax sp.
AGCGCACGTCGGGCTTGTCGATGCCCATGCCGAAGGCGATCGTGGCCACCATCACGATGCCGTCTTCGCGCAGGAAGCGGTCCTGGTGGCGGCGGCGCACGTCGGCGTCCAGCCCGGCGTGGTAGGGCAGCGCGGCGATGCCTTCGTCGTTGAGCCAGGCCGCCGTTTCCTCGACGCGCTTGCGGCTCTGGCAGTAGACGATGCCGGCGTCGCCGTCGTGCTCGTCGCGCAGGAAGCGCAGCAATTGCTTCTTCGGCTCGTCCTTCTCGACGATGGTGTAGCGGATATTCGGCCGGTCGAAGCTGGCAACGAACAGCCGCGCGGTCTGCAGCTGCAGCCGCTCGACGATGTCGGCGCGGGTGTGGTCGTCGGCGGTGGCGGTGAGCGCCAGCCGCGGCACGCCGGGAAAGCGCTCGTGCAGCGCCGACAGGCCCAGGTATTCCTCGCGGAAGTCGTGTCCCCACTGGCTGACGCAGTGCGCTTCGTCGATCGCGAACAGGCTCAGCAGCCGGCGTTCGTGCAGCGACTCGAGCATGGCCATGAAACGCGGCGTGAGGATGCGCTCGGGCGCCGCGTACAGCAGCGGCAGGCGGCCGGCGAGCAGTTCGCGCTCGATGCGGCGCGCCTCGTCGGCGTCGAGCGTGGAATTCAGGAAGGCTGCGGCCACGCCCACCTCGTGCAGCGCGCCGACCTGGTCGTGCATGAGCGCGATCAGCGGCGACACCACCACCGTCACGCCCAGCCCGGCGCGGTGGCGCACGATCGCCGGCACCTGGTAGCACAGGCTCTTGCCGCCGCCGGTGGGCATCAGCACCAGCGCGTCGCCGCCGGCCACCACGTGGTCGACGATGTCCTGCTGGGCGCCGCGGAAGTCGCTATAGCCGAAGACCTCGTGCAGCACCTGCCGCGGTGCGGGCACGGCGGGGGTTTCAGGGGTGGCGAGCACGGCGGACATGACTGGGCGGGGATGGTACGCGACGGCCCCGTGCACCGGCCCCCGCCGACGGGGGCGTGCCTTGGGGGTGGCTCCTGCGGGCGATGGCCGGCACGGAGGGCGGCGCGATAATGATCCCACCCGCCCGCACCTCTCACCGTCCTTGGAGCAGCCCATGGCCTCAGTCAACAAAGTCATCCTCATCGGCAACCTCGGCAAGGATCCCGAGGTGCGTTACGCGCCCAGCGGCTCGGCGATCTGCAACATCACCGTCGCCACCAGCCGGGTGTCGAAGGACAAGACCAGCGGCGAGCGACAGGAACAGACCGAGTGGCATCGCGTGGTGATGTTCGACCGTCTGGCCGAGATCGCCGGCGAATACCTGAAGAAGGGCAAGTCGGTCTATATCGAAGGCCGTCTGCAGACCCGCAAGTGGACCGACAAGGAAGGCGTCGAAAGGTACAGCACCGAAATCGTCGCCCAGGAGATGACGATGCTCGGCGGCCGCGAAGGCGGCGCTGGCGGCGGCGGTGGCGACGAGATGGGAGCCGCGCCCGCGCCGCGCAGTGCGCCGCCGGCACGCAGCGCCGCGGCGCCGGCGCCCAAGCCGGCCGCCAAGTCGTCGCCCGGCTTCGACGCCATGGACGACGACATCCCGTTCTGAGGCCGGCTGAGGCAGACCGGGGAGCGCGCAGCGCGACCCCGGCCTCGGGGCGGCTGGCGGGCCCGACTTGATACCCTGATGGGTATATGTTAGGATACCTGCCATGGTATACGAAGCAAGCCCCCGCAAGCCCCTGTCCGGCGCGCGCCGGCGCGCCCTGGGCGCCGCCCTGATGGTTCTGTTCGGTGCCAGCGCGGCGCTCGCCGTGCCGCCCGCGGTGCCGACGGTCCTGGTCGGCGCCGGCACCTCGGGCGGCGGCTTCGAGATCGACGGCAGCCTGCAGGCGCTGCAGCAGAGCACGGTGGCCGCGCAGCTCGGCGGCAACGTGCTGCAGCTGGCGGTGAAGGCCGGCGACCGCGTCAAGGCCGGGCAGTTGCTGGCGCGCATCGACGAACGCGACGCGCAGGCCGGGCTGGCACGCAGCGAGGCCGCGGTGGCGCAGGCCGACGCCGAACTGCGCAACGCACGGCTGAATGCCGAACGTTCGCGCGAGTTGCGCGCGCAGGGCTTCATCAGCCAGGCCGCGCTCGACGTCGCCGAGACCCAGCTCAAGGCCGTGCAGGCGAGCCTTCAGCAGGCGCAGTCGGGCCGCACCCAGGCCGCGCTGGCGCGCGGTTTTGCCGCCGTCACGTCGCCGTTCGACGCCGTCGTGCTGGGCACCCACGTCGAAGCCGGTGAACTGGCCAGCCCCGGCCGGCCGCTGGTCACCCTTTATGCCCCCGGCCGCATGCGTGCGGTGGTGCAGCTGCCGGCGTCGCGCTCGGCGGCAGCGCGCGGCGCCGAGGCGGTCCAGGTGCAGTTGCCGGGCGGCGCCGACAGCCGCTGGGTGACGCCGGCCGCCCGCACCGAACTGCCGGGCACCGACCCGGTGTCGCAGACCATCGAATGGCGGCTCGATCTGTCCGCCGCCGACAGCGCCGGCCTGCAGCCCGGCCAGAACGTTCGCGTGCGTTTCACCGGCCCGGCGGTGGCCGCCGCCGCCGCCGCCACGCCGGGCCGCCTGACGGTGCCCGCCGCGGCCGTGCTGCGCCGCGGCGAGCTGACCGCGGTCTACGCCGTTCAGGACACGCGCTTCGTGCTCAAGGCCGTGCGCCTGGGTGCGGCGCAGGGCACTGGCGTCGAAGTGCTGGCCGGCCTGCAGCCCGGCGAGCGCATCGCGCTCGACCCGGTGCGTGCCGGGCTCGCCGGCGCCGTGCCGGCGGCGCGTTGAGCGGGGTGCCGATGACCCCGCACCCGACGCCGGCCGAAGCCGCCACGCCCCCCGCGCTGGGCGTGTCCGGGCGCCTGGCGCGTGCCTTCCAGTCCAACGCGCTGACGCCGCTGCTGGCGCTGGTGGCGCTGCTGCTCGGCGTCTTTGCCGTGCTGGTGACGCCGCGCGAGGAGGAGCCGCAGATCAACGTCACCATGGCCAACGTGCTGATCGCCTTCCCCGGCGCCAGCAGCACCGACGTGCAGAACATGGTGGCGCGGCCGGCCGAACATGTGCTGAGCCAGATCGCCGGCATCGAGCACACCTATTCGATGGCGCGCCCGGGCCTGGCGGTGCTCACGGTGCAGTTCAACGTCGGCGTGCCGCGCACCGAGGCGCTGGTGCGCCTGTACGACGTGCTCAACGCCAACCAGGACTGGCTGCCCGCCGGCCTGGGCACGCTGGCGCCGATCGTCCGGCCCAAGGGCATCGACGACGTGCCGGTGCTGGCGGTCACGCTGTGGAGCCGCGACGACACCAGCGGCGTCGAGTTGGAGCGCGTGGCCCACGCGATGGAGTCCGAGCTCAAGCGCGTGCCCGGCACGCGCGAGGTGCAGACCATCGGCGGCCCCGGCCGCACGCTGCAGGTGACGCTGCAGCCCGAGCGGCTGCGCGAACGCGGCGTCGACCTGCTGCGCCTGAAGCAGACGCTGGCCGCCGCCAACCAGGCCATGCCTGCCGGCACCGTGATCGACGACGCCGGCAGCGGCGGCGCGCTGGCGGTGGAAACCGGCGAATTTCTGCGCTCGGCGCAAGACGTGGAAAACCTCGTCGTCGGCGTGCACCAGGGCAAGCCGGTCTTCCTGCGCGAGGTCGCCAAGGTCGAGGCCGGTGCGGCGCAGCCGGCGCGTTATGTCTGGTTCACGCCCGGCGCCAACGCCGCCGGCGCCGATGCCCAGCAGTCTGCCAGCAGCGGCGGCCATCCCGCCGTGACGCTGACCGTGACCAAGAAGCCGGGCGAGAACGCGGTCGACGTGGCGCGCGCCGCGCGCCAGCGTGTCGACGAGCTGCGCAATACCGTGATCCCGGCCGGCATCGAGGCCACGATCACACGCGACTACGGCGCCACCGCGGCCGAGAAGGCCAACAAGCTGATCCAGAAGCTGGGCTTCGCCACCGCCTCGGTGATCCTGCTGGTGGGGCTGGCGCTGGGCCGGCGCGAGGCGGTGATCGTCGGCGCGGCGGTCATCCTCACGCTCACCGCGACGCTGTTCGCGAGCTGGGCCTGGGGTTTCACGCTCAACCGCGTGAGCCTGTTCGCGCTCATCTTCTCCATCGGCATCCTCGTCGACGACGCCATCGTGGTGGTCGAGAACATCCACCGTCACCAGCTGCTGGACCCGACACGCGCGCTCAAGGACATCATCCCGGTCGCGGTGGACGAGGTCGGCGGCCCCACCATCCTGGCCACGCTGACCGTCATCGCGGCACTGCTGCCGATGGCCTTCGTGAGCGGGCTGATGGGGCCGTACATGAGCCCGATCCCGATCAATTCGAGCCTGGGCATGGCGCTGTCGCTGGCCATCGCCTTCACCGTCACGCCCTGGCTGGCGCTCAAGCTGATGAAGCCGCACGACACGCTGGGCGACCATCCGCACGGCCAGCACGCGCCGAGCCGCATCAGCAGCGCGATGTCGCGCACTTTCGCCGGCCTGCTGACGCCTTTCCTGGACAGCGCACGCAAGCGCTGGCTGCTGCTGGCGGGCATCTTGGTGGCGCTGATGCTGTCGGTGGGCATGGCGGCGGTGCAGTGGGTGGTGCTGAAGATGCTGCCCTTCGACAACAAGAGCGAGTTCCAGCTCGTCGTCGACATGCCTGCCGGCACGCCGCTGGAAGACACCGCCGCGGCGCTGCACGAGATGGCGGGCTTCCTGGCCCGGCAGCCCGAGGTGCTGGACATGCAGGGTTACGCCGGCACCGCCAGCCCGATCACCTTCAACGGCCTGGTGCGCCAGTACTACATGCGTGCCGATGCCGAGCAGGGCGATCTGCAGGTCAACCTGGTCGACAAGGCGCACCGCGACGAGCAGAGCCACGCCATCGCGCAGCGCCTGCGGCCAGCGCTGGAAACGATCGCCGAGCGCCACGGCGCGCGGCTGAAGGTCGTCGAGGTGCCGCCCGGCCCGCCGGTGATGAGCCCGCTGGTGGCCGAGGTCTACGGCCCCAGCGAAGCCGGACGGCAGCAGCTCGCGGCACGCGTGTCGCAGGCCTTTGCCGCCACGCCCGACATCACCGCGCTGGACACCTCGCTGCACGCCGACGCGCCGCGCGCCTTCCTGCGCGTGCAGCGCCAGCGCGCCGAGTCGCTCGGCATCCCGGTCAGCGCCGTCGCCGCCACCGTGCAGGGCGCGCTGTCGGGCAGCGACGCCGCCTGGCTGCACGACGGCCAGAGCAAGTACCCGGTGCCGGTGCGGCTGCAGCTGCCGCGCGAGGCGCAGGTGGGGCTCGACGCGCTGCTGGCGCTGCCGCTGCGCGCCGCCAACGGCCAGCTGGTGCCGCTGTCGGAGCTGGTGCGCGTCGAGCGCGGCGTCGCCGACAAGCCGCTGTTCACCAAGGACCTGATGGGCGTGAGCTATGTCTACGCCGACGTCGGCGCCGGCGGCGAAACGCCCGACTCGCCGCTGTACGGCCTGTTCGGCATCCGCGGCAAGCTGGCCGAAGCGGCGCTGCCGGGGACCGGCACGCTGGGCGAATACTGGATCAGTCAGCCGTCCGACCCCTACCGCGAATACGCCATCAAGTGGGACGGCGAGTGGCAGATCACCTACGAGACCTTCCGCGACATGGGCGCGGCCTACGGCGTCGGCCTGATCCTGATCTACCTGCTGGTGGTGGCGCAGTTCAAGAGCTACAAGACGCCGCTCATCATCATGGCGCCGATCCCGCTGACGATCATCGGCGTGATGCCGGGCCACGCCCTGTTCGGCGCCAACTTCACCGCCACCTCGATGATCGGCATGATCGCGCTGGCCGGCATCATCGTGCGCAACTCGATCCTGCTCGTCGACTTCATCGAGCTGCAGGTCACGCAGGGCGTGGCCTTCCGGGACGCCGTCGTCAACTCGGCCGCGGTGCGCGCGCAGCCGATCGCGCTGACCGCGCTGGCGGCCATGACCGGCGCCGTGTTCATCCTCGACGATCCGATCTTCAACGGGCTGGCGATCTCGCTGCTGTTCGGCATCCTGGTCTCGACGCTGCTGACGCTGGTCGTGATCCCCGTCCTGTACTACGCCTTCAACCGACGCCTGCACGACGCGCGTGCCGAGGCGGCGGCGCACTGACCCGCTTTCCCTTCCCTCAACCCTGCACCACTAGGAGTTTTCCCATGACTGTCGAACGCTACATCCGCCTCATGGCCGGTTTCTTCATCCTGCTGTCGCTGGCACTGGGCGTCGAGGCCAGCCCGATCTTCCACAGCCCCTGGTGGCTGGCCGTCACCGCCTTCGTCGGCTTCAACCTGCTCCAGTCCGGCATCACCAACTTCTGCCCGCCGAGCTTCCTGCTGAAGAAGCTGGGCGTGCCGGACAGCGGGGCCAGCTGCGCACGTTGATCGCCCCTGGACGAGCGCATATCGGAAAGGCGTTGAAAATGGCCACCCTGCCGAATCCAACGAGGGGGCCTTGCGCCATGTCCGAACTCTCCGACGCCAAGACCCGCGCCGACCTGCTGAACCGCCTCAAACGTGCCGAGGGCCAGTTGCGAGGCATCCAGCGCATGATCGAAGAAGGCCAGGGCTGCCGCGACATCGCCACCCAGATGGCGGCCGTGCGCAAGGCGCTGGACAGCGCCTACGTGCACATGACGGTGTGTTTCATGCAGCAGGAGCTGGAAGCCTGCCTGGGCGGTGGCGCCGACACGGCCGCCGGCGAACGCATCGGCGGCGTGCTGTCCGACGTGCAGGAGCTGCTGGGCAAGCTGCGTTGAGAGCATGAGGGCACGATCGCGCGGTTTCTGCCGCGTTTTTCGTCGTCTCGTTTTCACACGCGTCTGCCATGCTCGCGGCATGGAGGCCGTCCGATGATCGAGTTCTTCCAGCCGCCGCGGCGGCTGAGCTGCGGCATCGTGATCGTCAACGACGCGCACGAGCTGCTGCTGTGCCACGTCACCGGGCACGACCACTGGGACCTGCCCAAGGGCGGCGCGCTGGCCGGCGAGACGCCACTGCAGGCGGCGCTGCGCGAGACGCGCGAGGAATGCGGCCTGGCGCTGCAGGCCTCGTCACTGCTGGACCTGGGCCGCCTGCCCTACCGTGCGCGCAAGGACCTGCACCTGTTCGGCGCCCGGCTGCCGCGCCTGGACACGGCCACGATGGTCTGCGAGAGCCGCTTCACCGACGGCAGCACCGGCCTGCGTCTGCCCGAAATGGACGGCTTCGGCTGGTTCCCCTTCGCGCAGCTGCCGCAGCTGTGCACACGCAAGCTGGCCACGGTGCTGCTCGACCGGCTCGACCTGGCGGCGGTGCTGGTGCGACTGCGCGAGCGCGAAGCGCTGGCGGCC
>CAYJOA010000195.1:0-7285 GCA_964371495.1 uncultured Rubrivivax sp.
GAGGACAGTGCAACCCGGCCATCGACAACGAGGTGTCGATGGCTTTCGAAGTCCGCAGTTGCGGAACGATGCATCGCTTGCGCGACACGACCAGCGAGTGGCCGATTCGAGTGCGGGTCACGACCGCTAACGCCGGATGCGTGAGCACCCGGATCTTCAACGTGGACCGAAGACGGCCCATGGTGAAGGCTGTGCCAGCACGAGCGCCGACAGGAAGCTCCTGCAGTCTGCCACCGTGCCGCCGCTCGCGAAACCCCCGCCATCCACCGTCGCATGCTCATGTGTCCGCAAGGCGCGCAATGAGTGCGACGCGGGCGCCTGGCGCCGGCGAGTTGAAGGCGGAAGACCGGGTCATAGCCTGTCCGAAAGGACCTGCCATCGGCCATGCACACCGCCACCATCGAACTGCCGTCACGCTGGCAGCCCGACCTCTTCGCCGATCAGATGGCGCTGGCCAGGTTCGATGTGGCGACCACGCCCGAGATCGAGTCTGCGCTCGACCACCAGGCGCCTGTGTTCATCGGCGTCAGCGGCGGGAAGGACTCGCAGGCCCTGGCCTACCGGCTGTGCGACCACCTCGACAACCGAGGTCATGCCGGTCCCCGCCTGCTGGTCCACAGCGACCTGGGCCGGGTCGAGTGGCGTCAGTTGCTGACGGTGTGCGAAAGACTGGCGGCGCGGCTCGGTGTCGAACTTCGTCGTCGTGCGCAGGCAGGCCGGCGACATGATGGACCGCTGGCTTTCGCGATGGCAAGCCAACGTGGAGCGGTACGCGAACCTGGAGTGCGTGAAGCTGATACTGCCCTGGAGCACACCCTCGACGCGGTTCTGCACGGCCGAGCTCAAGAGCGCGGTGATCGCCAGCGCGATGCGCAGGCGGTTTCCCACGGGCGAGGTGGTCTCGGCGGTCGGCATCCGGCGCGAGGAGAGCAGCGTGCGAGCCCGGATGCCGGTCTGGCGCTGCGACGAGCGCACCGTGCGCAAGTCCGGCATGGGTCACACCTGGAATCCGATCTTGGACTGGTCGAGATCGGACGTGATCGACTACGTGCGAAGCCGCGGGGACCGGCTGCACGAGGCCTACACGACCTACGGGTCCAGCAGGGTGTCGTGTGCGTTCTGCATCATGGGCTCGGAGCACGACCTGCGTGCATCGGCTGCCCCAGCCGATGTTGCGGCTCTCGAGGTAGCGGCCGAAGATGCCGGCGTCGACATTGACGAGCGCGGCGATGAAGCCGCGCGTCTCGTCGCCGAGGACGATCGCGTCACGCAGGAAAGGCGAGGCGCGCAGATGGTTCTCGATCGTCTGCGGCGGAAAGGTGCTGCCGGTGCAAAGACGCCGCATGTCCTTCACGCGGTCGAGGAACACCAGCTCGCCGGACTCGGGCATGTGCATGGCGTCGCCGGTGTGGAACCAGCCGTCGGCGTCGAGCACGTTGCTCGTCGCCTGCTCGTTCCGGTGGTAGCCGCCGAAGCCGGCGCCGCCGCGCACCAGCAGCTCGCCGTCGGCGGCGATCTTCAGCTCGAGCGGTGCCCCGACCGAGCGGGCGATCAGGAGCGGCCGGCCGAGCGTCGACGGCTCGGCCTCGGCGCCCCAGTGGGCGGAGACCAGCCCGGCCTCGGTCGAGCCGTAGAGGTTGCGCAGCGGAATGCCCAGCGCGTGGAAGCGCCGGAAGATCTCGGCCGAGAGGCCCGAGCCGGCGCTGATCGGAAACTTTGCGCGGGTCAGACCGATGTTGTCGCGAATCGCGCGCAGCACCAGGGCGTCGGCGAGCCAGCGCAGCCGCGCCGGCGCGGCGATCGCCCACTCGTAGAGTCGGCGCCGCATCGGCTTGGCGTCGAGCATCTGCGCCTCGATTTGCGAGGCGATCATTTCCCATTGACGCGGCGTGAACAGCAGGAACTGGGGACTGATCTCGCGCATGTCGGTCGCTACGGTCTCCGGCTTCTCGGCGAAATGCACGACCGCGGGCGCGAGCAGGCTGAGCGCCACGCCGGTGAACTGCTCGGCCGCCCAGGCCGGGGAGATGTACGAGAAGTAGTCGATGTGCGCGGGGATGCCGAAGCTCGCGATCAGGCGATAGGCGTTGTCGAGCAGGTGCCGGTGGGTGAGGCGCACGCCCTTCGGGCTGCCGGTGGTGCCCGACGTGTAGCAGAGTGCGGCCAAGTCGTCGTCGCCGCCGGCGGCGATGCGCGCGTCGAGTTCGGCACGGGCATCGGCGTCCGCCGGCGCACCGGCGAGAAAGCGTTCGAAGTCGATCAGCAGCGGATCGGCGTAGTCCCACAGGCCGCGCCCGTCCAGGTAGACGACACCCAGCACGCCGGCCTTGGCGCCGCCCGCCTGCAGGAACTTGTCGACCTGCTCCTGGTCTTCGGCGAAGAGCAGGACAGCGCCGCTGTCCTTCAAGACGTAGCCGAGCTCCGTGGCCGATGCGTCGGGATAGAGATGGGTGGCGGCGGCGCCGGCGCACAGCGCCGCGTACTGCACGAGGTAGGCCTCGGGCAGGTTCTCGCCGATTACCGCGACGACGTCACCGCGCTTCACGCCGTGCGCCATCATCGCCCGCGCCAGCGCCTCGACCTTCGCGGCCGCCGCGTCCCACGACACGGCCGCCCAGACGCCGTGCCGCTTCGCGCGCAGGAAGTCGCGCGCGCCGTGCTCGGCGGTGCGCGCGCGCAGCAGGCGCGGCAGCGTCGCGCCGTTCGGCTCGCGCGCGTCGTCGCCGTGGCTGCCGTGCAGGTTCGTCATTCCTGCCCCAGGTAGGCCTGGATCACTTTCGGGTCGGCGCGCACCTCGGCCGGCGTTCCCTCCGCGATGGTGCGGCCCCACTCGAGCACCATCACCCGGTCGGAGATGTCCATCACCACCTCCATGTCGTGCTCGACCAGCACCACCGGCACGTCGCGCGCGGCGTTGACGTCCAGGATGTAGCGGGCGAGGTCGGCCTTTTCGTCGGCGTTCATTCCGGCCATCGGCTCGTCGAGGATCAGCACCTTGGGATCGATGGCGAGCGCGCGGCCGAGGTCGACCCGTTTCCTCAGGCCGTAGCCGAGGTCGCCGACGCGGATGTGGCGCAGCTCCTCGAGCTCGAGGAACTCGATGATCGTCTCGGCCTCGTCGATGAAGCGCACCATCTCGCGCCGGCTCGGCCCCCACCACAAGGCCCCGGCGACCAGGCCGGTGCGCATCCGGCAATGGCAACCGCACAGGATGTTCTCGCGCACCGTCATCGACTCGTAGGTCTGGATGCCCTGGAAGGTGCGCGCCATGCCCAGCGCGGCACGGCGCGGCGGCGCCAGCTTGCCGATCTCGACGCCCCGGAAGCGAATGCTGCCGGCGCTCGGTGTGTAGAACCCCGAGAGGCAGTTCAGCAGGCTGCTCTTGCCGGCGCCGTTGGGGCCGATGATCGACACCAGCTCGCCCGCCGAGACGTGGAAGTTCACGCCGACGAGCGCCTTGATCGCGCCGAACGAGAGGTTCAGGTCGCGCGCCTCGAGGACGCGCGCCGGCGTCCGGCCGGCCGCCGTCGGCGCCGAAACGGTGGCGGACTGCGGTGTCTGCATCGTCGCTCAACCCTGGCGGCCGTCGTCGATGGCAAAGCCGTCGGCCACCAGCGCGGCATCGGCCTCGATGGCGTCGGCGCGCAGCCGGCAGGCATCGCGAAAGGCGGCTGCCATCGGCTCCGTGTCGGGCAGCGGCGTGGCGCCCGGCCGCACGGCGACGGATATGCGGTCGCGGTCGCCCTGCCGCGTCACCGTGACCCGGCACCCAGTCGCGCCGACCGCGGTGGCGAAGCGGCGAAGCTGGCTCGCGTGCAGCAGCATGCCCCTGACGCGGATGCTCTGGTCGACGCGGCCGAGGACCTGAAGCGAGCCGCTGCGCCCGCAGGCACAACGGGCGAGGTCGAGCCGCACCAGGTCGCCGGTGGCGAAGCGAAGCAGAGGGAAGCCCGGGTTGTCGAGGCTGACGACGAGCTCGCCGTCCTCCCCGGCCGGCAGCTCGGCACCGCTCTGCGGCTCGAGCACCTCGGCAACGACATCGACGTGCAGGTGCAGCGCACCGGCCTCGGCGCAGGAGGCGGCGACGATGCCGGCTTCGGCGAAGCCATACATGTCGATGCAGCGCACGCCGTGCCGCTGGGTCAGCGCGGCACGGATCGTGTCGCCGTGCGGCTCGGCGCCGGCCATCGCCAGGCGGATCGCGAGCTCGGGATGCTCCTCGAGCAGGATTTTCAAGTGGCTGGCGATGCCGACGAAGGCCGTGGCTCCGAGCGCCTGCGCATACTCGGCCAGCGTGGCCGTGTTCAGCGGGCCGCCCGGCAGCACGATGCAGCCGGCCAGCGCCAGCGCTTCGTGGAAGAGCAGCCCGGCCGGCGTGACGTGGTAGCCAAAGCCGTTCAACACCGTGTGGCCGGGCCCGAACCCGGCGTCGCGAAGCAGCTCGGTCAGGCGCTCGACCATGCGCGGCACGAGCGGCTCGACGACCCCGCCCGACGACAGGAACGCAGCGGTGGGAACGAAGCCGTCGGCCAGCATCCCGCCCCAGGGCGGCTGGCGCGCCTGCAGGCGCGCCAGCTCCGACTTGCGCAGCAGCGGCAGCCGCGCCAGTTCGCCGTCGTCCGATGCCGCATGCAGGCCCGCCCGGGCGAGGCGGGCAGCGATCTCTGCCACGCGTCCGCCCTGCGCGTCGACGAGCAGGCGAAGGGCGGCGCCGAGCGACATTCGCGGGCGCCTGTCAGAACTGGACGTCGAGCCCGAGGCCGCGGGCGATCAGCTGCAGCTGGATCTGGCTGCTGCCGTCGCCGATCGTGCAGATTCGGTTGTCGCGCAGGTAGCGCGAGGCGGGGCAGTCGTCCATGAAGCCCCAGCCGCCATGGACCTGCACCGCCAGGTTGGCGACTTCGGTGCCGGTCTCGCAGGCGAAGTACTTGGCGAAGGCGAGGTCTTTCACCGATGCAGCGCCTTTGTCGGCGAGCCATGCGGCACGGTAGGTGAGCAGGCGCGCGGCCTCGACCTTGACCGCCATCTGCGCGCACATTTCCTGCACCAGCTGGTGCCCCCCGATCGTCTTGCCGAAGGCCTTGCGCTGGTTCGCGTACTTGACCGATAGGTCGAGCGCGCCGTCTGCCAGGCCGAGCGAGCAGGCCGAAAGGAACACGCGCGCCTGCTGGTATCCGCGGTGCAGCAGCAATGGGCCCTGACCCTCGCCGCCCAGCATCGCGCTGTGCGGCACCGCGCAGTCGTCGAAGTAGAGCGGGCGGGTGTCGCCGGAGCGTCAGCCCATCTTGCGGTAGGGCTCGCCCTGCGTGTAGCCGGCCATGCCGCGAGGCACCGCGAAAAGCGAGAACTCCTTCTTCTCGGCGTCCGGCGGGGTGGTCACCGCGAGCGTCAGCGCGACGCTCGAGATTTCGGTACCGGCGTTCGTGATGTAGGCCTTGCTGCCGTTCACGACCCAGTCGTCACCGCGGCGCACCGCGCGGGTCTTGAAGCCGGCGATGTCGGAGCCAGCGTCGGCCTCGGTGCCGGCGAGCGCGCCGAGGGCGCGGCCCTTGACGATGTCCGGCAGAAACCGTGCCTTCTGCTCCGGCGTGCCGAAGCGCTGGATGATCAGTCCGGCCGAGACGCTGACCATCATCGTGACGGCGAGGGTTTGGTCGCGCTTGGCGATCTGCTCGATCGCGAGCGCCATGTCGAAGGTGCCGAGGCCCATGCCGCCGTATTCCTCGGCGAAGGGAAGCGCCGGGATGCCGAGCTCGCCAAGCTGGCGGTAGAGCTCGTACGGGAAAGTCGCTTCGCGGTCGAGCCGCTCGGCCACCGGTGCGATCTCGCGCTCGGCGAAATCGGCCACCTGCGCCTGGATCTGCAACTGGTCCGCGCTCAGTTCAAAGTTCATCGAGCAAGCCTCCGGGCCGGAACGGCGAAGCGGCGCGCGGGTCACCACGCGTTGCGCCCAGTTCCGAGCGCCCAAGATACCGGCCGACTGACCTGCCGTCAATAGAACTAACCCTTCGGTCAGTCGGCAGAATGCTGGTTGCGCTTCGACGCTCAGGCGAGCCGGCGGCGCGCCTTGGGCAGCTCTTCGGCCTCGACTTCCTCGACCGCTGCTGGGTCTGCGAGCAGCGCGGCGGCCGGCTTGCCGGAGAGCGAGCGCTCCAGCATCTCGGTCAGCGCGTGGGCGATCTGAGCGCCCGACCAGCTGCCGTTCGGGCGGTACCACTTGCGGCTCCAGTTGAGCGCGCCCAACATCATGAAGACCGCGAGCTTCGGGTTGCAGCGAACGATGCTCCCGTCGGCGATACCCTCGACGACGAACTCTCGCAGGCCGCGCTCGAACTGGTCGCGGCGCTTGATGATCTCCCGCACGTGCGCCGGCTTCATCGCGTTCTCCTCGAGCAGGACGACGTAGCCCCCTTCCTGGCCGAGCATCATCATCAGATAGTGGCGCAGCGTCCGGGTGAGTCGCTCGCGGCCGGTGCCGGCGCTGGCCTGTGCCTTGTGCAAGCTCTCGATTGCACTGTCCATCGCCGCGTCGTGGCAGTAGTAGAGGAGATCCTCCTTGCTCGGCACGTAGGTATAGAGCGCTGCCTTCGTCACACCGAGCTTCTTCGCGATCTCGTTCAGCGAGGTGCCGTGATAGCCGCGCCGGTTGAACGAGGCCGCGGCTTCACGCAGCAGCACCTCGCGCTTGCGATCGAACTGCGCGCTGGGAACCGGTACCGCATCTTTCCACGCCGCCATCGCTGTTTCCTCCTAGGGCCAGGCGCCGTCGCCAGGGGTTCACCCTGCGCAAACGCTTATTGGTTCATTCTAGGGACCGACCATCGGTCAGGCAACTGACCGCGCGGTGATTCTGTTGACGTGGCGGTCAGTCCGTCCGTAGAATGAATTTCTGGACGGCCGGTGGGAAGCATCAGATCGGCGCAGGCCTTGGGGCAGGTGGCGCGCAAGCAGTCGCCGCGGCCCGCATCGCGGACCCGCAGTCCGCCGTACACATCAGGAGACGACATGCTTACTTTCCGGAAGGTCGCGGCCAGTGCCGCGCTCGCAGCCCTGGGCTGGACGGCGCTGGTCGCGCCGACGGCGGCGCTCGCCGCCGATCCTGTCAAGGTCGGCTCCACCGGGCCGCTGTCCGGGTCGCTGTCGCTGCTCGGACAGGGCGTGCGCGATGGTGTCCAGGTGTACTTCGACTACATCAACGAGCAAGGCGGGGTGAACGGCCGCAAGATCGAGTTCATCTCGGAAGACGACGGCTACGAGCCGATGCGCGCCGTCGCCTCGGCCAAGA
>CAYJOA010000196.1:0-7212 GCA_964371495.1 uncultured Rubrivivax sp.
GCAGCGCTACAAGGAACTGCGCGACATCATCGCCATCCTGGGCATGGACGAGCTGAGCCCGGAAGACAAGCTGGCCGTCAGCCGCGCGCGCAAGATCCAGCGTTTCCTGAGCCAGCCCTTCCACGTCGCCGAGGTCTTCACCGGCAGCCCGGGCAAGTACGTGCCGCTGAAGGAAACCATCCGCGGCTTCAAGATGATCGTCGCCGGCGAGTGCGACCACTTGCCGGAGCAGGCCTTCTACATGGTCGGCACAATCGACGAGGCCTTCGAAAAAGCCAAGAAGATGCAATAACCGGCGCACACGGGCGCCTGGCGTCGTTGCGCTCCTCGCCGTACGGGTGTACGGCTGCGGGGCGCGCCTAGCCAGACACCCGTCTGCTTGGTTCTTGCACCTTCTTGAATTGTTGAGGACATCCCAGCATGGCCAACACCATCCACGTCGACGTCGTCTCCGCCGAAGAGAACATCTTCTCCGGCGAGGCCAAGTTCGTTGCGCTGCCGGGCGAGAGCGGTGAGCTCGGCATCCTGCCGCGCCACACGCCGCTGATCACGCGCATCCGGCCGGGGGCGGTGCGCATCCAGCGTGCCGACAACGGCGAAGAGGAGTTCGTGTTCGTCGCCGGGGGCATCCTTGAGGTGCAGCCGGGCGTGGTGACGGTGCTCGCCGACACCGCGATCCGCGGCCACGACCTCGACGAGGCCAAGGCTGCCGAGGCCAAGAAGACGGCGGAAGAAGCCATGCGCAACGCCAAGAGCGACATCGACCTCGCCGCCGCGCAAAGCGAGTTCGCAACCATGGCGGCGCAACTGGCGGCGATCCAGAAGTTGCGCAAGAAGTAGTCACGCCGCGCACCAGGCCGGGCCCGGCAGCGCTATAACTCCGGCCACGGAGGATCACGCGCATGGGCAAGAAGAGCAAGAAGTCGGGCGACAAGGACCAGTCCGCCACGCTGAGCAAGTCCGACTACGAGGACCAACTCGAACCGCTGCAGCTGGAACTGAACGGCGTCGCGCGCTGGCTGGCGCACACCGGAAAGCGGCTGGTGGTGGTGGTCGAAGGCCGCGACACCGCGGGCAAGGGGGGTGTCATCGCCGCCATCGCCGACGAGCTGAACCCGCGCCAGTGCCGCGTCGTGGCCTTGTCCAAGCCCAGCGAACGCGAAAGCACGCAGTGGTACTTCCAGCGCTACGTGCCGCACCTGCCGGCAGCCGGCGAGATCGTGCTCTTCGACCGCAGCTGGTACAACCGCGCCGGCGTCGAGCGCGTGATGGGCTTTTGCACCGAAGACCAGGTGCGGGCCTTCCTGGCGCAGGTGCCGCTGTTCGAGCGGCTGCTGGTCGACGACGGCATCGTGCTGCTGAAGTACTGGCTCACGGTGGACCAGGCGCAGCAGGAAGAACGTTTCGCCGAACGCGCCGAAGACCCGCTCAAGCGCTGGAAGCTGTCGCCCATCGACCTCCAGGCGCGCGAGAAGTACGACGCCTACACCAAGGCGCGCCAGGCCATGCTCGAGGCCACGCATACGCCGTACGCGCCGTGGACCCTGGTCGACTTCAACGACCAGCGCCGCGGCCGCCTCAGGCTCATCCGGCACCTGCTGGATGCCATTCCCGAACATGCGGTGCCCGAGACCCAGTTCGAATTCCCGCCGCTCGGGCACGCGCCGCTAAAGGAGCGTTTCAAGGGCGCGCTGAAGCCGATCTGAGGCTGCGCGGGCACCGGGTGCCGGCGCTGGCACGCCGCGGATGTCGCCTGCCGCAGCGGGGCGACTTCAGTCCGCCAGCGGCTGCGTGATGGCGTCGATGCGCGCCATCGCCTCGGGCGTGAGCTTGTCCAGCAGCTCCAGCGCACCCAGGTTGGCCTGCAGCTGCGACAGCCTGGAAGCACCGGTGATGACGCTGCTGACGCGCGGGTTCTTCGCCACCCAGGCCAGCGCCAGCTGCGCCAGCGTGCCGCCGAGCTCCGTGGCGATCGGTTCCAGCTGCGCCACCGCCGCGTTCTTGGCCGGATCGATGAGGCCGTCGCGCAGGAAGGCCATATTCTCCAGCGCACCGCGGCTGCCGGCGGGCACGCCGTCGCGGTACTTGCCGGTGAGCAGCCCCGACGCCAGCGGGCTCCAGGTCGTCAGGCCCAGGCCGATGTCGCCGTACAGGCGCGAATACTCTTCCTCGACGCGCTGGCGGTGGAACAGGTGGTACTGCGGCTGCTCCATCACCGGCTTGTGCAGGTGGTGGCGCTCGGCGATCTCCCACGCCGCGCGGATGTCGGCCGCCGACCATTCGCTGGTGCCCCAGTACAGCGCCTTGCCCTGCGTGATGATGTCGCTCATCGCGCGCACCGTTTCCTCCACCGGGGTGTGCGGGTCGGGGCGGTGGCAGTAGACGAGGTCGATGTGCTCCAGGCCGAAGCGCCCGAGCGAGCCGTCGATGGCCTGCATCAGGTATTTGCGGTTGAGCGTGTCCTTGCGGTTGATGGCCTCGCCGGCGCGGTCCAGTCCCCAGAAGAACTTGGTCGAGACGACATAGTTCAGCCGCGGCCAGGCCAGCTGCTTGAGCGCCGCACCCATGATCTCCTCGCTGCGGCCGCCGGCGTAGACCTCGGCGTTGTCGAAGAAGTTGATGCCGGCGTCGTAGGCCGCGGCCATCATCTCGACGGCCGAGCCGGTGTCGACCTGGTTGTGGTAGGTGACCCAGGAGCCCAGGGACAGGGTGCTGACGCGCAGGCCGGCGCGGCCGAGTCGGCGGTATTGCATGGTGGTGTTCTCTCGAAGGTGGCTGAATTGTTCGAGCGTAGCGCAGCGGCGGCGCGCCGTGCCGGTCGCCGGCGCGACACGCCGCGCCCGGGCCGCCGCCACAATCGCGGCCATGGGAACGCTGTACCTCGTGCGCCATGGCCAGGCCTCGTTTGGCGCCGCCGACTACGACCGGCTCAGCGAACTCGGCGTGCGCCAGTGCCGCGAGCTTGGGCGCTGGTTCCGCGGTCGCGGCGTGGTCTTCGAAGGCGTGCTGCGCGGCACGCTGACGCGCCACGTGCAGTCACTCGACGCCCTGGCCGAAGGTTATGGCGAGCTGCCGGCGGCGCTGCCCTGGCCGGGGCTGAACGAGTACGACGGCGACGCCCTGGTGCGTGCCGCGCACCCCACCCTGCAGCCGCCAGCCGAAGCCACCTCGGCCGAGGCCTACCGCGCCCACTTCCGGCTGCTGCGCGAAGGCCTCGCGCAGTGGATGGCCGGCCGCACGGCGCCGGCGGGCATGCCGAGCTGGCCGGCCTTCGTGGCCGGCGTCACCGCGGCGCTGGACCATGTGCGCCAGCAGTACCAGGGTGATGTGCTCGTCGTCTCCAGTGGCGGCCCCATCGCCACCGCGGTGGCGCAGGTGCTCGACACGCCGCCGCAGACCATGATCGAGCTGAACCTGCGCATCCGCAACAGCTCGCTGACCGAGTTCGCCTACACGCCCAAGCGCCACATGCTGGTCAGCTACAACCACCTGCCGCACCTGGACGCCCCGGAACGGCAGGGGTGGGTCACCTACGCCTGAGCGGCGGCAGCGCAGCTCAGACCAGCCTCTTCAGCAGCTCGGCCTTCTTGGCCGAAAACTCGTCGTCGCTGAGGATGCCTTTGGCCTTCAGCGCGGCCAGCTTCTCGATCGTGGCCATCACCTCGTCGGGACTCGGGCCCTGCAGCGGTGCCGCGGCAGCGCCGCCCTGCAGGCCCTGGCTCAACTGCTGCGCCATCACCTGGCCCAGCGCCACGCCGGCGCCCAGGCCCATGGCGTCGCCGACGACGCCACCGCCGCCAGCGGCCGCGCCTTCGGCAAACTTGGGGATCGCCTGCGCCGTCTGGTACTGCATGAACCGGCCCATGTCGCCGCCGACCATGCCCATGCCGATTCTCTGGTCCAGCACCTTCTGCAGCTCCTCGGGCAGGCTCAGGTTCTGCACCGTCACCGCTTCCAGCGCCAGGCCGAGGCGGCCGAACTCGGCGGCCGTGGCGCTGCGCAGCCGGCCGGCGAATTCCACCTGGTTGGCGGCCAGGTCCAGGAAGGGCACGCCGCTCTGCGCCACGGCGTCGCTGAGGTGCTGCAGCATCAGGCCGCGCAGCTGGCCGTCGATGTCGTCCACCGTAACGCGCTCGCGCGTGCCCGAGACTTCGGTGTGGAACAGCTTCGCGTCGGCGATGCGGTAGCTGTAGTTGCCGAAGGCGCGCAAGCGCACGGCGCCGAAGTCCTTGTCGCGGATCGTCACCGGCTGCGTCGTGCCCCAGCGGCGGTCGAGCTGCTGGCGCGTGCTGAAAAAGTAGACGTCGCTCTTGAACGGGCTCTGGAACAGCTTGTCCCAGTGCTTCAGGTAGGTCAGCACCGGCAGCGTCTGCGTCGTCAGCCGGACCCTGCCGGGGCCGAAGACGTCGGCCAGCTGGCCTTCGTTGACGAACACGGCCAGCTGGCTGTCGCGCACCGTGAGCGAGGCGCCGTGCTGGATCTCGTTGCCGGCCATCGGGTAGCGCCAGGCCAGCGTGCCATCGTCGCCCTCGGTCCATTCGAGGATGTCGATGAACTGTTTCTTGATGAAGTCCATCATCGCCATGGCCAGACCCTTCGTTTGCCCCACCGGCAGGGCGCGGCAAATAATACGCGGCAGCAAAGGACGACAGGTGACGAAAAGAGCATGGCAGGTGGCGGTGGTGGGCGCCGGCCCGGTGGGGCTGGCGCTGGCGCTGCACGCGGCGCGGCTGCTGCCGCAGGCCGGCATCACCGTCTTCGACGCCCGCGCGGCCGACCGCGACGTGAGCGGCGACCCGCGCACGCTGGCGCTGTCGCTGGGCAGCGTGCAGTTCCTGCAGCGCCTGGGCGCGTGGCCGGCGGCGGCGGCCGAGCCGATCCTGCAGGTGCACGTGTCGCAGGCGCCGCCGAGCCTGGGCCTGCTGTTCGGTGAACCCGCCGTGCGCCTGCGCGCGGCCGAGCTCGGCGTGCCCTCCTTGGGCGCCGTGCTCCCCTACGGCGCACTGGTGGCGCCGCTGCAGCGCGCCTGGGAAGCCGAGGTCGCGGCGCAGCCCGCGCGGCTGCACAGCCGTTTCGGCACGCCGGTGGCGGCGATCAAGGCGTTGCCCGAGGGGGTGGAGGTCGACGCCGGCATCGCCGAAACTTTCGACCTCGCGGTGGTCGCCGAAGGCGGCGTCTTCGCCGACCAGGCACGCAAGGCGCTGGTCAGCGACTACCGGCAGTCGGCGTGGGTCGGCAGCGTCACGCTGCAGGGCGCCATGCGCGGCACCGCCTTCGAGCGCTTCACGCGGCACGGGCCGGTGGCGCTGCTGCCCTTGCCCGGCGACCCGGGCTTGCCGGTCGGCGCCGCACGCGCGGCCCTGGTGTGGTGCGTTCCCGGCGACGACGACCCCGTGCACGACCTCACCGATACCCAGCGTATGGCGGTGCTGAACACGCTCTTCCCTGCCGAGGCCGGGCGCGTCGTCGGCGTCACGCCGCTGAAGTGCTTCCCGCTCGGCCTGAACGTCGAAGGCACGCTGGTCAGCGGCGCCACGGTGCGCATCGGCAATGCGGCGCAGACCCTGCATCCGGTGGCGGGCCAGGGCCTGAACCTCGGCTTGCGCGATGCCCATGAGCTGGTCGCCCTGCTGCGCCATGCCGTTTCGTTGCCGGCCGCGCTGCGGCGCGCCGAGTGGGCGCGCGCCGCCGACCGCTGGACGATGATCGCGGCCACCGACTTCCTGGCCCGCAGCTTCACCTGGAAGCTGCCCGGCGCGGCCACCGCGCGCGGCCTGGGCCTGGCCGCGCTGCAGGGACTGCCCCCGGTGCGCAACTGGCTGGCGCGCCGGATGATGTTCGGCAGCCGCTGACGTGCAGCTACGGGACCAGCATGACGACCAGTTCCTCGCCGAGCATGTCGATGATCTTCACGGCCACAGTAACGCCCGCAGCGGGCGCTTCGATCTCGTAGCGACCCGCGACCAGGTCCTGCTTGCGTTCGGGCACGTCGGCCAGGGTGACGTTGAAGACCTGGCCGTCATGCTGTGCATCGATCAGCACGCAATCGACCATGGCGCGCCAGTCATCTACCTCGGCGCGCAGCACGCCGTCTTGCAGGCGGAGCCTTTCCAGGATAGTGGGCGAGATCACTTCCTTGACGGTCACCACGAGCTGGCCGCGTTCACGCGCCGCCGTCACCTGCGCCGAGATCGGTTCGTGGCGGATCACACCGCCGGCGCGGCGGTCGGTACGCAGCTCCACGACCTGGACCTTGTTCACGGGCGAGGTCTTGTTGTGCTGCGTCACCCAGGCCTGGGCCGACTGCTCGATGCCCAGGCACACCAGCATCACGTCGCGCTCCTCCTGAGGCCGGCTCTTGAGCTCCAAACCCAGCGCTTCGCAGTCCAGCAGGGTGAGTGGGTGGTTCAAGGGCACCAGCTTGGCCAGCTGCTGCCCGCAGGTACCGTCGAAATACGGGTCGGCGCGCGTGCGCGTGATGCCCAGGTGCTGTGCGACCAGTTCCACCGCCTCGTTGTGCTGCACCTGCAGGTCGTAGTCATTCACGCGCCAGGTGGTGAAGCTGAGCTGGCACGGGAGCGACGGGGCATCCGGCTTCTCGACCAGTTCGCCCTGGTTCTGTGCGGCGAGCTGTGCCGCTTGATCGACCATCACCGCTTGCAGCCGCTTGGCCGTGGTCTGGATGGCACCCTTGTTGATATCGCAGCCGATCCAGCGGCGGCCGAGTTTCTGCGCGACGGCGGCCGTGGTGCCGGAGCCGACGAAGCAATCGAGGACGAGGTGCCGGGGGTCAGTCAGCGTTTCGAGCAAGCGAACGAGTAGCTCCTCCGGCTTCTCAGTGGGATAGTCATCCTCAACCGGGTCCTTCATTGTCCAGATGTCTTGCACGAGATCGCCGTCCTTTTCATCGGCATAGCGAATCAAGCGGGGATTGTTTGTGCTTGACCATTCGACCAGACCAGCCTTGTCAAAGCGGTCGAGCTCGGCATGGCGATACGCCCAGTGACGCCCGGCAGGTGGGGGAATGCCACGCCACGGCTTGCCCGTCTCTCCTTGCCTTTCGCCACGGGCATGCAACGCGACCGTCGTGTACCTACGCCCCGAGGGAGTCGACTTCGCAAACAAGCGATCAAGGTCTTCCGAATCGACCGGCTCGCGCTGCGCGTTCCATGTGCGATCAGCCAGGTCCCCATTCGTATACAGCAACACTAC
>CAYJOA010000197.1:0-3955 GCA_964371495.1 uncultured Rubrivivax sp.
CGCGCGTGGTCACCGGCTACCAGGGCGCCGACCCCGAACCGGTGGACGGCTGGTGGATCGTGCGCCAGCGCCACGCCCACGCCTGGGCCGAGTACTGGCACGAAGGCAGCGGCTGGGTGCGCATCGACCCCACCGCGGCGGTGTCGCCGGACCGCGTGCAGCGCAGCTTCAGCCTGCGGCCGCCGCCGGGCCTGGTGGCCGGTGCCCTGGACACCATCGACCCGGCACTGACGATGCGGCTGCGCCAGGCCTGGGAGAGCGTCAACAACCGCTGGAACCAGTGGGTGCTGAACTACTCGCGCGGCCAGCAGTTCGACCTGCTGCAGGAACTGGGATTCTCCGCGCCGACCTGGCAGGACCTGGCGACGCTGCTGATCGGCCTGCTGTGCAGCGCGGCATTGGCCGGCGCGGCCTGGGCCTGGTGGGATCGCCGGCGCCAGGACCCCTGGCAGCGCCTGCAGCGGCGCGTGCAGCAGCGGCTGGCCGCGCTGGGCGTGGCGGTGCTGCCGCACCACCCGCCGCGCACGCGCGCCGAGCGGGTGCGAGCCACGCTGGGGACCCGCGGCGACGCCGTCGCTGCCCTGCTCGACGCACTGGACCGCGAGCGCTACGCCGAAGGCCGTTTCGCCGAACGCGACTGGTGGCGGCGTTTCAGCGCCGCAGCACGAGGCCCGGCCTAGAAACCGGTCGGGCGCCCCGCGCTGCCGATAATCGGCGCATGACCCTGTTCCTGCGCCGCCGGCTGGCCGGCCTGCTGTTCTTGAGCGCCGTGCTGGCCTGGCCGGCCGCGGCGTCGCCACGCCAGCACGGTGGCAAGGCGATGCGGCCGGCAACCGCGGCGCCGGACTACGGCGGCCACGAAGCGGCCCGCCGCTTCGCCGCCGAGGTGGCCGAACGGCGTGGCCTGCCAAGGCACTGGCTCGAATCGCAGCTGGCGCAGGCCCGTCGCATCGCCGCGGTGCAGCGCCTGGTGATGCCGCCGCCGGCCGGCACGGCCAAGAACTGGGCCGCTTACCGCGAGCGTTTCATCGAGCCGCGCCGCATCGACGCCGGTGTCGCCTTCTGGCGCGACAACGAAGCCTGGCTGGACAGCGCCGAACGCCGCTGGGGCGTGCCGGCGCAGGTCGTCGTCGGCGTCATCGGCGTCGAGACCTTCTACGGCCGCATCACCGGCGGCTTTCGCGTCGTCGATGCGCTGGCCACGCTGGCCTTCGACTTCCCCGCCGGCCGTCGCGACCGCAGCGCCTATTTCCGCGATGAGCTCGAGGAGTTCTTCGTCCTGTGCGCGCGTGAGGGCATCGATCCGCAGGCGGTGAAGGGTTCGTACGCCGGCGCGCTGGGGCTGCCGCAGTTCATGCCCGGCAGCGTCAACCGCTGGGCCGTGGACCACGACGGCGACGGCCATGTCGACCTGCACGCCAGCGCCGCCGACGCCGTGGGCAGCGTCGCCAACTACCTGCAGGCCTTCGGCTGGGTGGCGGGGCTGCCGACGCACTACGCGGTGGCGGTGCCGGTGGACGCCAGCGACCGCGCGCTGCTGCTCGGGCCGGACATCGTGCCCAGCTTCAGTGCGGCGCAGTTCGCCGAGCGCGGTGCCGTGCTCGACGACGCCGGCCGCGCCCACAGCGGGGCGCTGGCGCTGGTCGAACTGCAGAACGGCGAGCTCGCACCCAGCTACGTGGCGGGCACGCAGAACTTCTACGCCATCACGCGCTACAACCAGTCGAGCTACTACGCGCTGGCGGTGATCGAACTCGGCCGCGCGGTGGCCGCGGCGCGCGCGGCGCGGTGAGATCCGGCCCCCTCTGGCACTCGTGGCAGACGGTTGGGGTGAGGGTTGGCGGCCGCCGCCACCCTCACCCCTGCCGTCTCCCGCAGCGGGAGAGGGAGTAAACCCTCAGCGAGCCCCGGCCAGTCCGGCCTGGTCGATGAGGAAGGCGTATTCGCGCGCGATCTCCGCCAGCACCTCGAAGCGACCCGACGCGCCGCCGTGGCCGGCGTCCAGGTTGACGTGCAGCAGCAGCGGGCGGCTGTCGGTCTTCTTCGCGCGCAGCCGGGCCACGTACTTGACGGGTTCGAAGTACTGCACCTGGGCGTCCCACAGCCCGGTCGTCACCAGCATTGCCGGGTAGGGCTGGGCGCGGATGTTGTCGTAGGGTGAATACGACAGCATGTAGTCGTGCGCCGGCTTGTGGCGCGGGTCGCCCCACTGCGTCCACTCGTTGGCGGTGAGCGGGATCGTCTCGTCGAGCATCGTCGTCACCGCGTCGACGAAGGGCACGTCGAGCACGATGCCGCGATAACGCGCGCCGGCCTCGTTGGCGACCACGCCCATCAGCAGCCCGCCGGCCGAGCCGCCGCTGGCGAACACCTTGCCGGCGGCGCCCCAGCCGGCGCGCAGCAGCGCGTCGGTGGCATCGACGAAGTCGTTGAAGGTGTTCTTCTTGTTCATCAGGCGCCCGTCTTCGTACCAGTCCTGGCCGAGCTCGGCGCCGCCGCGCACGTGGGCCAGCGCGACGACGAAGCCGCGGTCCAGCAGGCTCGGCCGGTTTGACGAAAACTCGGGGTCGTAGGAACTGCCGTAAGCACCGTAGCCGATGACCAGCAGCGGCGCGCTGCCGTCGGCGCGTGCGCGGTCGCGCCGCCACGACACCGTGACCGGGATGCGCTTGCCGTCGCGCGCCGGCGCCCACAGGCGTTCGCTGGCGTACAGGCCGGCGTCGTAGCCGGGCACCGGCTGCACCTTGCGCAACACGCGCCGGCCGCTGGCCAGGTGCAGGTCCCAGGTGGCCCGGGGCAACACCATCGACGTCACGCTGTAGCGCAGAAACGCCGCGCGCGGGTCTCGGTTGTCGTCCAGGGCCACCGTGCTGGCCGGCGCGGCAGCCACGTCGAGCCAGCGGCCACCGGCCAGCAGGCGCACGCGGCTGTCGGCGTCGACGCGCTCCTGCACCGCGATGCCACGCTCCAGCAGCACGAAGGCCTCCAGCGTCGCCTGCGCGCGGCCGGGCACCAGCGTGCGCCACTGCCGGCGGTCGTCGGGTGCGCGCTCGGGGGCGCCGACGAGCTTGAAGTTGGGCGCACCCTCGTTGGTGCGGATGACCCAGCGGCCCCGCAAGTGATCGGCGGCATGGCGCACGCCCGCGCGCCGCGCCAGCACCACGCGCGCCGGGCTGCGCGGCGCGGCCGCCGGCACCGCCAGCGTCTCGGCGGTGTCGAAGCCGGTGACGGCGATCAGCACGTACTTGCGCGACGCGCTTTCGTGCACCGAAACGAAGAGAGTGGGGTCCGGCTCCTCGAACACCTTGACGTCGGCGCCGGGCGCCGTGCCCAGCGTGTGGCGCCAGACCGGCCCGCTCTGCAGGGTCACGGGGTCCTGGCGGACGTAGAACAGCGTGCGGCTGTCCCTGGCCCAGGCCAGGTCTTCGAGCACGCCGGGAATCGCGTCGGCCAGGATCTGCCCGCTGCGCAGGTCGCGAAAGCGCAGCGTGTGGATGCGCCGGCCCGCGGTGTCCTCGGTCCAGGCCAGGATCCGTCCGTCCGGGCTGACGGCGGTGGAGCCGACGCGGTAGTAGGCCTGCCCGGCGGCCAGCATGGGCTGGTCCAGCACCACCTGCCGCGGCGCACGCGCGTCGGGTCGCTCCGGGCTGCCGCGCTGCCGCATCAGCACCGGGTACTCGCCGCCGGACTTGAACTCGCGCCAGTGCCACCAGCCCTGGTCGTAGACCGGTGGCGTGCTGTCGTCTTCGCGGATGCGCGAACGCATCTCGGCCACCAGCCGGTCCTGCAGCGGCTGCAGCGGCGCCATCACGGCCGCGGTGTAGGCGTTCTCGGCTTCGAGGTGACGCAGAATCTCCGGCCGCTTGACCTGCGGGTCGTCGTCGCGCAGCCAGTGGTATTCGTCGACGCGCTCGCCGTGCGGGCTCTTCACCACGTACGGCACCTGCGGCGCGAC
>CAYJOA010000197.1:4055-7133 GCA_964371495.1 uncultured Rubrivivax sp.
GTCGTAACGCCGTTCCTGCAGATATGAACCTGGGCGAGTTGGCTGAAGTACAGATGGGCTATCCCTTCCGGTCGCGCCTCGAGCACGACCCGCTGGGCGATGTGGCGGTCATCCAGATGAAAGACATCGACGCCGCCAACCTGCTGCATCCCGACGACGCAGTCAGGCTGGCGCTGCCCAAGGGCAAGACACATCACCTGCTGCGCGCGGGCGATCTGCTGTTCCGCTCGCGCGGCCGCAGCTACGGCGCCGTCAGGGTACCGGCAGGCATGGCTGCAGCCGTGTTGTCGGCGCCCATGCTGCTGATTCGCCCCCACGGCGTGCTGGCCGACTACCTGTGCTGGTTCATCAATGCCCCGGCCACGCAGGCTCAACTGGCGGCGCTGTCCGAGGGGACATCGGTGCGCATGGTCAGCGCCGAGGGCCTGAAGGCGCTGGAGATTGCCGTGCCACCCCAGAGAGCTCAGCAACGCATCGCCCAGGCCGCCGCGCTGGCCGAACGCGAACATTCACTGATGACCCGTATCGCCGCCCAGCGCCAACGACTCATCACCCACATCCTGATGCAGCACGCGAAGAAGGCCGACTCATGACCGACAAGCTCAGCCAACAAGAGGTCAACAGCGCCGCCTGGGCAGCCTGCGACACCTTCCGCGGCGTCATCGACCCGGCGCAGTACAAGGACTACATCCTGGTGATGCTGTTCCTGAAGTACATCAGCGATCAGTGGGCCGACCACTACGCCGCGTACCAGAAGGAGTACGGCAACAACGAGGAGCGCATCCGCCGCAAGCTGGAGCGCGAGCGCTTCATCCTGCCTTACGTGGAGTTCAAGGACGAGAAGACCGGCAAAGTCACCGACCGCTTCCTGGCCGACTTCCACGCACTGTACGAGCGGCGCAAGGCGGCCAACCTGGGCGAGCTCATCAACATCGTGCTCGACCACATCGAAGAGGCCAACAAGGCCAAGCTCGAAGGCGTTTTCCGCAACATCGACTTCAACAGCGAGGCCAACCTCGGCAAGACCAAGGACCGCAACCGCCGACTGGAAAACCTGCTTGGAGACTTCGCCAAGCTCGACCTGCGCCCGTCGCGCGTGTCCGAAGACGTGATCGGCGACACCTACATCTACCTGATCGAGCGCTTTGCATCCGACGCCGGCAAGAAGGCCGGCGAGTTCTATACGCCCAAGCAGGTGTCCAAGCTGCTGGCGCAACTGGCCGCCCCGCGGCCGGGCGACCGCATCTGCGACCCCACCTGCGGCGCCGGCGGCCTGCTCGTGGAAGCCGCCGCGCTGGTGGAGCAGCAAGGCAGCCGCAACTTCGCCCTCTTCGGCCAGGAAGTGAACGGCAGCACCTGGGCGCTGGCGCGCATGAACATGTTCCTGCACGGCAAGGACGCCGCGCGCATCGAATGGGGCGACACCCTGAACAGCCCGGCGCTGGTGGAAGCCGACCGCCTGATGCGCTTCAACGTGGTGGTCGCCAACCCGCCCTTCAGCCTGGACAAGTGGGGTGGCAAGGAGGTCGAGGCCGACCGCTACAGCCGCTTCTGGCGCGGCCAGCCGCCCAAGTCCAAGGGCGACTACGCCTTCATCACCCACATGGTGGAAACCGCGCTGCCGCAGGAAGGCCGCGTGGCCGTGGTGGTGCCGCACGGCGTGCTGTTTCGCGGCGGCGCAGAAGGGCGCATCCGCCGCGCGCTGATCGAGGAAAACCTGCTCGACGCCGTGATCGGCCTGCCGGGCAACCTGTTCCCCACCACGTCGATCCCGGTCGCCGTGCTGGTGTTCGACCGCGCCCGCGAAAAGGGCGGTGCGCGCGAAGCCTGCCGCGACGTGTTGTTCATCGATGCCAGCCACGACTACCAGTCGGGCAAGAACCAGAACACCTTGCTCGAAGAACACATGGCCCAGGTGCTGGACACCTTCCGCGCCCGGCGGGCCACGGCCCGGTATGCCCACATCGCCGGCCCGCAGGAGATTGCCGACAACGACTTCAACCTCAACATCCCGCGCTACGTGGACACCTTCGAGGAAGAGGAGGAAATCGACGTCGCCGCCGTGGAGCGCGAGATCGAACGCCTGGAAGGCGAACTGGCCGAGGTGCGCGTGCGCATGAAGCAGTACTTGAAGGAGTTGGGCGTATGACGAAGACCGCCAAACCCATCGTCGCGCGCGCCAAGAAGGGAGAACAAGAATCGAGCGGCGGCGAGTTGGTCCTCTACACGGCCGAGGACGGCAGTGCCGCCGTCCGGTTGCGCGCCGAAGGCGGCACCGTCTGGCTGACCCAGCTGGAGATGGCGAGCCTGTTCGACACTTCCAAGCAGAACATCAGCCTGCACGTCAAGAACATCCTCGCCGAGGGCGAGCTGGCCCAGGCAGTTGTCAAGGAATACTTGACAACTGCCGCGGACGGCAAGGGCTACAGGACCAAGGCCTACAACCTGGACATGATCCTGGCCGTGGGCTACCGGGTGCGCTCCCCTCGCGGCACCCAGTTCCGCCAGTGGGCCACCACCCACTTGCGCGAATACCTGGTCAAGGGCTTCGTGCTCGACGACGCCAGGCTCAAGGAACCCGGCGGCCGGGACTATTTCGACGAGCTGCTGGCGCGCATCCGCGACATCCGCGCCTCCGAGAAGCGCTTCTATCAGAAGGTCCGCGACATCTACGCCACCGCATCGGACTACGACAAGACGAGCGAGGCCGCCCAGCTCTTCTTCAAGAAGGTGCAGAACAAGATGCTGTGGGCCGTCACCGGCCACACCGCGCCGGAACTCATCGCCGGCCGTGCCGACCCCGCCGTGCCCAACATGGGCCTGACGACCTGGCACGGCGGCCGGGTGCGCAGGCAGGACGTCACCATCGCCAAGAACTACCTGAACCGCGAGGAGATCGAGGAACTCGACCGCATCGTCGTCATGTACCTCGACTACGCCGAGGACCAGGCCCGCCGCCGCCGCACGCTGACCATGCGCGACTGGGAGGACAAGCTCGACGCCTTCCTGCAGTTCAACGAGCGCGAGGTGCTGTCCCATGCCGGCAAGCTGCGCGCCGACGTGGTGGAGAAGCTGGCG
>CAYJOA010000198.1:0-6890 GCA_964371495.1 uncultured Rubrivivax sp.
ACCATAGCAAGGTGGTCCCACTCCTTCCCATCCCGAACAGGACAGTGAAACGCCTTTGCGCCGATGATAGTGCGGGTTCCCGTGTGAAAGTAGGACATTGTCAGGCTAATAACGAGGCGAGGGCCCGGTCGAAAGACCGGGCCTTTTGCTTTGTCAGAACGCCTGTTGCAGGAGCTGCCTGAAACATTCGTCAGGCGTGACTGCGCAGTTCGCGCCGAAGGATCTTTCCAACGTTGCTCTTCGGGAGCTCGTCGCGGAACTCGATATATTTTGGACGCTTGTACGCGGTGAAATTATCCCGGCACCAGCTGGCGATATCCTCTTCGGACAGGGTCGGGTCGCTTTTCACGACGAAGAGTTTGACTGCCTCGCCCGCGCGATCATCGGTGACGCCGACGGCAGCGCACTCCAGCACCCCGGGATGCAGGCTCACCACCTGTTCGATTTCGTTCGGGTAGACGTTGAAGCCCGACACCAGGATCATGTCTTTCTTCCGATCGACGATGCGGATGTAGCCACGTTCGTCGATGGTGCCGATGTCGCCCGACTTGAAGTACCCGTCGGCTGTCATGACCTTGGCCGTTTCGTCGTCGCGCTGCCAGTACCCGGCCATCACCTGCGGGCCGCGGATGCAGATCTCGCCCGCTGCGCCGACTGCGACGTCGCGGCCGTCGTCGTCACGGATCGCTATCTCAGTGGAAGGGACCGGCAAACCGATGGTGCCCGTGAATTCCAGCTGGTCGAGCCGGTTGGAAGTCGCCACTGGAGAAGTCTCGGAGAGGCCATACCCTTCGACCACCGGGCAGCCGGTAGTTTTCAGCCAACGATCTGCCGTTGCCTTTTGCACCGCCATGCCCCCGCCGTTGGAAACGACGAGCCCCGAGAAATCGAGACGAGCGAAATCGGAGTCGTTGGCCAGCGCGTTGAACAGGGTGTTGACTGCCGGAAACATGTTGATGCGGTACTTGGCCAGGGTGCGTACCAGGCCGGGGATGTCCCGCGGATTGGGGATCAGCAGGTTCATGGCGCCGAAGTGCGCGCCCATCAGCGCGCAGATCGTCAGTGCGAAGATGTGATACAGGGGCAGTGCACAGACGATGGTCAACTGCTGCTGGTCGCCCACGCGGTCGAGCATGGGTTTGAACCAGGCCTCGCACTGCATGATGTTCGCAACCACGTTCCGATGCAGGAGCGTGGCACCCTTCGAGACACCCGTCGTCCCGCCGGTGTACTGTAGAAAAGCAACGTCATCGGGGCCGATGTCGACACGCCGAAACGACAGACGCGCGCCGTCGTCCAGGGCATCCCTGAACTGAGTCACCGTGCGTCCGTCGTAGAGCGGCAAGCTGTATTCAGGAACCATGCGCCGCACGTGTCGAACGGCGAAGTTGATCAGCCGACCGCGCCAGAAGCCGAGCAGGTCGCCCATGGCTGCCAGCACCACGTGCTTGACACTTGTTTGGTCAATGCACTCCTCGAGCGTGCGCGCAAAGTTCTCGAGCACGATGACCGCCTCGGCACCTGAATCCGCGAGCTGGTGTTGGAGCTCGCGCGCGGTGTACAGCGGGTTGACATTGACGACGACGTAGCCGGCGCGCAGGATGGCCGCGATCGCGACCGGGTACTGGGGCACGTTGGGCATCATCACCGCCACGCGGGCCCCGCGCTCCATACCCAGCGACTGCAGCCACGAGCCCAGCGCCTGCGACAACTCGTCCAGTTGCCGAAAGGTCAGGCGGCTGTCCATGCAGGCCAAAGCGTCCCTCGAGGGATGGCGCTGGAAGGCCGCTTCCAGCAGGTCCGTCAGGCTGCGGTAGGCGTTGATGTTCGCCTCAGCGGGCACGCCAGGGGGGTAATGTTGGAGCCAGGGCTTTTGCACGGGGAATTGCTCGCTTCTTGGGTGCGCTACGGGGAACGCTGAGAACAAACACGGCATCGTGGCGACGTGCGCCCGGCCCAGCCACGGTAGTTGTCCTAGGCGCGTACAAGTCAGGTCTGGCCGGCAGGCGGTGCAGCGGTGCCGCCGGCGAACAGCCGGGCAGCCAGTTGACGTTCCCGCGCTGCAACGGTGTCCAGGAACTCGCGGGCGCCGCGCATTTCGCGGAAGGTGTCGAAGCCGCGCTCCAGGAAACCCTGCAAAGCGCCCAGGCCGGCCGCCGCCGCCGGGCCGCGCATGATGCGCAAACTGGTACGCAGCAGTGGGTTGCGCGTGTAGCGGTCCAAGGCCGAGCCGACAGCGAGCATCAGCGCAATCTGCCGCTCGCGGTCGACCGGCCGGCCCACGGTGCGCCAGGCCGCCGCGTACTCCGAGTCGCCCAGGGCTGGGCTGGCAATCACCGCACCCATGGCAGTGTCGAACTGCTCCGACAGCGCGTGCAGCTCGCCCAGCGAGGTCACCGTGCCCACCAGTTCGCGTGGAAACATCCGTACCAGCCCCGGCACGACACGTGCGAACTGTTCGTCGCGTTGTGTGAAGTCTTCGGGGCCGTAGAGGTCGTCCAGGAAGAACTTCGCCGAGCGAGCGTAGCGCGCACTTGCCAGCAGGTCGGCGTAGGTGCGCTGGAAGCGCCGGTGCTGGTAACTCTTGACCTGCTTCACGCGTTCCGCCAGGCCAGGATTGGCATGCCGCCGAACCCGTTCGGCGGCCACCTCTCGCAGGCTGTGCAGGATGAGATCGGCCTGTGCGTTCATGGTTTGCGCTGCATCGTGTCTGTGGATCTTGGAACGGGTTTCATGCGCTGGCCTAGTCGCCTGCCCCTAGGGCATGGATTCACAATGATGCAACACTGCAAGGCATGAAAAGACGCACCCTTCTTCTGGTAGGCGCAGGCGCGGGGACCGTGCTGGCGCTGGCGGGCGGCACCCTGGCCTTGTTCAAACCGGGTCTGCAGCAAGGTCGGCTGTCGGCGGTCGGGCGCGGGATGTTGGCTGCCGTTGCCCGCGGCGTGCTGGCGGATCTTCTGCCGACCGAGCCCGCGGCCAGGGCGCTCGCCTTGCAGGCGCATCTGCAGCGACTGGAAGGCACGATTGCCGGCCTGCCGCCTGCGCTGCAGGGCGAAATCAACGAATTGGTGACGCTGTTGGCCAGCGCGCCCGGACGGCTGGCGCTGGCTGGCCTGCGCCCTGACTGGCCGCAAGCCAGCGAAGCCGAGCTGCAGGACATGATGCAAGGTCTGCGCTTCTCGTCACTGCAACTGAGACAACAGCTCTACCACGCCTTGCGCAACCTGACGAACGGGGCCTACTTCGCCGACGCCAGCACCTGGCAGGCCATCGGCTACCCGGGGCCGAACCCGGTTTGACTCCCGCACAGCGCATCCCATGAGCTCCTTACCCGATCCCATCCAGGCCGGTCTCGACCGTGGCTGGAAAGTCCTGGGCGACCGCCATGGCGCACTGCCCGACTCCCTGAGCTGCGACGTGGCCATCATCGGCACCGGTGCGGGCGCCGGCATCACGGCCGATCTGCTGACGGCAGCGGGGCTGTCGGTCGTGCTGATCGAGGAAGGCCCGCTGCGCAGCAGCCGAGACTTCCGCCAGATCGAGGCCGAGGCCTACCCGGCCCTGTATCAGGACAGCGCCAACCGGCAAACCGCCGACAAGGCGATCAGCATCCTGCAGGGGCGCTGTGTCGGTGGCTCGACCACCGTGAACTGGACGAGTTCATTCCGCACGCCCAGCGACACGCTGAAGTACTGGCGCGACCATTTCGACCTGCCCGGCCTGACGGACGCAGCGATGTCGCCCTGGTTCCTGCAGGCCGAACAACGGCTGAACATCGGCCCCTGGCTGGTGCCGCCGAATGCCAACAACGAGCGGCTGCGGCTGGGCGCGACGCGGCTGGGCATCTCGGCAGCGGCGATCCCGCGCAACGTCAAGGCCTGCTGGAGCCTCGGTTCCTGCGGCATGGGTTGCCCCACCAATGCCAAGCAGTCGATGCTCGTGACGACGATCCCGGCGGCACTCGACCGTGGCGCCACGCTGCTGGTGCAGACACGCGCCGACCGACTCGACATCGAAGGCGGTGCCGTACGCGCCGTGCGCTGCGTGCCGGTGGCCATCAACGGTGCCGCGAGCGGCACGCGCACGACGCGTGTGCGGGCGCGCCACGTCGTGGTGGCCGGCGGTGCCATCAACTCGCCGGCCCTGCTGCTGCGGTCCAAGGCACCCGACCCGCACGGCCGCCTGGGCGGGCGCACCTTCCTGCACCCGGTGGTGGCGTCGACGGCGATCTTCGACGAGGCGATCGAAGGCTGGCAAGGTGCGCCGCAGACAATGTACAGCGACCACTTTCTGGACCTGGCGCCCATCGACGGGGCCATCGGCTACAAGCTCGAGGCGCCGCCACTGCACCCGGTGCTGGCCTCGATCACGCTGCCCGGCTTCGGGCCCGGCATGGCCAGCGCGATGAAGGACTTCGCGCGCACGCATGCCCTGCTGGCACTGCTGCGCGATGGTTTCCACGACCAGTCACCCGGTGGCCGCGTCGGCTTGCGCAGCGACGGCTCGCCCGTGCTCGACTACCCGCTCACCGACTTCATCTTCGACGGCGCCCGCCGGGCACTGCTGAGCATGGCCGAGATCCAGTTCGCCGCCGGTGCGTCTACGGTCACTCCGGTGCACGAAATGGCCGTGCCCTACCGCACTTGGGCCGAGGCGCGGCAGGCCATCGCAGCGCTGCCGATGAAACCCTACCTGACCCACGTCGTGAGTGCCCATGTGATGGGCGGCTGCGGCATGGCCGGGCGCGCCGAGCTGGGGGTGACACGGCCCGATGGTCGCCACTGGCAGCTCGAGAACCTGTCGGTGCACGACGGCTCGCTGTTCCCGACCAGCATCGGCGCCAACCCGCAGCTGTCGGTCTATGGCCTGGTCAACATGCTGGCCAGCGGTCTGGCACGCGAGCTCAGCGGCCGCAGCGTGACCCTGGTCTGACTCGCCGTGCTGGCGCGGCTGCAGAAGATCACCACCATCGGCGCGCTACTGGCCGCGCTGCTGTGGGGCTGGGTCTTCTGGCGTGCCGGCCATCCTGGCTGGGCCGTGGCGGGTGCAGCCCTCATCGCCGGCGGCTATGCCCTGGCGTTGGCTGCCGAGTTTGCCCTGCTGCGCATGGCGCACGGCGACGACCCGACACCACGCGCCACGCCGGCGCAGCTGCTGCGCGCCTGGTGGGGCGAGGTGCGCGCTGCGCCGCGCGTCTTCTGCTGGCGCCAGCCCTTTCGCAGCCGGCGCTGGCCGGACCACCTGCCCGCCACGGCGCAGGGCCGGCGCGGTGTGCTGCTGGTGCACGGCTTCGTCTGCAACCGTGGCATATGGAACCCCTGGCTGCGACGGCTGCATGTCCAGGGCGTGCCCTTCATCGCGGTCAACATGGAGCCGCTGTGGGGCTCCATCGACGACTACGTTCAAATCCTGGAGCAAGCCGTGCAGCAACTGGAGCGCAGCACCGGCGTGCCACCGGTCATCGTCGCGCACAGCATGGGCGGCCTGGCCGTGCGGCGCTGGCTGGCCGAGGGCGGAGCGGCCGCCGATGCGCGCATCCACCACGTCGTGACGATCGCCACGCCGCACCGCGGCACCTGGCTGGCGCGCTGGGCACTGAGCCTGAACATGCGTGAGATGCGCATCGACAGCCCCTGGCAGCAACTGCTGGGCAAGCGCGAGCCGGCGCAGCGCCCGGGCAAGTTCACCTGCTTCTACGGCCACTGCGACAACATCGTGTTCCCGCCGGCGACGGCCACGCTGCGCGGCGCCGACAACCGGCACCTGCCCGGCGTGGCGCACGTGGACATGGTCGACCACCCGGCGCCCTGGGCGGAGGCGCAACGACTGCTGGCCGAACCGCTCAGGCCCTGAACTGCCTTTCACCCGGCAACACGACACCGGCTTCGATCTCGCCGGCGACGGCGATCGATTCGCGCACCCTGGCATAGACGGGCGTGAAGTCCGGTGCAGTGGCGTCGAAAAGCTGCTTGAAGGAGTCGATGACGAAGTAGGTGGCCTGATAGGTGTCGATGCGGTAGCGGCTGCGCATCAGGCGCTCCAGGTCGAAGGCCACGCGTCGCGGCTCGGCGCTGGTGATGCTGTGGCGCAGCTCGCCGGCCGAGCTCAGGATGCCGGCGCCGTACGCGCGCAGGCCTGTCGGCGTCGCGATGAGTCCGAACTCCACCGTGTACCAGTACAGCCGCGCCAGCAGCTCGCAGGCATCGAGCCGGCTGGCCTTCAGGCCGCCGGCGCCATAGGCCTGCATGTAGTCGGCGAAGCTGGGGTCGAAGAGCAGGGGCACGTGGCCGAAGAGGTCGTGGAAGACGTCGGGCTCGACGACGTAGTCGAACTCCTCGGGCCGGCGTATCCAGTCGGTGACCGGGAACTTGCGCGCCGCCAGCAGCGCGAAGAAGGACTCCTCGGGTATCAGCCCCGGCACGCAGGCGATCTGCCAGCCGGTGGCGCGGAACAGGCGTTCGGAGATGTCGTCGAAGCGCGGTATGCGTTCGGGCGCGCCCAGTTGCCGCACGGCGGCAATGAACTCGTCGCAGGCCAGGCCCGGCAACTGCTGCAACTGGCGCGCATACAGGCGCCGGTAGGTGTCGTGGTCGGCCTCGGTGTACTGCGCGTGGTCCTGGGCGCAGGTGTAGTCGGCGCCGGCACGGCCGTAGTCGCCGCGGGGCGGGCGTTCGCCCTGGCCGTACGTGACCGGTGCAACGCCGCGGTTCACTTCACGTGGCGCTTTCCCGGCCGCGGCCGTCATGTCTCGTCCAGCACGCCGCGGCGCATCTGGTCGAGCTCGATGCTCTCGAACAGCGCCTTGAAGTTGCCTTCGCCGAAACCCTGGTCACCCTTGCGCTGGATGAACTCGAAGAAGATCGGGCCGAGCTGGTTCTCGCTGAAGA
>CAYJOA010000199.1:0-6861 GCA_964371495.1 uncultured Rubrivivax sp.
TGCGCTTTGCGCCTTGATTGCGGCTGTTCTGGGGGCTTACGCGGGTGCATGGGATTGCCTCTCAACCTCTCAGTCGCCCAGCACCGCCGCCATCGCCACCGCCGTGCGTTCGACGTTGCCGGTGTTGAGCCCGGCGACGCAGATGCGCCCCGAGCGCACGAGGTAGACGCCGAACTCGTCACGCAGCCGGTCGACCTGCGCCGCCGTCAGGCCGGTGTAGCTGAACATGCCGCGCTGGCCGAGGAAGTAGCCGAAGTCGCGGCCGGGCCGCTTGGCCTGCAGCACCGCGTGCAGGCTGCGCCGCATGCCCTGGATGCGCTCGCGCATCGTGTTCACGTCGCTTTCCCAGGCCGCGCGCAGCGCCGGCTCGGTGAGCACGCGGCTGACGATGCCGCCGGCGTGGATCGGCGGGCTGGAATAGTTGCGCCGCACCGTCGCCTTGAGCTGGCCGAGCACCAGCTCCGCCTCGGCCGCGTCGGCGCACACCACGCTGAGCGCACCGGCGCGCTCGCCGTACACGCTCATGCTCTTGGAGAACGAGTTGGCGACGAAAAACGTCAGGCCCGAAGAGGCCAGCGCACGCGCGGCGTGGGCATCCTCGACGATGCCGTCGCCGTAACCCTGGTAGGCGAGGTCGAGGAAGGGCAGCAGTTCACGTTCGCGCAGCACCGGGATCAGCGAGCGCCACTGCGCGGGCGTGAGATCCACGCCGGTGGGGTTGTGGCAGCAGGCGTGCAGCAGCACCACGCTGCGCTGCGGCAGCGCGCGCAGCGTTTCCAGCATGGCGTCGAACCTGAGCCCGCCAGCGGCCCGCGGAGGGTTCGCGTTCACGTCACCAGCGTCGTAGTACGGGTAGCTGTGCACGGCGATGCCGGCACCTTCGAACATCGCGCGGTGGTTGTCCCAGGTCGGGTCGCTGACCCAGACCTCGCTGTGTGGCAGCCAGCGCTTGATGAAGTCGGCGCCGACCTTCAGCCCGCCGCTGGAGCCCACGGTCTGCAGCGTGGCGACGCGCCCGCCCGTGACGGCCTCGTGCCCGGCACCGAAGAGCAGCTGCTGCACCGCCGTGCGCGCAGCGGCCGCGCCTTCGATCGGCAGGTAGGACTTGGGCGCGCTTTCGGCCAGCATCATGGCTTCGGCCCGGCGCACGCAGTCCAGCACCGGGATGCGCCCGGCGTCGTCGAAGTAGATGCCGATCGACAGGTTGACCTTGTCGGCGCGCGGGTCCTTCTGGAAGGCCTCGTTGAGGCCGAGGATGGGATCGCCGGCGTAGGGCTCGAGGTGACCGAACATCATGCCGCGAGCGCCTCTTCGATGTCCTTGCGCAGCGCCTCGGGGGCGTCGTTGGGGGCGTAGCGCTTGCGCACCTTGCCGTCGCGGCCGACCAGGAACTTGGTGAAGTTCCACTTCACGCCCTCGGTGCCCAGCAGCCCCGGCGCCTGCGCCTTGAGCCAACGCCACAGCGGGTGGGCCTGGGCGCCGTTGACCTGCACCTTGGCCATCATCGGGAAGCTCACGCCGTAGTTGAGCTGGCAGAACGACGCGATGTCGTCGTTGCTGCCGGGGTCCTGGGCGCCGAACTCGTTGCTCGGGAAGCCGACGACGACGAGGCCGCGGTCGCGGTAGTCCTGCCACAGCCTTTCGAGCCCGGCGAACTGCGGCGTGAAGCCGCAGGCGCTGGCGGTGTTGACGATCAGCAGCACCTTGCCGCGCTGGGTGGACAGGTGCGCCGGCTGGCCGGTGATCGACAAGGCCTCGAAGTCGTAGATGCTGGCGGCGGCCATGAAGGGTCCCTGCGCGAACGAAAACCGGGATGTTAGCGCTCCGTCTCGGCGCACGCTGCGTCGTTGACACGCCGACGGCCGCGCCGCACCATCGGCCGCAAGATGTCCAGGACCTACCGTGTTGCCGTGCTGGGGTTCAGCGATTTCGAGCGCACGACGCTCGCTTCGTGCTTACGCCTGAGCACCCCACGCGACCCGGGATACGCGCTGTCGACGCTGCTCGACGAGAGCGATTTCGTGCTCGCCGACGCCGACCATGCGCCATCGGTGCAGCTCGTGGCGGCCACCGAGCGGCTGCCGCAGACGGTGTTCATCGGCAGGCGGCCGCCGCTGCACGCGGGGGCCTGGATGCCGCGCCCGCTCGACCCGCTGCTGGCGATGCGTGCGCTGGACGCGCTGGTGCTGCTGGCGGTCGGCGGCGAGCCGGGCCGCGCGCCTGCAGCGCCGCTTGAACCGCAGATGCAGGCGCCGCCATCGGCAGCGCCCGCAGCGCCGGCAGCATGCGCGCCAGCGCTGCCGTCAGCGCCGCCCAGTGCCTTGCTGGTGGACGCCAGCAAGGGCGCGTTGGCCGAGCTGACTTCGCACCTGCAGCCCTGGGGCCTGGTCGTCGACTGCGTGGTCAACAGCAGTCTGGCCATCGAGCGGCTGGCGCAACGCAGCTACGACTTCGTCTTCCTCGATCTCGAACTGGGTGCCGACAGCGACCTCGACGGCCTGGCGCTGTGCCAGCACGTCAAGCGCGACCACCCCCTGCCCGGGTCGGTGGTGGTCATCGTGTCGGCCCAGGACAGCGAGCTCGACCGCGTGCGCGCGGCGCTGGCCGGCTGCGATGCCTACCTCGGCAAGCCGCTGCACGACCTTGCACTCGAGCGGCTGTTGTTGCGCCACGGGCTGAAGGCGCCGCCGCCCGCGGCCGTGGCGGCGCCCAGCGCGCTGCCGGTCTGAAGCTCGCCGCCCGCGCTCAGCCGCGCGCCGACAGCAGCGTGGCGCCGACGATCAGCGCGCCACCCAGCAGGAGTGGCGGCGTCAAGGTGCCCGCGCCCAGCAGCAGCGCCGAAGCGGAGGCGAACAACACCTCGGTGACCATCACCACCGCCGTCACGTTGGCCGGCAGGCGCGCCGCGCCGTACTGCAGCGCCAGGTTGCCGGCCAGGAAGGCCGCGCCCATGGCCACGCTGCCGGCCACCCAGCCGAAGGCCGGCGCCGGCAGCGGGGGCACCGTGCCCTGCAGTGCCAGCACCATGGCCAGCACGCCGGCCACCAGCGCGCCGCCGAGGAACATCGCCAGCGCGCGCGCCGCTTCGGGACGGTGCGCTTCGCGGCGCAGCATGACGTTGTTGAGCGCGAAGCTGAAGCCGCCGACCACGCCCAGCCATTCGGCCAGCGTGTGCGGCAGCGGCCAGCCGCCGTCTGCGGGCTGCAGCACGATCGCCGCTCCGGCCAGTGCCAGCGTCACGCGCAGTGCGGCGCCGGCGGTCAGCGCTTCGCCCAGCAGCGCCCGTGCCAGCAGCACCGCCCACAAGGGCATCAGGTAGAACAACAGCACCACCCGCACCACGTCGCCGATGGTCACGGCCCAGTTGAAGGTGGCGTTGGTGGTGCCCGCCGCCAGCACCAGCAGCCACAGCGTCGGCGTGCGCAGCAACTGGCCCCAGGCCGCGCGCCGCCACAGCGTGATGGCCAGCACCGCCAATGCGTAGATCAGCGCCGTGGCCCACAGCGGGTGCAGGCCCTGCGCTTCGAGCTGCCGGAACGGCCACCATGAAACGCCCCAGACGAAGGCGTTGACCAGCAGGGCCAGCGCCGGCAGCCAGGCCCGGCCTGGTCTAGTGGCCATCGCTGCGTGCGATGGCCAGCAGGCGTTCCAGCTCGTCGGTGTGCTGCAGCATGTTGCGCGCATGCCAGCGGCGTATGACTTCCATGATGCCGGCCACCACGAGGCCGAAGATCGTGATCGCGCTGAAGGCCGAGAGGCCGAACTTGGTCATGCCGGCGTAGAACGCGCCCAGGCCCAGGATGCAGGCCTGCTCGTTGAAGTTCTGCACCGCGATCGAGCGCCCGGCGCCCATCAGGTTGTGGCCGCGGTGCTGCAGCAAGGCGTTCATCGGCACCACCAGGAAGCCGCCCAGCCCACCCAGCAGCACCAGGAAGGGCGCGGCAATCCAGACCTTGTCGATGGCGTTCATGCCGATCACCAGCAGCCCCATGCCGATGCCCAGCGGGATCACCGCGGTGGCGCGGTCGAGCCGCATCATGGCCGAGGCCATGACCGCGCCGACCGCGGTGCCGATGGCGACCACGCCGACCAGGCTAGAGGCCTGCGTCGTGCTGTAGCCCAGCGCCGCGGCGGCCCAGGCCAAGACGATGTAGCGCAGGTTGCCGGCCACGCCCCAGAACAGCGTCGTCGTCGACAGCGAGATCTGGCCCAGCTTGTCGTTCCACAGCCGTGCGTTGCAGCGCGAGAAGTCGCGCACCAGCCACCACAGGCTGCCGTTCAGTCGCTGCAGCGGTGCTTCGGTGCGCGGGATGTAGAGGTTGAACACGGCCGCCAGCACGTACAGCAGGACGATGGCCGAGATCGCCGCTTCGGGCGGCGTGTCGATGCCGGTGCTGAAGTAGGGCAGGTCCATGCCCAGCAGCAGCGGCGCCACGTGCGGGCCGACGAGCTGGCCGCCGAGCAGCACGCCGAGGATGATCGAACCGATGGTCAGGCCCTCGATCCAGCCGTTGGCCTTGACCAGTTGCGAAGGCGGCAGCAGCTCGGTGAGGATGCCGTACTTGGCCGGCGAGTAGGCGGCCGCGCCGAGCCCGACCACGGCGTAGGCCAGCAGCGGGTGGCTGCCGAACAGCATCATCAGGCAGCCCGCCACCTTGATGCTGTTGGACACGAACATCACCCGGCCCTTGGGCAGCGCGTCGGCGAAGGCGCCGACGAAGGGCGCCAGCATGACGTAGAAGAGCGCGAACATCGGCACCAGGGCTGCGCGCTGCCATTCGGGGGCGCCTGCGGCCCGCAACAGCTCGACCGCGGCGACGAACAGCGCGTTGTCGGCCAGCGAGCTGAAGAACTGCGCCGACATGATGGTCGAGAAGCCTTTTTTCATCGGGTCGCGCGCGCGCAGCAGGTGCCGCGCTGGGTGCCTGCGTCTTGTCTCCATCTTCTCGGGGCCGGCGGGTTATAGCACGCGCCCCTGCACTGTCAGAATCGTGGCGACCTGCACGAGGACCCGAGATGCCGCGCCCGATCGAAGCCCTGATCCACACCACGGCGCTGTCCGGCAACCTGGCGCGTGTGCGCGCCGCCGCGCCCGACGCCCGGGTGTGGGCCGTGGTCAAGGCCAATGCCTACGGCCACGGCATCGAGCGGGTCTTCGAAGGCCTGCGCGGCGCCGACGGCTTTGCGCTGCTCGACCTCGCCGAAGCCGAGCGCGTGCGGGCGCTGGGCTGGCGCGGCCCGGTGCTGCTGCTGGAGGGCTGCTTCGAAGCGCGCGACCTGGAGTCGTGCTCGCGGCTGAACCTGTGGCACGTCGTGCACCGTGCCGAACAGATCGACTGGCTGGCGGCGCACAAGACACACCAGCCGCACCGCGTGTTCCTGAAGATGAACAGCGGCATGAACCGGCTCGGTTTCCGGCCCGCGGCCTTCCGCGCCGCCTGGGCGCGGCTGAATGCCTTGCCGCAGGTCGACGAGATCACGCTCATGACGCACTTCTCCGACGCCGACGGCGCGCGCGGCACATCGCATCAGTGGGCCGCCTTCGACGCCGCCACGCGCGACCTGCCGGGCGAGCGCTCGCTGTCCAACAGCGCGGCGACGCTGCGTCACGCGCCGGGCATCGCGGCGGCCGGCGCGCAGATGCGCAGCGACTGGGTGCGTGCCGGCATCGTGTGCTACGGCAGCGCGCCCGACTTCCCGGCCCACGACATCCGCCACTGGGGACTGCAGCCGACGATGACGCTGCGCTCGCGGCTGATCGCCATTCAGCAGCTGCAGCCGGGCGACACGGTCGGCTACGGCAGCAGCTACACCGCCTGCGCGCCGCAGCGCATCGGCATCGTCGCCTGCGGTTATGCCGACGGCTACCCGCGCCACTGCGGCACCGACACGCCGGTGCTGGTGGACGGCGTGCGCAGCGGCACCGTGGGGCGCGTGTCGATGGACATGCTGGCGGTGGACCTGGCACCGGTGCCGGACGCCGGCGTCGGCAGCGAGGTCACGCTGTGGGGCCGCGGCCCGGGCGACAGCGTGCTGGCCATCGACGACGTGGCGCATGCCGGGGGTACCATCGGCTACGAACTCATGTGTGCACTGGCGCCCCGCGTGCCGGTCACCGTGACCGAGTGAACCCCGTCAGCACAGGAGCGGAACGCACCATGGGCATCATCGGCACCATCATCGTCGGCCTCATCGTCGGCGCGCTTGCGCGCTTCGTGCTCCCGGGCGAGCAGAAGATGGGCTGGATCCTGACCTGCCTGCTCGGCATCGCCGGCTCGTTCATCGCCGGCTACGTCGGCCAGATGCTGGGCTGGTATGCGGTCGGCGAAACGGCGGGCTGGATCGCCTCTGTGGTCGGCGCCGCCGCGCTGCTGTTCGTGGTGGGCAAGCTGAAGTCCTGATCGCGCGATCCCCATGCGCCGCCCCGGTTTGCATGTGCAAGCGGCCGAGGTCGAGATCACCGCCATCCGCGCCCAGGGCGCGGGCGGGCAGAACGTCAACAAGGTCAGCAACGCGGTGCACCTGCGTTACGACGTCGCTGCGTCGTCGCTGCCCGACGACGTGAAGGCGCGGCTGCTGGCGCTGCCCGACGGCCGCATCAGCGCCGACGGCGTGGTCGTCATCAAGGCCCAGGAACACCGCAGCCTCGAAATGAACCGCGCCGATGCGATGGCGCGGCTGCAGGCCATCGTCGACCGCGTGGCGGTGGCGCCGCGCGTGCGCCGCGCCACCCGGCCGACCCACGGCTCCAAGATGCGGCGGCTGGAAGGCAAGGCGGTGCGGGCGCAGGTGAAGGCCGGTCGCGGCAAGGTGCGCGGCGAGTAGGGGTGCGCGGCCGGCGCCGCACAATCCGGCCCATGG
>CAYJOA010000200.1:0-6784 GCA_964371495.1 uncultured Rubrivivax sp.
GCCGCGCGGCCTGCGCGGTGCCGGTCGACGCCACTCCGGCGGCGGCACCTTAACCACATCCTGGCCGCACCCAAGGGCCGGGTGCATGGGCCCGACTGGAGATGCCGTGAGTTCACCGCCGCCCCTGGCGCCCGCTGGCGACCCAGCGCCGAGCGACCCGACGAACGGCCGGCGGGCGCCGGCCATGGTTTTCATCCTGCTCACGGTCCTCATCGACATGGCCGCCATCGGCCTCATCGTGCCGGTGTTGCCCTTGCTGGTGGGGACGTTCACCTCGTCGCCCACCGAGCAGACCTTCTGGTTCGGTGCCGTGGCGTTGGCGTTCGGCGTGGCCAACTTCATCGCTTCGCCCATCCTCGGCGCGCTGTCAGACAAGTTCGGCCGCCGGCCCCTGTTGCTGCTGGGATTCGCGGGCCTGGCCCTGAGCTTCATCGTCACCGGATTTGCCACTGCGCTGTGGATGCTGATCGTGGTTCGGCTGTTCAGCGGCGCGATGCAGTCCAACGCGGCGGTGGCCAATGCGTACGTGGCCGACATCACCGCACCCGAGGACCGCGCCCGGCGCTTCGGGCTGGTGGGCGCCATGTTCGGCCTGGGCTTCACGCTGGGCCCGGCGATGGGCGGTTATCTCGGCAGCATCGACTTGCACCTGCCGTTCTTCGTCGCTGGCGGGATGGCCGTGCTGAACTGGATCTACGGCTATTTCGTGTTGCCGGAGTCCCTGCCACCCGAGCGTCGCAAGCCTTTCGCGTGGCGCCGTGCCAACCCGTTCAGCGCCCTGGTGGGTCTGAGCCGGCTGCACGGGGTCGGTTCACTGGTGGCCGTCATCGGCCTGGCCGGTCTGGCGCAGTTCACGCTGCACAACAGCTTTGTCCTGTACACCACGTTCAAGTTCGGCTGGGGCCCGAAGGACAACGGGCTGGCGCTGTTCACCGTCGGGCTGATGTCGGTGCTGGTGCAGGGTTTCCTGCTCAGGCATCTGCTGCAGCGCGTTTCGGCACGGACCCTGGCCGTTGGCGGTCTGATGGCCTCGACCCTGACCTACTTCGCGTTCGGCGCGGTCACCCAGGGGTGGATGATGTTCGTGGTCATCATCGCGGGCAACCTGCTGGGCGGGGGGGCTGCGGCAGTGATTCAGAGCCGGGTGTCCAACGCAGCCGACGCGCACAGTCAGGGCCAGACCATGGGCGCCGTGGCGGCGCTGAACAGCCTGATGGCGGTGATGGCGCCGGTGGTCAGCGCAAGCCTGCTGGGCATCGTCTCGCACCTGCCCAAGGGCGACTGGCGCATGGGCCTGCCGTTCTACTTCTGTGCCGCCCTGCAGCTGATCGGCACCCTGTTCGCGGCAAGACACTTCGGCCGCGTGCAACTCAAACCCGCCGCCGCCGTCGCACCCTGACTCCAGCACACCACGTTTACCAGGTCCGACAGGGAAGACTGCTGGCCCTCGATCTGCGAGCACATCACCGCCTCCTTGCGGACCTAGCTGTAGAGGTGGCGCAGAAGTCCACTTCTCTGCTTGAGGCCGGGCAGTGGGCGTCCGCCGAGAGCGCCCCGCCCAACAGCTTCGAATCAGGCAAGAAAAAGCCAGGCGCGAGGCCTGGCTTGCTGAAACGGTGGTGGAGACGAGGAGGATCGAACTCCTGACCTTCGCATTGCGAACGCGACGCTCTCCCAGCTGAGCTACGCCCCCACGGTCGGCCGCGAGTGTAGCACCGGCGCGGGCACGTTCGGGCGCTGCGCCGGGCTCGGCCACGGCGCCGGCGGGCGCCTACACTGGCCGCCGCTGCACCTCTTGGACGGAGTTCGCCCGCATGCGTCAACGACTCGACCCCGACTGGCTCGACACCCAGTACAACAACCGCGCGCGCGTACCCGACCACGCCCGCGCCTTCGCCAACTGGGCCGCGGCGTCGGCACTGGCACGCGCCAAGAGCGTGGCGCACCTGGACCTGCCCTATGGCGACGGGGCAGGCGAGACGCTGGACGTCTTCCCCGCGCTGTCGCCGCCGGCCGCGGGTGCCCCGGTGCTGGTGTTCATCCACGGCGGCTACTGGCGTTCGCTGGACAAGGCCGACCACTCCTTCGTGGCGCCCTCCTTCAACGCCGACGGTGCGATGGTGGTGGTGCCCAACTACGCCTTGTGCCCGGCAGTGAGCATCGAGCACATCGTGCTGCAGATGGCGGCCGTGGTGGCCTGGGTGTGGCGCCACGCCGCTGCTTTCGGCGGCGACCCGTCGCGCATCGCGCTGGCCGGCCATTCCGCCGGCGGCCATCTGGCGGCGATGCTGCTGAGCTGCCGCTGGAAGGAGTTCGCCGACGACCTGCCGGCACAGCCGCTGGCCGGGGCGCTGTCGATCTCCGGGCTGTACGACCTGGAGCCGCTGCGCCACACACCTTTCCTGCAGGCCGACCTGCAGCTCACGCCGGCCGCCGTGGCGCGGCTCAGCCCGGCCTTCTTCCCGCGGCCCAAGGGGGCCAAGCTCTACGCCACCGTCGGTGGCGACGAGAGCGACGAGTTCCTGCGTCAGAACCGCCTCATACGCGACGTCTGGGGGCCGACCGCCGTGCCGGTGTGCGAAACGGTGCCGGCCAGGAACCACTTCACGGTGCTCGCCGGACTGGCCGACCCGCAGGGCCGGCTGCACACGCTGGCGCTGCGCCTGCTCGGGCTGCGCTGAGCGCGCCTTCGTCTCAGGCTATGCCCGGCATAGACGCGATCCATTGGAGGGCGTTTGGGGCTTCTGGTAGCGTCACGATCCGGTAGCGCTGCAGCAGCGCCCGCCCCTCAGACCGTTTGATTACCAGGAGCATCACATGGCTTTGAAAGGTTCGAAAACCGAGCAAAACCTGAAGGACGCCTTCGCGGGCGAATCGCAGGCCAATCGCCGTTATCTGTACTTCGCGAACAAGGCCGACGTGGAAGGCCAGAACGATGTCGCGATGCTGTTCCGCTCCACCGCCGAGGGCGAGACCGGCCACGCGCACGGCCACCTCGAGTTCCTCGAGAACGGCTCGGGCGACCCGGCCACCGGCCTGCCCATCGGCAGTAGCCGCCAGAACCTGATGGCCGCCGTGGCCGGCGAGACGCACGAGTACACCGACATGTACCCGGGCATGGCCAAGACCGCGCGCGACGAAGGCTTCGACGAGATCGCCGACTGGTTCGAGACGCTGGCCAAGGCCGAGCGCTCGCACGCCAACCGCTACCAGAAGGCCCTGGACGCGCTCGTCGACTGAAGTCCCCGTCCGTGCCCGCCGGCTGACCCCGGCCGGCCGTGTCTGAACAGGGGGCCTCGTGCCCCTTGTTCGTTTGCAAATCCAACCGGCAGCCCACCATGCGCGAAGGCAATCTCGAAGCCCCCACCCGGCACCCGATCGACTGGAAGAACCCCGACTTCTACGACGAGGGCCAGGCCATGGCCGAGATGGAGCGCGTGTTCGACATCTGCCACGGCTGCCGGCGCTGCGTCAGCCTGTGCCAGAGCTTCCCCAACCTGTTCGACCTCGTGGACGCCACCGTCGACGGCGAGGTCCACGGCGTGAAGAAGGCCGACTACTGGAGCGTTGTCGACCAGTGCTACCTGTGCGACTTGTGCTACATGACCAAGTGCCCGTACACGCCGCCGCACGCCTGGAACCTGGATTTCCCGCACCTCATGCTGCGCGCCAAGGCCATCAAGTTCAGCCAGGGCGGGGTGGGCGCCGGGCAGAAGTTCCTGGCCAGCACCGACGTGCACGGCCAGTTCGCCGGCATCCCCGTCGTCGTCGACGTCGTCAACCAGGTGAACCAGACGGCCACCATGCGCAAGCTCATGGACAGCCAGCTCGCCGTGCACCCCGAGGCCTGGATGCCCGCGCTGGCGCCGCAGCGCTTCCGCTGGGGCCGCACCATGAACAACACCGCGTTCGTCGCCGTCAACGGCCAGCGCACGCCGGGCAAGGTGGCGATCTTCGCCACCTGCTACATGAACTACAACGAGCCCGGCATCGGCACCGACCTCGTCAAGCTGCTCGACCACAACGAGATCCCCTACGAGATCGTCGACAAGGAGCAGTGCTGCGGCATGCCCAAGCTGGAGCTCGGCGACCTGAAATCCGTGGAAGCCGCCTGGCGCGCCAACATCCCGGTGCTGGCGAAGTACGCCCGCGCCGGCTGGGCCATCGTGACCCCGGTGCCCAGCTGCACGCTGATGTTCAAGCAGGAGCTGCCCTTGATGTTTCCCGACGACGCCGATACGCAGCTCGTCAAGGAGGCCATGTTCGACCCCTTCGAATACCTCGTCGCGCGCCACAAGGACGGGCTGCTGAAGACCGACTTCAAGACCGCGCTCGGCAAGGTGAGTTACCACATCCCGTGTCACGGCCGCGTGCAGAACATCGGCAAGAAGACCGAAGAGATGTTCAAGCTCATCGGCCAGACCGTGGAGGTGAAGCTCACCACCGTCGAGCGCTGCTCCGGCCACGCCGGCATCTACGGCGTCAAGACGGCCACGCACCCGGTGGCCATGAAGATCGGCAAGCCGGTGTTCAAGACCATGGCCAAGGACGAACCCGACTACATCGGCAGCGACTGCCCGATGGCCGGCCATCACATCGCGCAGGGCATGGCGCAGGCGGGCACGCCGGCCAAGGCGCTGCAGCATCCGATCAGCCTGGTGCGCATCGCGTACGGGCTGGACTGAACGAGCGAACACCCTGGAGCAGCAAAGGAGTCCCGGCCCATGACCATCACCCGCAACAGCCTGCTGACGCTGGAGGGCTACGCGAAGATCCGCCAGAGCAGCAAGCCGCAGGCCATCGCCCACCGCCGCCTGCGCAGCGTGCGCCTGGGTGAACACGTGACGCTGCAGTTCGAGGACGTGCACACGATCAAGCGCCAGATCCAGGAGATGCTGCACATCGAGAAGATCTTCGACGACGAAGGCATCCAGGGCGAGATCGAGGCCTATGCGCCGCTGGTGCCCGACGGCAGCAACTGGAAGGCGACGATGCTGATCGAGTACCCGGACGTGCACGAGCGCAAGCGCGAACTGTCGCGCCTGATCGGCATCGAGGACCGCATGTTCGTCGAGGTCGAGGGCCATGCCCGCGTCTATGCCATCGCCGACGAGGACCTGGACCGCGAGAACGACGAGAAGACCTCGGCCGTGCACTTCGTGCGCTTCGAGTTCAACGATGCGCAGCGCGGCGCCATCCGCGCCGGCGCCGCCGTCAAGCTGGGCTGCGACCATGGCAACTATCCGGCGCACGTGGCGATCGCGGCCGAAACCTTGGCCAGCCTGGCCGGCGACCTGCGGGCCTGACGGCGCGGGCGGCGCGGGCGGTGCGGGCGGTGCGGGCGACAATGCCCGCATGACCGGGACACGCGCATGAACAACGACTTCGGCCTCGTCGGCCTGGCGGTGATGGGCCAGAACCTGGTGCTCAACGTCGAGAGCCGCGGCTACACGGTGAGCGTGTTCAACCGCAGCACCGAGGTCACCGACGGCTTCGTCGCCGCGCACCCCGGCAAGCGGCTGTTCGGCGCCCGCACCCTGCCCGAATTCGTGGCCAGCCTGGCGCGCCCGCGCAAGGTGATGCTTATGGTCAAGGCCGGCGCGGCGGTCGACGCCGTGATCGAGCAGCTGCTGCCTCTGCTGGAGGCCGGCGACATCGTCATCGACGGCGGCAACAGCCTGTACACCGACACCGAACGGCGCGACGCGCAGCTCTCGGGGCTGGGGCTGCGTTTCGTCGGCGCCGGTGTCTCGGGCGGCGAGGAGGGCGCACGCAAGGGCCCGGCGATCATGCCCGGCGGGCCGGCGTCGACCTGGCAGGTGCTGCGGCCGATCTTCGAGAGCATCGCCGCGCGGGTCGACGGCCAGCCCTGCGTTGTCCACATCGGCCCCGGCGGCGCCGGCCACTACGTGAAGATGGTGCACAACGGCATCGAGTACGGCGACATGCAGCTGATCTGCGAGGCCTACGCGCTGCTGCAGGCCGCCGGGCTGTCCAGCGACGAGATGGCCGACGTCTTCGCGCGCTGGAACGAAGGCGATCTGCAGAGCTACCTGATCGAGATCACCGCCGCGGCGCTGCGCCAGCGCGACCCCGAAACGGGGCAGCCGGTGGTCGAGCTGATCCTGGACAAGGCCGGACAGAAGGGCACCGGCCAGTGGACGCTGATCAATGCCGCCGAGAACGCCGTCGTCGTGAGCACCATGAACGCCGCGGTCGAGGCGCGCGTGCTGTCGTCGATGAAGGCCGCGCGCGTGGCCGCCAGCGCCAAGCTGCAAGGACCGGCGGCCGCCGTCACCGGCGACCGCGCAGCGCTGGTGGCGCGCGTGCACGACGCGCTGTACGCGTCCAAGGTCATCAGCTATGCGCAGGGCCTGGACCTCATGCGCACGATGAGCCGGAAGAAGGGCTGGTCGCTGGACCTCGCCGCCATTGCCGGCATCTGGCGCGGCGGCTGCATCATCCGCGCGCGTTTCCTGGCGCGCATCAGCGAGGCCTGGCGCGCCGACCCCGAGCTCGCCAACCTGATGCTGGCGCCGTATTTCGTCGACCTGCTCAACCGCAGCCAGCAGGCCTGGCGCGAGACGGTGGCGCTGGCGGTGAGCCACGGCATCGCGGTGCCGGCGATGAGCGCTTCGCTGGCCTATTACGACAGCTACCGCAGCGCGCGCCTGCCGGCCAATCTGCTGCAGGCGCAGCGCGACTTCTTTGGTGCCCACACCTACGAGCGTATCGACCGGCCGGCCGGGCAGTGGTTCCACACCGCCTGGCCCGAGGTCATCGA
>CAYJOA010000201.1:0-6651 GCA_964371495.1 uncultured Rubrivivax sp.
GCCCAGCAGCTTGGTGTTGCCCATTTCCAGCGCGCGCGCGCTGGGCGCCGGCGCCTCGAGCTGGAAGCCGCGCCTGAGCACCAGCGCCATCTCCAGCGCAATCACCGCACCCACCAGGCCGGCCAGCGGCAGGTGTTTCCAGAAGCCCTCGCGGAAGCTGTCGGCGTTGATGTCGAGCATCATGACGACGAACAGGAACAGCACCATCACCGCGCCCACGTAGACCAGCACCAGCGTGATGGCCAGGAACTCGGCGCTGAGCATCATCCACAGGCACGAGGCGCTGAAGAACGCGAGCACCAGGAACAGCACCGCGTGCACCGTGCTGCGCGCCGTGATGACGCGGAAGGCGGCGAACAGCAGCACTGTCGAAAAGACGTAGAACAGAGCGGTGATCGAGTTCATGTGTCGGGGGTGCGCGGCGGCATCGGGGCTTCTAGCGGTACTTCGCGTCTGCCGCTCGGTTGGCCGCGATCTCGGCCTCGTAGCGGTCACCCACCGCCAGCAGCATGTCCTTGGTGAAGTAGAGGTCGCCGCGCTTTTCGCCGTGGTATTCGAAGTGATGCGTCTCGACGATCGAGTCGACCGGGCAGCTTTCCTCGCAGAAGCCGCAGAAGATGCACTTGGTGAGGTCGATGTCGTAGCGCGTGGTGCGGCGGCTGCCGTCGGCGCGCATGTCGCTCTCGATGGTGATGGCCATCGCCGGGCACACCGCCTCGCAGAGCTTGCAGGCGATGCAGCGCTCCTCGCCGTTTTCGTAGCGGCGCAGCGCGTGCAGGCCACGGAAACGCGGCGACAGCGGCGTCTTCTCTTCCGGGAACTGGATCGTGATGTTCTTGGCCAGGAAGTAGCGGCCGGTGAGCCGCATGCCCTTGAACAGTTCGACCAGCAGCATGCTGGAGAAGACATCCTTGATGGCGGTGATGGTGGACATCGTCACGCCTCCCGCCGGGCCGCCCCAAGGGAGGCGACGCCCCAGGGCCCGGAACGGGCCACTGCGTGGCCCATGGGGGCAGCGAACGAAGTGAGCGTGGGGGCCATATTCACTTCCAGATGTTGAAGGGCGACTGGATCCACAGTCCGACGACAACCAGCCAGACCAGCGTCACCGGGATGAAGACCTTCCAGCCCAGTCGCATGATCTGGTCGAAGCGGAAACGCGGGAAGGTGGCGCGCACCCATAGGAACATCGTGACCACCACGAAAACCTTGGCGGCAAGCCAGATCCAGCCCGGGATGAAGTCGAGGAAGCCGAACGGTGGCAGCCAGCCGCCCAGGAACAGCAGCACGGTGAGCGTGCTGACGAGGATCATGTTCGCGTATTCGGCCAGGAAGAACATCGCGAACGACATGCCCGAGTATTCGATCATGTGGCCGGCGACGATTTCCGATTCGCCTTCGACGACGTCGAAGGGGTGGCGGTTGGTCTCGGCCAGACCGGCGATGAAGAAGACGACGAAGATCGGCAGCAGCGGCAGCCAGTTCCACGACAGGATGCCGGCACCGCGGTCGGCGAACAGGCCCCTGCCCTGCAGCATGACGATCTCGGTCATGTTCATGGTCGCCGAGACCATCAGCACGACGACCAGGCAGAAGCCCATCGCGATCTCGTAGCTGACCATCTGCGCGCTGGCGCGCAGCGCGCCCAGGAAGGCGTACTTGGAGTTGCTGGCCCAGCCGGCGATGATCACGCCGTAGACCTCCAGCGAGGTCACGGCCATCAGGAACAGCAGGCCGGCATTGACGTTGGCCAGTACCACCTCCGGGCCGAAGGGCACCACCGCCCAGGCCGCCAGCGCCGGCATGATGGTCATCACCGGCCCCAGGAAGAACAGGCCCTTGGAAGCCGCGCTGGGGCGGATGATCTCCTTGAAGATCAGCTTGACCGCATCGGCGATGGGCTGCAGCGACCCGCCCGGCCCGACCCGGTTGGGGCCGATGCGGATCTGCGTGTAGCCGATGCCCTTGCGTTCCCACAGCGTGAGGTAGGCGACACAGATCATCAGCGGCAGCACCACCGCGACGATCTTGACCAAGCTCCACAGCACCAGCCACAGCGTGGGGCCGAGGGCGGCGTTGGCGGCTTGATGGAGGGTATCGAACATCGCGCTCAGACCTTCTCGACGCCGACGGCACCGAACATCGCACCCAGCGACGCGGTGGCCGGGTGGCCGGCGGCGATGCGCACGGCGCCTGCGGCCAGCGTGCCGTCCTCGCGTGCCGGCAGCACGACGGCCGCCTGGCCCTGCGTCACCAGCACCTTGCCGCCGGGCACCATGCCCATTTGATGCCATAGCGCCGAAGGCAGGCCGACCACGGGATCACGCGCGTCGGCGGTGAGTTGCAGTGAAGCGGCGCGGCGCACCAGCGAGTCGACGGCGTAGATCGGCACGTCGGACACGCGCTGCAGACCGACGCTGGCGGTGGGCGCCGCGGTCGGCGCAGCGGCGCGGTTGTCCAGGCGCGACGCCAGCGTGGCCAGGTCGCCCAGCGCCTCGGCACGCACCTCTTCAACGGTCTCGTGGTCGAAGCCGGCCAGCCCGAGCAGGTTGCCCAGCACACGCAGCACCTTCCACGCCGGTCGCGTTTCACCCAGCGGCTTGACGACGCCGTGGAAGGTCTGCACACGCCCCTCGGCATTGACGTAACAGCCGGCGGTTTCGGTGAACGGGGCAATCGGCAGCATGACGTCGGCGACATCGGCCGCAGCATCCTTGAACGGCGTCAGCGCCACCACCAGGCCCGACGCGGCCAGCGCCAGTCGCGCCGCGGCGGCGTCGGCACTGTCGAGCACCGGTTCGGTGTTCAACAGCAGCAGCGCCTTCATCGGCTGGCTCAGCATCTGACCGGCGTGCAGCCCCCCGACGCCGGGCAGCGCGGCGACGAGCTGCGCACCGACGCCGTTGCCGGCCTCGCCCAGGTAGCCGCAGCTGGCGCCGGTGTGTTCGGCGATCCAGCTGGCCAGCGCCAGCAGCTTTGAGGCCTGCGGGTGCTGCGCCGCTGCGTTGCCCAGCAGGACGGCCTTCCGTTCACCGGACATCAGCGCGTCGGCCACGGCCTGCGCGTGCGGGCCGGGGTCGGCCGGCAGCGGTGCAGGCAGACCCCGCGCCTTGGCCACCGCGGCGGCCACTTCGGCCAGCTGGGCCGGCCATGACGACGGCACGGCGGTCAGCGTGGCGGCCACCGGCAGCGCCCAGTCGTCGTGCACCGCGTGCAGGCTCATCACCCTGGCCCCGTGGCGCGCGGCCTGGCGCAGCCGCTGCGCCAGCAGCGGATGATCCTTGCGCAGGAACGAGCCGATGACGAAAGCGCGGTCCAGCCTGGACAGCGAAGCAATCGAGGTGCCGAGCCAGCGCGCGTGGCCGGCCGGGGCGGTGTTGCCGAAGTCGGCATGCCGCGTGCGATGGTCGATGCTCTCGCTGCCCAGGCCGCGCACCAGCCTGGCCAGCAGGTGCAGCTCTTCGCTCGTCGACGATGCATGGCCGATGGCACCGATGCCGGCCCCGGGCTCCGACGCGCCGAATTCGGCCTGCACCCGCTGCAGGCCGTCGGCGACGTAGGCCAGCGCGGTGTTCCAGTCCACGGCCTGCCACGCGCCGCCCTGCTTGATCATCGGCTGCGTCAGCCGCGACTCGCTGTTCAGGGCTTCGTAGCTGAAGCGGTCGCGGTCGGCGATCCAGCACTCGTTGACGTCCTCGTTTTCCAGCGGCAGCACGCGCATCACCCGGCCGCCCTTGACCTGGACGACGAGGTTGGCGCCGACGCTGTCGTGCGGGCTGACCGATTTGCGGCGCGACAGCTCCCAGGTGCGGGCGCTGTAGCGGAAGGGTTTGCTGGTCAGCGCCCCCACCGGGCAGATGTCGATCATGTTGCCCGACAGCTCGCTGTCGATGGTGCGGCCGGCGATGGTGGTGATCTCGCTGTGTTCACCGCGGTGGATCATGCCGAGCTCCATGACCCCGGCCACTTCCTGGCCGAAGCGCACGCAGCGCGTGCAGTGGATGCAGCGGGTCATCTCCTCCATGCTGATGAGCGGACCGGCGTCCTTGTGGAAGACGACGCGCTTTTCTTCGCTGTAGCGCGAGGCGCTGGCGCCGTAGCCCACCGCCAGGTCCTGCAGCTGGCACTCACCGCCCTGGTCGCAGATGGGGCAGTCCAGCGGGTGGTTGATGAGCAGGAACTCCATCACCGACTTCTGCGCCTTGACGGCCTTGTCGCTCTTGCTGCGCACGACCATGCCGTTGGTGGCCGGCGTGGCGCAGGCCGGCATCGGCTTGGGCATCTTCTCGATGTCGACCAGGCACATGCGGCAGTTGGCCGCGATGCTGAGTTTCTTGTGATAGCAGAAGTGCGGGATGTAGGTGCCCGCGGCGTCGGCGGCATGCATCACCATGCTGCCTTCCTGGACGCTGACCTTCTTGCCGTCGAGTTCGATTTCGATCATCGCTGCTCACTCACCGGCGACCGGCCTTCCGCCGGGCCGCCCCAAGGAAGGCCAGCCCCCTCGGGGGGCAGCGAGGTACCCGGAGCGTGGGGGCCGACAAGACAGTTCTTGTGCTCGACGTGGTAGGCGAATTCGTCGCGGAAGTGCTTGAGCATGCCCTGCACCGGCATCGCGGCGGCGTCGCCCAGGGCGCAGATCGTGCGCCCCTTGATGTTGTCGGCTACCGAATCGAGCAGGTCCAGGTCTTCCGCCCGGCCCTTGCCGTGTTCGATGCGGTCGACCAGCCGCCACAGCCAGCCCGTGCCTTCGCGGCACGGCGTGCACTGGCCGCAGCTTTCGTGCTGGTAGAAGTAGGAGAGACGCAGCAGGCTCCTGACCATGCAGCGTGTCTCGTCCATCACGATGACGGCGCCCGAGCCGAGCATCGAGCCGGCCTTGGCGATGGCGTCGTAGTCCATCGTCAGGTCCAGCATCGTCTTCGCGGGCAGCACCGGCGCCGACGAGCCGCCGGGGATCACCGCCTTCAGCGCGCGGCCGCCACTGACGCCGCCGGCCAGTTCGAGCAGCGTGGCAAAGGGTGTGCCGAGCGGAACCTCGTAGTTGCCGGGCCTGCTTACGTCACCGACGACGCTGAAGATCTTGGTGCCGCCGTTGTTCGGCTTGCCGCACTCCAGGTAGGCCTGGCCGCCGTGGTTGATGATCCACGGCACCGCGGCAAAGGTCTCGGTGTTGTTGATCGTCGTCGGCTTGCCGTAGAGGCCGAAACTGGCCGGGAACGGCGGCTTGAAACGCGGCTGGCCCTTCTTGCCTTCCAGGCTTTCCAGCAGTGCCGTTTCCTCGCCGCAGATGTAGGCGCCGAAGCCGTGGAAGGCGTGCAACTGGAAGCTGAAATCCGAGCCCATGATGCGCTCGCCCAGCAGGCCGGCGGCACGCGCCTCGTCCAGCGCCTGCTCGAACCGTTCGTAGACCTCGAAGATCTCGCCGTGAATGTAGTTGTAGCCCGTCTTCACGCCCATCGCGTAGGCGGCGATGGCCATGCCTTCGATGACGATGTGCGGGTTGTAGGCCAGCAGGTCGCGGTCCTTGCAGGTGCCGGGTTCGCCTTCGTCGGAATTGCAGACCAGGTACTTGGGGCCCGGAAACTGGCGCGGCATGAAGCTCCACTTCAACCCGGTGGGGAAGCCCGCACCGCCACGGCCGCGCAGCGCGCTGAGCTTGACCTCGGCGATCACCTGGTCGGGCGTCATGCCGCCGGCGCCGTCGGCCTGACCCGGCTGTCCGACACCCAGGATCTTTTTCAGCGCCGTGTAGCCGCCGCGCGCCAGGTAGTCCTGCAGCCGCCAGTTGCGGCCGTCCAGGCCGGCGTAGATCTGCGGCTGGATGTGGCGGCCGTGGAAGCAGGTCTGCTGACCCGTGGCCTTGAAGCGGGAGAGATCGATCATGTCCGGTCCGGCGCGGCGCCGGGCGCGAAGTCGGCGTTGCGCAAGGTGTCGAGCAGTTCGTCCAGCCGCTCGTGGCTCATGAAGCTGAGCATCTCGCGGTCGTTGACCAGCAGCACCGGCGCGTCGGCGCAGGCGCCCAGGCATTCGCTGGGCTGCACCGTGAAGCGGCCGTCGGCAGTGGTGCCGTAGGGCTCGACGCCGAGCCTCTTGCACAGGTGCTGCAGCGCCTTGTCGCCGTCGCGCAATTGGCACGGCAGATTGGTGCAGACGTTGAGCTTGACGGCGCCCACCGGCTGCTGGTTGTACATGTTGTAGAAGGTCGTGACCTCGTGCACCGCGATCGGCGCCATGCCCAGATAGGCCGCGATGGCGTCCTCGGCCGCGGTCGAGACATGGCCCTGCTCGTGCTGCACGATGGCCAGGCAGGCCATCACGGCCGAGGGCTTTCGGTCGGCCGGGTACTTGGCGACTTCGCGCGCGAAGCGCTCCAGCGTCGATTCAGACAGTTGCATCATCGGTCTATCTCGCCGAACACGATATCCATGGTGCCGATGATCGCCACCGCGTCGGCGATCATGTGGCCGCGCGTCATCTCGTCCAGCGCCGCCAGGTGCGCAAAGCCCGGCGCGCGGATCTTCAGCCGGTAGGGCTTGTTGGCGCCATCACTGACGACGTAGATGCCGAACTCGCCCTTCGGGTGCTCGACCGCCGCGTAGGCCTCGCCCTCGGGCACGTGCATGCCCTCGGTGAACAGCTTGAAGTGGT
>CAYJOA010000202.1:0-6609 GCA_964371495.1 uncultured Rubrivivax sp.
AGCCGGGCCAGCGGCGTCTTCTGGTGCTCGCGGCCCCAGGCGCGGGCGACCGCGCCCGAGGCCACCAGCGCCGCCGCCGCGGCGTCGGTCAGCGCCGAGCTGTTGCCGCCGGTCTGCACGCCGTCCTTGAACACCGACCGCAGCTTGGCCAGCACTTCGGGCGGCGTCGGGCGCGGATGGGTGTCGCGGTCGGCGCTGCCCGCCTTGCCCGCCAGGCGGATGCCGCGCGGCTTGTAGCCGGGCAGTTCGAAGGTCTCGTCGACCACCGGGACGATCTCGCCGTCGAACCAGCCGGCTTGCTGCGCCGCCACTGCGCGCGCAAATGACGTCGCGGCAAAGGCGTCGACCTGCTGGCGCGTGATGCCGTACTTCAGCGCCAGGTTCTCGGCGGTCTGGATCATCGACACCGCGGCCGGGTCGCCGAGCGCTTCCCACATGTAGTCCTTGAAGGCGACGGGGGCGCCGAGGCGGAAGCCACCGCGGTGGTCGAAGGCGGCGATCGGGTTGCGCGTCATGCTCTCGGTGCCGACCACCAGCGCCAGGCTGGCACAGCCGAGCATGATCTGTTCGCCGGCCTGGCGGAAGACCTCGAAGCCGGTGCCGCAGATGCGCTGCGCGTTGAGTGCCGGCACCTCCTGCGGCACGCCGGCGTACAGGCCGATGTGGCGCGCGACGTAGAACTGGTCGAAGCCGCCGGGCGCCATGTTGCCAGTGACCACCGAGTCCACCGCGCTCGGGGCGACGCCGGCGCGCGCCAGCACCGCCCGCGCGGCCTTGATGCCCAGGTCGATGGGGTTGGCGTCGGCAAAGGCGCCCAGGTAGTCGACCATCGGCGTGCGCACGCCGTCGAGGATGTGGACGTCGTCGAAAGCGTTGAACATGCTCATGCCCGGCTCACGGCTTGCCGACCTTGGCGGCGCGCTTCTCCAGGAAGTCGCGCACGCGCTGCTTGGCCGCGTCGTCGCCCTGCGCGATCGACGAGATCAGCGACTCCATGAACAGGCCGTCGCTGGCCGACAGGTCGGCAATGCGCGGCAGCGCCTGCGTGATGGCGTAGTTGGACAGCGGGGCGTTGTCGGCGATCCGGGTGCCGAGTGCGAGCGCGCGCGCCAGCCCCGCGCCATCTTCGACGCGATAGTTGCTGATGCCCATGGCCTGGCCCTCGTCGGCATCGAAGACGCGGCCGGTGAGCATCATGTCGGTCATGCGCGCGACGCCGATCAGGCGGCTGATGCGCACCGAGCCGCCGCCGCCGACGAAGATGCCGCGGGTGCCTTCGGGCAGGGCGTAGAAGGCGCTGGCTTCGGCCACGCGCAGGTGCGCCGCCGCCGCCAGTTCGAGCCCGCCGCCGACCACCGCGCCGTGCAGCACCGCGATCACCGGCACCGGGCCGTAGTGGATGGCGTCGAAGCAGGCGTGCCAGGCGCGTGAGTGCTGCATGCCCTCGGTGACGTTGCGCTCGCTCACTTCACTGAGGTCCAGGCCGGCGCAGAAGTGCTCGCCATCGCCGCTGAGCAGCGCCGCGCGCACGCCCCGGGGCAGGTGGATGAAGACGGTGTGCAGCTGCGCCAGCAGCTCGTCGCTGATCGAGTTGCGCTTGGCCGCCCGGTTCAGGCGCACGTGCAGCACGGCGCCGGCCTGCTCCAGGCGCAGCAGGTGCAGCGCGGACAGCGCCGGCGGCGCGTCGGCCAGGGGTTCGAAGGCAGGACTCATGGCGGGGCTTTCTGCAGGCCGGGTTCAGGGTCTGATGACGCGGGGATCGCCCGGCGTCGCGTACAGCGCCTGGACCTCGGCAGCGCGCCGCGCCAGCACCAGGCGCTGGTTGACGTAGCCCTTGTCGGTGATCTCGCCGGCGGCGGCGCTGGGCGCGTCGGGCAGCAGCAGCGCGCGTGTCGGCGTCTGCGACGAGCCGGCGCCTTCGTCCCTGAGCGCGCGCAGGGCCTCGCGCAGGTAGCCGGCCATCTCGTCGTGCGGCACGGCGCGGCCGGCTTCGGTGAGGAACACCAGCGCGCCGATCTCGCTGCGGTCGTGGCCGGTGATGACGACGTCCTGCGCGTACGGCGCCAGTGCCGACACGACCTTGATGCGCAGCGTGCCCACGCTGACCCAGGTGCCGCTGGTGAGCTTGAAGTCCTCGGCGACACGGCCGTTGAAGACCACGCCCTGCAGTGGATCGGCTTCGTCCAGCAGGTGGCCGGCGTCGCCGATGCAGTAGTAGCCGTCTTCGTCGAACGCCTCGCGCGTGGCGGCCTCGTTGTCGCGGTAGCCGGGGAAGACGTTGTCGCCGCGCACGCGCATCTCCAGCTTGTCGCCGTTGGGCGTGAACTTGAGGCTCACGCCCGGCATCGGCAGGCCGATGACACCGGGGCGGTCGAGCTTCCAGCTGGCAAAGGTCACGGCCGGCGCGGTCTCGGTGCTGCCCCACGACGTGGTCATCCACAGCGGCTCGCTGCGCACGCGCGCCGCCACCGCTTCCAGCCGTTTCCAGGTCGACACCGGCATGCCGGCGCCGGCATAGAACAGCATGCGCAGGCGGCCGAAGAAGCGCCGCGCCAGCGCTTCGTCCTGCTCCAGCGTGGGCAGCATCATCTCGTAGCCGCGCGGCACGTTGAAGTAGACGGTGGGCTGCACTTCGCGCAAGTGGGCGATGGTCCTGTCGATGGCACCGGGCAGCGGCCGCCCGTCGTCGATGTACAGCGTGCCGCCGCTCCTGAGCACCAGGTTGACGTTGTGGTTGCCGCCGAAGGTGTGGCTCCAGGGCAGCCAGTCCAGCAGCACCGGCTTTTCGGTGTCCAGGAAGCGCAGCGTCTGCGCCAGCATCTGCTGGTTGGCGCACAGCATGCGCTGGGTGTTGATCACCACCTTCGGCTGGCCGGTGCTGCCGCTGGTCAGCAGGTACTTGGCGTGGCTGGCGGGCGTGACGGCGGCGTAGGCCTGCATCACGGCCGCTGTCTCGAAGCTCGCCGCCAGGCGCGCGAAGGGCAGCGCACGCGGCCGGCGCTCGGCGCCGCTGCTGTAGACCTCCAGTGCGCCGATGCCGGCATGCTCAAGCGCCGGGCCGTAGACGGCGGCATCGGAGGCATAGACGAGCGCCGGGTCCAGCGCCTGCAGGATGCCGTGGATGCGGCTGTAGTCGTCCTGCGCCAGCCGGCAGTAGCCGCTGCTGATGGTGCACACGGCGCGGCCGACGTGCATGCCGGCCAGCACCAGCACCAGGTGGTCGAGCGCGTTGTCCGACAGGATCGCCAGCGGCTTGCCGGCGGGCAGCTGCAGGTCCAGCAGGCCCTGCGCCACGGCACCCACCTGGCGGCGCAATTGCCCCCAGTTCAGGCGCCGCCACTCGCCGCTGCCGGCCGCGCCGGCGGGCTCGGCCACGGCCGGCGCATCGGGCGTGTCGCGCGCCCATTGCTCGAGCCATTCGCCGACGCAGCGCGCATAGGGCTGCAGCGGCGCGGGCGAATCCAGCACGAAGCCGCCGCCCGGCAGCGGTGTCTTCACCGTCTGCCGTGGCGCCAGCATGCGCGGGTCGTCGAAGAAGGGGCTCGACATGCGTGTCTCGGTCTCGTCCATACACAGGTGTATGGGTTAGGGGCCGGATGGTAGGCGGCGCGCGGCGGCATCGCATCGGGGTTTGCCCGCGTCACCATACAGCACTGCATGGCATCATGATCGCCTGCTCCCGCCTGGCCGCCGCCGATGAGTCCGCCCACCGCTCGCACCGCACCCCGCAAGCGCAGCCGCGCCGCCGCCGCGCCCGAAGCTGCGCGCGCGTCGCTGACCCCCGAGACCTGGATCGAAGCGGCCACCGCGGTGCTGGTCGACGAGGGCATCGATCATTTGCGCGTGGACGTGCTGGCCGGCCAGTTGGGTGTCACCCGCGGCAGTTTCTACTGGCACTTTCGCGATCGCGACGACTTGCTGCGGCGCGTCCTGCTGGCCTGGAGCGAGCGCGCCACCGAACAACTCACGCGGCGCCTGGAAAGCGCCAGCTTCGACCCGCGCGAGCAGTTGCGGGACGTCATCTCGCTGCCGTTTCGCGGCCGCGCCGCGGCCCGCGCGGCACGCATCGAACTGGCCATCCGGGCCTGGGCGCGGCGCGACGAGATGGCGCGGCAGGCGGTCGACGAGGCCGACGCCGCCCGCCTCGCCTACCACGCCCAGGTCTTCGGCGCGCTCGGTTTTGCCGCCGACGAGGCCGCCATGCGCGCCTTCTTGCTCTACAGCTACGAAGTCGCCGAGTCGCTGCTCAACCGCCAGGGCTCGGTGCTGCAGAAGCAGAAGCGCAGCGCCTTCGTCGAGCGGCTGATCGTGCAGCCGCTCGGCGGTCCCTGACGGTGGTTCAGGGCTTCTTGGCCGAAGCTGCCGGCGCAGCGGCAGCCGGTGCAGCCGCCACCTTGGTCTGCGGCATGCGCCAGTTCGCCGCCGCCAGTTCACCCTGGCGGGCGTAGTCGAGGGCCTCGCCGAGCACCATCGCCGCCTCCTGCGGCGCATGGAAGCCCATCGAATTCTCGGCCGCGATGAAGTCCAGCCGCCATTGCGCCTGGCGCTGCAGTTCCTGCGCCGGGCGCAGCTGCTCGGGTGCGGCACCGTCCTTCTTGGCGCTGTTGATGGCGTCGATGAGCGCGACGATGGCAACGCCGCCGCGTTGCATGAGCTCGAAGTTGCGCGTCTGGATCTGGTCGACGCGGGCCTTGATCTCGGCCTCGGACTGCTTGTGGCAGGTCTGGCAGGCCCGGCTGACGTTCAGCAGCGGGCTGCGCACCCAGTGGTCGGTGACCTTGGTGGCGCCGTCGCGCCCGTAGGGCATGTGGCAGTCGGCGCAGGACACGCCGCTGCGTGCATGCACGCCCTGGCTCCAGAGCTCGAACTCCGGGTGCTGCGCTTTCAGGATCGGCGCCCCGGTCTCGGCGTGCTTGTAGTCGAAGAAGCGCTCGCCGCTGGCGAACTTGACTTCGTTCCAGAACTTCTCCTGGTCGCCGGCGCGCAGGCCCTTGCCCCACGGGAAGGTCAGCGGCATCTGCGACGAGCAGTAGTACTCGACGTGGCACTGGCCGCACACGTACGAGCGCATCTCGGTGCGCGACGCGTCGGTGTTCGGGTCGTAGGGCTTGTCGCGGCTCGACGCGCGCCAGCGCTCGATCGACGGCAGGTGCGGCACGGCGGCTTCGGACGTGGCCAGCGCCTGGATGCCCTGGATGAAACCGGGGCGCGTGACGCGCAGCTGCATCGACTTCGGGTCATGGCAGTCGACGCAGCTCACCGGGTGCGCATGGCCCGACTCGTGCAACTTGGCGCTCAGGTCCTTGTACGAGAACTTGTAGCTTTCGGCCAGGCCCTTGGCCGCATCGCCGCCGCCCAGCGTGCGGTACAGCGGCATGATCGAGGCGTGGCAGTGCAGGCACGACCCGGTCTGGGGCTTGGTCAGCCGCTCGGTCTGTTCCTGGTCGGCCAGCATGTAGGCGTGGCCACGCCGGTCGCGGTAGTCGATGGAGAACGCATAACCGAGGAACATGCGCTTGAGCCACGGATCGCGCTCGATCTTCTCGGCCGGCAGGGCCTCGCTGCCGCCATGGCCGCCGAAACGCGTGCGCGTGGCCTGCGCGGTCAGCAGGTAGGAGTCGTACTGCTTGGGCCAGTTGACGCCCCACTTCGCGGGGTCGGTGGTGTCCTCGGTGACCTCGACGAGCTTGGTGTAGGTGACGGCGGCTTCCTGCTTGCGCTCGAAGATGTTCATCAGCAGGCCGGTGACCGCCGCCGCCACGATGGCGACGACGACGATGAGCGCCAGCAGCACGGTGGTCGATACGCCGCGCTGGGCCTGGCCGTTGAGGGGGGATCTGGAATACACGCGAGCCTCCATCGTCAAGAACGAGGGCCACCGAGGCCGGCGCGCTCGCCGTGCCCGACGGTCAGATGACAGTGCACGCAGCGCACTTCGTCGCTGCGGCCGGGTACGGCAACGGCCTGGTGCACGAGTTCGCCGTGACACGACAGGCAGCTGTCCTGCAGGATGCGGCTGTTCGCCGGCTTGATGGCGATCGGCTCGGCGAAATCCTGGGCCGTGAAGGCCTTCGAGTGGTGGTAGCCGTTCAGCGCCTTGGCCAGGTACTTGCCGAAGAAGTCGTGCGGCAGGTGGCAGTCGACACAGCCGGCGACGTGGTGATGGCTGGACTTCTGCCAGGCGTCGTACTGCGGCTGCATGATGTGGCAGTTGGCGCAGACCTCGGGGTCGGAGCTCATGTACGACAGCCCCTTGGCGTAGACGAAGGTGTAGCTGCCGACGCCGACCAGGATCCCCAGCAGCACCGCCAGAGCGAGCATCAACTGGGCGCTGCCCGCCAGGCCCCGCTGCCGTGTTTGACTTGCCGTGCGCATAGGTCCTTCCATGGCTGCCGGACGCGACCGTTACACCCCAAAGAATCCACCGCGGACACGATACACGCTGTGTCGCCAAACTGCCAGACGCCGATCTGCCGATCGTTTGATCGAGCGCAACGCGCCTTGCGCCAAGCTCGTCCTTCGGGCTGCCGCTGCGCGGCCGGGCCACGGCCGTGGCGTGTGCGGGGCGGGCCCCGCAGCCAGCGCACCGCGGCTTTGCTGCATCATTGA
>CAYJOA010000203.1:0-6429 GCA_964371495.1 uncultured Rubrivivax sp.
CGCCGTTGTGGAAGTTGACGCCCCGGCGCAGCGTGAAGGTCCAGGTCCTGAGGTCGGGCGACACCGTCCAGCGCTCGGCCAGCAGCGGCGCGGTGCGGCTGTCGCTGGTGATCTTGGTCAGCGTCTCGTAGATGTTGTACAGCGTGATCTCGGCAATCGCCGAGGCGGCGCCGGCCGTCGGGTCCAAACCCGGCGGTTCCAGGGTCATCGCCAGCACGGCGGTGTCTTTCTTCGGCTGCGCCAGCGCCGGCAGCGCGGCAGTCAGCAGCGCCGCGGCCAGCGCGGCGGCGATCCAGGCAAACGGGCGTGGGCGGGTCATCGTGCCTCCTGCATAAGGAGGCCCATCGTAGCCGCGCGCCCGCGCTTCAGGCCGCTGCGGGCTGGATCGCGGCAGCGGGCTCGGGTGCCAGCAGCGAGCCGTCGCGCAGGCCGCGCACGGTGCCCGCCGCCAGGCCCAGCACCAGCAGCGAGGTCAGCGCCAGCAAGGCCAGGCCCAGCACCGCCAGCGGCGACGCCGGTGCCGCCAGGCGCAGCGTCAGCGCGGCGAAGGCGGCGAGCGGGAAGCTCATCGCCCAGTGCGGCAGGCCGAACGGCAGCTTGGCGATGCGCGGCGCCAGCGCGCCCACCCACAGCAGCGTGAACAGCGCCATGCCCCACATTGCCCAGGCCAGCAGCACGGGCGCGCCGAACTGCAGCACGGCCAGGCCGACCACCGCGGGCGGCGCGATGAAGATGAAGGCCGTCGGCAGCAGCCGCTCGGGCCACAGGCCCTGCACGGCGATGCGCACCAGGATCAGCACCGTGACCAGCGGCCAGAACAGCAGGCCCAGGCCGAACTGCGCCGCCGACCATTCGGCCTGGCCCAGCGGCACGCCGGCCAGTGGCACCAGCGCGTTGCCGACGATGGGGATGAACAACGCCGGCGTCACTCCCGCCCACTGCAGGCCGCCTTGCGCCGGCGGCCGCCACCAGCGTGACAGCACCCACCAGGTGACGAACAGCTGCGCCAGCGCACCGGCCCACCACAGGGCGCGCAGCAGCGGTTGCGGCCCGGCCAGCGCCACGCCCACGGTGGCCAGCAGCAGAACGGCGATCGGCAGCGCGGCGATGAAGGCGTGGCGCACCGGGTGCCGGCGGTCCTCGGACCAGGCCTCGGGGTAGCGCCGGGCACGCATCACGGTGGCCACCGCCAGCAGCGCGAACACCGCGGCGGCCACGGCGCCGACGAGCAGCGACACCGCGCCGGCCATCTCGCCCAGCAGCGGCACCGCGCGGTGCCAGGCCAGCGACAGCCCGGCCAGGCCCATCACCAGGGCGTACCAGCCGGGCATCAGGAACTTCAATGGCGTGGCGTGCGTCGGCATCGAACGGGGCGCGAGTCGAAGACGCCGGATCATATACCCTATTGGGTATAGGCGCGACGGCGTCAGGCGAACAAGGCGCGGGCGTGCAGGCCCAGGCCCTGCGCCACGCTGGCGTAACGGTCGCCGCGCACCCGCTGCGCGGCCGGAAAACACGCCGCGATGCGGTCGACCAGCGGCGTCAGCCCGGTCGAGCCGCCGGTGAAATAGACCACGTCCACGGCCGTCGGCGCGACGCCGGCCAGCGCCGCCGTCTCGCTCGCAGCCAGCACGATGCGCGCCAGGTCGGCCTCGATGGCCGCCGCGGCGTCGGCTTCGTGCAGGGTTGCCGCCAGGCCGCGCTCCAGCACCGACAGGTCGATGCGGGCCTGACCGTGCTGGGCGACGTCGATCTTGGCCTGCTCGGCCGCGGCCGCCAGCGCGTGGCCCAGGCGCTGCGTCACCGTGCTCATCAGCCGCGCGTGGTGTCTGGGGTCGGCATACCAGGTTTTCATGCCGCGCAGCTCGGCCAGCCGCGCGGGCGCATAGACGGTGTTGATGAGGTGCCAGGTGGCGAGGTCGAAATACACCGCGTGCGGCACCTCGCGCGCCAGCTCGCCCGGCCGCGCCGGCCGCAGCGACTTGTAGCCAAGCAGCGGCAGGATGCTGGCCAGTTCGACCAGGCGGTCGAAGTCGGTGCCGGCGCGGTGCACGCCGTGGTTGGCCAGGATGTCGTCGCGGCGTTCGGCGCGACCACGGCGCGCCGGGCCGACGCGCACCAGCGAGAAGTCGGAAGTGCCACCGCCGATGTCGGCCACCAGCACGAGCTGTTCGCGGTCGATCTGGCTTTCGTGGTCGAGCGCGGCGGCGATCGGCTCGTACTGGAAGCACACCTCGCCGAAGCCCACCGCGTGTGCCGCGCTCTCCAGCGCCGCCTGCGCGCTGGCATCGCGCTCGGCGTCGTCGTCGACGAAGTGCACCGGCCGGCCCAGCACGACGCGCGTGATCGGCACGCCGGCCGTGGCTTCGGCGCACTGTTTCAGGCGCCGCAGGTAGCCGCTGACGACGTCGCGGTAGCGCACGGCGCGGCCGCCGCCGATGTCGGTGCTCTGGTCCAGCAGCGAGGCGCCAAGGATGCTCTTCATCGACCGCATCAGGCGGCCGTCGATGCCGTCGACGTAGGCCGCCACGGCGGCACGGCCGTACAAGCGGTCGGCTTCCAGCTGCTGCGGCGGCGTGTCGGCGCGGTAGAAGACCGCCGTGGGCATGGTTTGGAAGCCGGGCTCCAGCTCGACCAGGCGCACGCCGCCGTCGGCGCGCGGCAGGGCGACAGCCGAATTGGAGGTGCCGAAGTCGATGGCCGCAAAGCCTGGCGGACCCGGCGGCCGCGGCTGGGGTCGGGTGGGGGTCATGGTGCAGGCCGTTGCAGCGTGCATTTGCGGGCAGTGCGGCCGATGCGAGGGGGCGCAATTGTATCGGCGAGCGTCGCCGCGGCGCCACGGAACGCCGGCGCCGGACTCGCGCAGGCGCCGGCAGGCAAGGCGGCCGTGAATTGGCGCACGGCGACGCCCTTGTTCGATGTTTCAACACGCGGCCCAACCGTGACACTGGTTACCGCCCATCGCCCAAGGTTGCCACCATGCCCAAGTCCGATACCTCACGCCGCTGGTTCGGACTCTGGCCTGCCGCCGAACGGCGGCCGCAGGACGACCCGGCCGATCTGGGCACCGCCTTCGGCCTGGACCTCAGTCTGGACGAGCTGGCCGACGACACCTCGCCGGCCGTGGCCTCGCCGATGGACGGGACCGACGGCTGGATGCACAGGCTGTGGACGCGGCGCAGGCCGGCGTTCTGAGGCCCTCCAGCGCCGCCCTGGGCGGCCATTTCGGCCGCGGGGACGAGTGCGACTGATCAGTTCACTTGGCGACGGCCACGGCTAGAATTGGGCCCATGGCCCGTCTTTCCTTTCGTCAACAAGTGCTGCGCGTGCGCGAGGACGCCATCGTCGAGTCGGTCAACCGGCTGCTTGCCGACAAGGGCTACGAGCTCATGACGGTGGACGAGGTGGCCGCCGACGTCGGCATCGCCAAGGCCAGCCTGTACAAGCACTTTCCGTCCAAGGAAGCGCTGGCCGCGGCGGCCATGGTGCGGCTGCTGCAGCGCACGCTGGCGGTCGTCGACCAGCAGGCTGCGCGGCCCGAGGCCACGGCGCTGCAGCGGGTGATGGCCGTGACGCGCTGGGCGCTGGAGCTGCAACTGGCCGGCGAGATGCCGACGCTGCCGGCACAGAACTCGTCGCTGCGTGCCGCGTTGATGGCGCACAAGGCCTACCTCGAGCTGGTGCTGCAGGTGAGCGAGCGGCTCGGCGAATGGATCGTCCAGGCGCAGGCCGCCGGTGACATCGACGCCGCGCTGCCACCCGAGCTGGTGCTGTACACGATCTACGCCCGCGCCTGCGACCCGGTGCCGGCCTTCCTGAAGGCCGCCGGCCAGCACAGCGACGCGCAGATCGTCGACTGGGTGCTGTCGACCTGCCTGCACGGCCTGCACGGCCCGGCCCGGCCGGCTGCGCACTGAGCATGAGCGGCCGGCGGGCCGCGCCTCAACGGATCAGCAGCGCCGGCGTGTCGCAGTTGGCCAGCACCTTGGTCGCCACCGAGCCCATGACCAGGTTGGTCAGCGTGCCGTGGCCGTGCGAGCCGAGCATGAGCAGGTCGTAGCGCCCCTTCTTGGCCGCGTCGGTGATGATCTCGGCAGCCTGCCCGACCTTGGTCACGTAGCTGGCGTTCAGGCCATGGCGGACGAAGAAGGTGCGGATCGGCTTGAAGACCTTCTCGGCGCAGTCGTCGTAGTAGGCCTTCAGGACCTCCTTCTCCAGCACCATGGCGGCGCGCGAGGGCACGGCCGGCACGGCGTGGATCAGGGTGTATTCGTGATGCGTGCCCAGCCAGTCGTCATGCGCGGCGATGTAGGCCAGCATGCGCTTCGTGTAGGGGCTGCCATCGACGGCGGCGAGGATCTTCATGTCTGCTCCGGCTCGTTGACGGGCCGCCTCGGCCCGAGGCCTGGAGTGTGGCATCGCCGGCGCCCGGGTTCTTGAGCGCGCTCAGCAAACTTGCGCCGGGCACACGACCCGCCGCGACCCTGCCCAGCGCTTCAGATGTCCAGCACCAGCAGCGGCAGATGCCCCTGGTCCTCGCCCTTGCTGGCCAGGCCGCGGGCATTGCAGACGACACGGCCTGGGGCGCGGCCGGGGCGCGGCGCGCGGTAGTCGTGGCGGCAGTGCAGGTGCCCGTGCAGCCAGAGGTCGGCGCGCGGGATCAGGTCGTCGTCGGCGTTGCAGAAGCTGGCCGTGCCGGGTTGCGCGCCGTAGCGTGGATCGGCGCTTCGCAGGCTGGGCGCGAAGTGCGTCACCACCAGCGTCCTGTCCCAGCGCCCGCGCGGCGCGTGCCCGAGTTCGGCCTCCAGCCAGGAGCGGCAGGCCAGTCCTTCGGCGCGCACGCCGGCGGCGTCGAAGGGCAGGCCGCCGCGCGTGGCGGCCATCAGGCGCATGAAGTACTCGGCGGCACGCAAGGCGCGCTCGCGCCCGGCGGCGCCGAACAGGTCGTAGTCGCTCCAGCGCGTGGCGCCGAGGATGCGCACCCGGCAGCCGTCGGCGCCCGAGAACAGCAGGGTCTCGCGCTGCAGCAGCGTCAATCCGTGGCGGCTGCAGTGCTCGCGCAGCGCCGGCCAGGCGTCGCCCAGTTCGCGGCCGTCGAACTCGTGGTTGCCGGCCACCACGACCACCGGCACCGGCCAGCCGGCGAAACGTTCGTAGCCGGCCCAGGTGCTGTCGACGTCGCCGGCCAGCACCAGCAGTTCGGCGCCGGGCGCGGGCTCGGGGTCGAAGGCCTCGGTCTCGAGGTGCAGGTCGGACAGCAGTTGCAGCTTCAAGCTGCGAGCTTGGATTCGATGCGTTGCCGGGTGGCGTCCAGTTCGGCAGGCAGGTGGTAGGCCAGCTGGCGGAACAGCTCGTCGTGCAGCTTCATCTCCTGTAACCAGGCGCCCTGGTCGATCGAGATCACGCTGTCGAACTGGGCCGGGCCGAACTCCAGGCCCTGCCAGTGCAGGTCGCCGTAACGCGGGCTGACGCCGAACACATGCTCGCTGCCCGCTGCCGTGCCTTCGACGCGCCCCAGGATCCAGTGCAGCACACGCATGTTCTCGCCGTAGCCGGGCCAGACGAACTTGCCGTCGGCGCCCTTGCGGAACCAGTTGACGCAGAAGATCTTCGGCAGCCGCGTGCCCTCGGCGGCCAGCCGCGCGCCCAGGTCCAGCCAGTGCTGGAAGTAGTCGGACATGTTGTAGCCGGTGAACGGCAGCATCGCGAACGGGTCGCGCCGCACCACGCCTTGCTGTCCGGCGGCGGCGGCGGTGGTCTCGCTGCCCATGGTGGCGGCCATGTAGACGCCCTCGACCCAGTCGCGGGCCTCGGTCACCAGCGGCACCGTGCTCGAGCGGCGGCCGCCGAAGACGAAGGCGTCGATGGCGACGCCGTTCGGGTTGTCCCATTCGGTGTCGAGCACCGGGTTGTGGATCGCGGCGACGGTGAAGCGCGAGTTCGGGTGCGCCGCCGGGCGCGGCTTGCCGCCCACCGGGTTGGCCTTGGCGATCTCGGGCGTCCAGTCGCGGCCCTGCCAGTCGATCAGGTGCGCCGGCGGCTCGTCGGTCATGCCTTCCCACCAGACGTCGCCGTCGTCGGTGAGCGCGACGTTGGTGAAGATCACGTCGCGCTTGAGCGTGTCCATGCAGTTCGGGTTGGTGTGGTAGTTGGTCCCGGGCGCGACGCCGAAGTAGCCCGCCTCGGGGTTGATCGCGTACAGGCGGCCGTCGGCGTGCGGCTTGATCCAGGCGATGTCGTCGCCGATGGTCGTGACCGACCAGCCCTCGAAGCCCTGCGGCGGCACCAGCATCGAGAAGTTGGTCTTGCCGCAGGCGCTGGGGAAGGCGGCGGCGACGTGGTACTTCTTGCCCGCGGGCGAGCTCACGCCCAGCACCAGCATGTGTTCGGCGAGCCAGCCCTGGTCGCGCCCCATGGTCGATGCGATGC
>CAYJOA010000204.1:0-6372 GCA_964371495.1 uncultured Rubrivivax sp.
GGATGGGCCCGGACGCCTACACCGCCGCCGGCGTCGTCGACGAGATGAACGCCAAGGCCGGCCTGCTGTGGCAGTGGGGAGCGCTGGACTTCGCCGGCGGCACCGTGGTGCACATCAACGCCGCCGTCGCCGGCATCGTCGGTGCCTACATGGTGGGCAAGCGTGTCGGCTACGGCAAGGAATCGATGGCGCCGCACAACCTGACGCTGACGATGGTCGGTGCTTCGCTGCTGTGGGTGGGCTGGTTCGGCTTCAACGCCGGCTCGGCGCTGGAAGCCGGCAACAGCGCGGCGCTGGCCTTCATGAACACCTTCTCGGCCACCGCCGCAGCGGTGCTGGCCTGGTGTGCCGGCGAAGCGCTGATGAAGGGCAAGGCCTCGATGCTGGGTGCCGCTTCGGGCGCCGTCGCCGGCCTGGTGGCGATCACGCCGGCAGCCGGCAACGTCGGCGTCGTCGGCGGCCTGGTCATCGGCGCCGTGGCCGGCTTCGCCTGCCTGTGGGGCGTCAACGGGCTGAAGAAGATGCTCGGCGCCGACGACTCGCTCGACGTCTTCGGCGTGCACGGCGTCGGCGGCATCGTCGGTGCGCTGCTGACCGGCATCTTCAACAACCAGGCGCTCGGCGGCCCGGGTCTGGTGACCGACTGGGTCACCGCCACGGTCGGCAGCAACGGCGTCTTCGCCCAGTTGTTCATCCAGGCCAAGGCGGTGGGCGTGACGGTGCTGTGGTCGGCGGTGGTGTCGCTCGTCGCCTACAAGATCGTCGACATGACGATCGGCCTGCGCGTGCCCGAAGACGAGGAGCGCGAGGGCCTGGACATCAGCTCGCACGGCGAGACCGCGTACAACAAGTGATGTTGCGGGCGGCTTGAGCCGCTGGAAAGACCCGGCGGGGGAGATCGGCGCAGCGCGCCGCTCTTCCCCGCCGTGCTCTTGGCGGCGCGGACGCAGCGCAGATGCCTAGAATCATTCTCTGCCCGCATCGAGCCCGCCATGGTCCCTCACCTCACCACCGCCCTCACCGGCCCGATCAACGAGCTCGAGGCGCGCATCCTGGAATCGATGCCCGCCATCGAGCGCTGGTTCCGGCTCGAGTGGATGGAACACACGCCGCCGTTCTACACCTCGGTGGACTTGCGCAACGCCGGCTTCAAGCTGGCGCCGGTGGACACCAACCTCTTTCCTTCCACCTTCGACCAGCTCGCGCCCGAGATGCTGCCGCTGGCGGTGCAGGCAGCGATGGCGGCGATCGAGAAGATCTGCCCCGAGGCCAAGAACCTGCTGCTGGTCCCCGACAGCCGCACCGCCAACCCGTACTACCTGTACAACGTGCAGCGGCTGGTGCAGGTCTTCAGCCAGGCCGGCCTCAACGTGCGCCTGGGCTCGCTCGACCAAACCGTCACCGCGCCCACCCGGCGCGTGCTGCCCGACGGCAGCGAACTCGTCGTGGAACCCTTGCTGCGCACGCGCGGGCGCCTGGGGCTGAAGAACTTCGACCCCTGCACGATCCTGCTCAACGACGACCTCTCCGCCGGCCTGCCGCCAGTGCTGGAGCACCTGCACGAGCAGTACCTGCTGCCGCCGCTGCACGCTGGCTGGACGGTGCGCCGCAAGTCACGCCACTTCCAGAGCTACGAAGAGGTGGCCAAGAAGTTCGCCAAGCTGCTGGGCATGGACCCGTGGCTGATCAACCCCATGCATGCGCAGTGCGGCCAGGTCGATTTCGGCGCCGCCAGCGGACTGGACTGCGTGAAGAGCAACGCCGAGGCCATGCTGACCAAGGTGCGCCGCAAGTACAAGGAATACGGCATCAACGAAAAGCCGTTCGTGATGGTCAAGGCCGACAACGGCACCAGTGGCATGGGCCTGATGACGGTGCGCGACGTCAAGGACCTCGACGATGCCGAGCGACTGGCGCGCCACCAGATGAGCGCCGTCCACGGCGGCACCGACATCACCGAGGTGCTGATCCAGGAAGGCGTGCCGACCTGCGAGCGCATCGGGGACGCACCGGCCGAGCCCGTGGTGTGCATGATCGACCGCTACGTGGTGGGCGGCTTCTACCGCACGCACGGCAGCCGCGCCTTCGACGAGAGCCTGAACGCCCCCGGTGCGGCCTATGTCCAGCTGGCCTTTGCCGAAAGCACGCAGCTGCCGCGCCCCGGCGTCAAGCCCGGCGCCAGCGCGCCCAACCGCTTCTACATGTACGGCGTGATCGGCCGCCTGGCCATGCTGGCCGCCGCCTACGAGCTGGAGGCCACCGATCCCGACGCAGAGATCTACGAATAGGCCACGGCGCAACCTGACCGTGCACTGCCCCGACCCGGCCGCCCACCGGCTGACGGCGCCCGTCATGCCGCGTCGCAGCATCGGCTGTCGAAGCAGCGCACAGTCGCGGCCTTGCCGATGAGCTCCGCCACACCCCGCCGCACGCCCGGCGCGCTGGCCGCCTTGACGCTGGCCGCCGTCGGCGTGGTCTACGGCGACATCGGCACCAGCCCGCTCTATGCGCTGAAGGAAGTCTTCGCGCAGGGCCGCGTGCCGCTGACGCCCGAGAACATCGTCGGCATCCTGTCGCTGGTGTTCTGGACCATCACGATCATCGTTTCGTTCAAGTACGTGGTGCTGATCCTGCGCGCCGACAACAACGGCGAGGGCGGCCTGATCGCGATGCTGGCGCTGGCCTCGCAGGCGGTGAAACACCGGCCGGTGCTGCGCACGCGGCTGCTGCTGCTGGGCATCTTCGGCACCGCGATCTTCTTCGGCGACGGCGTCATCACGCCGGCCATCAGCGTGCTCTCGGCGGTGGAAGGCCTGGAGGTGGCGGCGCCCGCGCTGCACCGCTGGGTGGTGCCGCTGACACTGGTGGTCTTGACCGCGCTGTTCGCCGCGCAGCGCTTCGGCACCGCCGTCGTCGGGCGGCTGTTCGGCCCCGTCACACTGGTCTGGTTCCTGGTGCTGGCGCTGCTGGGCGTGGTGCACATCGCACGGCATCCGCAGGTGCTGGTGGCGCTGGGGCCGCAGTACGCGCTGGCCTTCGCCTACGCCCACCCGGGCACCGCCTTCGTCGCGCTGGGCGCCGTGGTGCTGTGCGTGACGGGCGCCGAGGCCCTGTACGCCGACCTCGGGCACTTCGGCAAGCGGCCGATCCGGCTGGCCTGGTTCTGCGTCGTCATGCCGGCGCTGCTGCTGAATTACTTCGGCCAGGGCGCGATGCTGCTGCAGCACCCCGAGAACGTGCGCAACCCGTTCTACGAGATGGCCCCGCCGTGGGCGCTGTTCCCGCTCATCGTGCTGGCCACCGCGGCCACCGTGATCGCGTCGCAGGCGCTCATCACGGCGGCGTTCTCGGTCAGCAAGCAGGCGGTGCAGCTGGGCTACCTGCCGCGGCTGCGGCTGCTGCACACCAGCGAACTCGACACCGGGCAGATCTACGTGCCCTTCGTCAACTGGTCGCTCTACGTCTGCGTCGTGTTCGCGGTGGTGGTGTTCGGTTCGAGCGGAGCGCTGGCGTCGGCCTACGGCATCGCGGTCACCATCGACATGACCATCACCACCGTGATGACCTTCTTCGTCATCCGCTGGGCCTGGCGGCTGCCGCTGGCCGTGTGCCTGGCAGCGACGGGCTTCTTCTTCGTCGTCGACCTGACATTCTTCGCCGCCAACGTGGTGAAGGTGCTGGAAGGCGGCTGGTTCCCGCTGGCCATCGGCGGCGCCATGTTCACGCTGATGGTGACCTGGAAGCAGGGCCGTGCGCTGATGAGCGAGCGGCTGCGCGAGGAAGCCATCGACCTCGACGACTTCATGCAGTCGGTGTTCCTGAGCCCGCCGCTGCGCGTGCCGGGCACGGCGGTGTTCCTCAGCGCGGAGAAGGGCTCGACGCCGGTGGCGCTGCTGCACAACCTCAAGCACAACAAGGTGCTGCACGAGCAGAACCTGTTCGTCAACGTGCAGCACCACGAGGTGCCGCGCATCGAACTGGACCGCCGCTGCGAGCTCGAAGCGCTGGGCCACGACTGCTGGCAGGTGACCTTGCACTTCGGCTTCAAGAACGACCCCGACGTGCCCGAGGCGCTGAAGCTGCTCGCCGGTCGCGGCGTGCTGCTCGACGTGATGGAGACCAGCTACTTCCTCAGCCGCGACACCGTGATCCCCAGGATGCGCGGCGGCATGTCGCTGTGGCGCGAGAAGCTTTTCGCCAACATGCACCGCAATGCCGCCGGCGCCGCCGACTTCCTGCACCTGCCGACGAACCGCATCGTCGAGCTGGGGACCAAACTCGAAATCTAGGCCGCCAGCAGGCCGCTGAACAGCGGGTCCTGCCGCGTACGCGGGCGGTAAGCGCCGACGCGGCGCGCGATCTCGGCGATGTGCTCGGGCGTCGTGCCGCAGCAGCCGCCGGCGATGTTGAGGAAGCCCACGCGCGCGAAATCCTCCATCAGCGCGCCGGTGATGGCCGGCGTCTCGTCGAAGCCAGTCTCGGCCATCGGGTTGGGCAGGCCGGCGTTGGGGTAGCAGCTGATGTAGGTGTCGGCGGCCACCTTGGACAGTTCCTCGATGTAGGGCCGCATCACCGCCGCGCCCAGGGCGCAGTTCAGCCCCACCGCCAGCGGCCGTGCGTGGCGCACCGAATGCCAGAACGCGGCCACCGTCTGGCCGCTGAGGATGCGCCCCGAGGCGTCGGTCACGGTGCCGGAGACGATCACTGGCAGCCGCTCGCCCGTTTCCTCCATCAGCTCGTCGAGCGCGAAGATCGCGGCCTTGGCGTTGAGCGTGTCGAATATCGTCTCCACCAGGAACAGGTCGCAGCCGCCTTCCAGCAGCCCTGCGGCCTGTTCGCGGTAGGCGGCACGCAACTCGTCGAAACTGGTGTTGCGCGCGCCGGGGTCGTTGACGTCGGGGCTGATGCTGGCGGTGCGCGGTGTCGGGCCCAGCGCGCCGGCGACGAAACGCGGATGTTCGGGCGTGGCGCAGGCGTCGGCCGCCTGGCGCGCGATGCGCGCGGCGGCGACGTTCATCTCGCGCGCCAGGTGCGCCAGGCCGTAGTCTTCCTGCGCGATCGACGTCGCGCCGAAGGTGTTGGTCTCGACGATGTCGGCGCCCGCCGCCAGGTACTGGGCATGGATCTCGCGCACCACGTCGGGCCGCGTCAGCACCAGCAGGTCGTTGTTGCCCTTGAGGTCTTTCGGGTGGCCGGCCAGCGCGGCATTGCGGAAATCGGCCTCGGCCAGCTCGTAGCGCTGGATCATGGTGCCCATGGCCCCGTCGATGATGACGATGCGCTGTTGCAGCAGGGCGGGCAGCGCGGCGCCGCGCGTGTAGGCGGTGGGTCGGGGAGTCATCGGGCGATTGTAGGAAGTGCGTTCGCCACCGCGCCGCGAGCGTCCCATGGCGCGGCCCGGCGCCGACCCGCCCGGGCTAGTGCAGGACCACCGGCTGCTGCGCCAGCGCGGTGAAACCGGCGATGAAGTTGTCCATCGCCTCCTCGCTGGGGCCCTCCTGGACCAGGGACTCGACCCCACGCTGGAAGCTGTCGGCGACGGCACCTTCGATGAAGATCTCCTTGCGCGCGAACTTGTCCACGATCTCGAAGCCACCCCGCCGCAGCGTCGTGCCTTCGCCAGCGCCCGGCACGTCGAACTGCACGACGACATAGCTGTCCGAGTTGTAGAGCATCTGCATGGCATGAACCTCCAGGCCATGCAGATGGGTGCAGCTGGCTGGAACTCAAGCCAGCACCCCGGATCAGGGCGCCGTGTGCCGCTCGAGCACGAACTCGGCGCTGCTGCCCGCGGGCTGCAGCTGCAGGTGCAGCCGCACCGGCAAGTGGTGCCGCGCCGGGTCCAGCCACACGTCCACCTGCGTGTCGTAGGGCCGGCGCGGCTGCCGGCGCAGGTGCAGTGCGTCGCCGACCACGCCGCCGGGTGTGTGCACGGTGTCGCGTCCGTGCACCGTGAAGACCCACACTTCGGCGTCGCCCCGCGTGCCCGCCACGAACATCAGCACCTCGCTGCCGGGTTCGCGCCGCGCAGGTTCGGCTTCGATCACGGCGGGCAGCTGCAGCATCCAGCTCAGGCGGTCCTGCGCGCCAGGCAGCAAGGCGTGCTGCAGCGACGGCCCGCTGTACGTGATGCGGCCGGCCTCGTGCTGGAAATTGACGGCCCGTGCCTCGCGGCCGCGGCGCCCTTCGGTGTAGCGCTCGGGCGCGATGCCGCTGGCGTCCAGGGCCCCTTGGCTGACCGAGCCCAGGCGCTGCCCGGCCGGGCCGATGCTGTCCAGTGTCAGCCGGTAGCGGCCCGCGGCCGGGCGCCAGCTCAGTTCGGCCTGTCCGGTGGCGGCACCGCGCCGCAAGGCATAGCGCAAGGTGCCCGCC
>CAYJOA010000205.1:0-6313 GCA_964371495.1 uncultured Rubrivivax sp.
GCCGGGGGGGGGCGCGGCGCCCACCGGGGCGCTGCGGGCCGCGGGGGGGGGGGGCTAGGGGCCGGCGGCGGCCTGGCTGCATGTTGCGGCCGGCCGGCCGCGCACGCGCAGGCTGCCGCGGCTGCCCAAGGCCCAGCGCGCCGCGCTGGCCTGATCGCGCCATGGCACGGCCGCCGTCCCCACCGCCGCCGAAGCGCCGCCGCGTCGTCGGCCGCGTCCGCGCACAGGCGCCGACGTGAAGGCGCCGACGCTGGACGAACTGCGTCGCTATGCGGTCGCACGCAGCCTGTTCGAGCCGACGACGTTGCCGAAGGCGATCGCGCGGCTCGGCTTCGTGCAGGCCGACCCGATCCGCGCCCCGGCACGGGCGCAGGACCTGACGCTGCGCCCGCGCGTGCTCGGCTACCGCGCCGGCGACCTGGAGGCGCGTTATCCACGGCTGGCGATCGAGGAGGACTACTTCGTCAACTACGGCTTCCTGCCGCGGCAGGTGCAGGCCCTGATGCACCCGCGCACGCCGCGCACGAGCTGGCCGAAGGCACGCTGGGCCCAGGCGCAGGCGGTGCTGGAGTTCGTGCGCGAACACGGCGTCGTGCACCCGCGCCAGGTCGATGCCCACTTCGCGCATGGCAAGGCCACGAACTGGTTCGGCGGCAGCAGCAACGCTAGCACGCAGCTGCTCGACGGCATGCACTACCGCGGCCTGCTGCGCATCGCCCGCCGCGAGGGCGGCGTACGGCTGTACACGGCACGCGCGCCGCAGCCGCCGGCAGCCGACCCGGCCGCGGCGCTCGACGCGCTGGTCGACCTGGTGGTCGGCAAGTACGCGCCGCTGCCCGAACGCAGCTTGAGTGAACTCGTCGCGCACCTGCGCTACGGTGCGCCGCAATGGGCCGACGGCCGGGCCGCGGCGCTGGCGCGCGCGAAGCTGCGGCTGCCCGCGGCCCGCGTCGACGGGCTGACCTGGTACTGGCCGGCCGCTGACCAGCCGGCGTCGCGCCGCCACGCGGTGCCCGACCGGGTGCGCCTGCTCGCCCCCTTCGACCCCGTGGTCTGGGACCGCCGCCGCTTCGAAGCCCTGTGGGGCTGGGCCTACCGATTCGAGGCCTATACGCCGGCGCCCAAGCGCGTTCGCGGCTACTACGCGCTGCCGCTGTTGTGGCGCGACCGTGTCGTCGGCTGGGGCAACCTGGCGCTGGCGCCGGACCGCCGCACGGTGCAGGCCGAGCTGGGCTATGTCAGCGGCCAGCCGCCGCGCGAGCGTGGCTTCCGCGCCGCGCTCGACGAGGAGCTGGCGCAGCTCGAAGCCTTCCTGCAGCCCCGCGGCGCCGCGGCCCGGCGACATGCGGACTGACGGCGGGCGGCACACCGGCAGCGGCGGACATCGATGACCGACCCCAGCCCGCCGCCTGCCGAGCGCCTGCTGTCGCTGCCGGTGTGGCCATTGGCGTTGCTGGCCGCGCTGCTGCCTGCGACCGCATCGCTGCTGGCGCTGTGGCTGGCGGTGCGCGCCGGCCTGGTGCCGGCATGCAACCCGTTCGTCGACGGCTGCGTATCGATCAGCCGCGCCGCGCGCCACGAACTGCCGAACCATGTCTTCCGCGCCCTGATGCTGCCCGCCGCCACGCTGCAGGGCCTGGTGTGGCTGTTGGCCGCACGCTGGCTGCGCAGCGGCCTGGGCTCGACGCCGGGGCTGCGCGCGCTGGCGCCGCTGGGCCTGACGGCGGCGCTGGCGCTGGTGCTCTACGGCACCTTTCTCGGCACCGAGGGGCAGTTCTACCGCTGGCTGCGCCAGTACGGCACGGTGGTGTATTTCGGCTTCACCTGCCTGTGCCTGCTGCTGGCGGGCAATGCGGTGCTGCGGCTGGCGGCGAGCGGGCGTCTCGTGCTGCCGCGGCTGCTGCTGCATGCGCTGGCCGGCCTGGCCGTATTCCTGGTCACGCTGGGCATCGTCAACGCCATCGTCGCCGCCGTGTTCGACGACGAGCTCAAGGCACGCATCGAAAACGTCACCGAATGGTGGGGCGCGCTGGTCTTCGTGCTCGGCTTCCTGGCGCTGGCGGCGATGTGGTGGCGCCTGGGCCTGCGCGTCACGCTCGCGCCGCCGCCGCGCTGAGCGGCCGCTGCGCCGCGGCGAGCGCGGCCCCCAGCGCCAGCGCCGCGGCGCTGAGCATGAAGCCGCGTTCGAGGCCGCCGGGACCGTCGGCGATCAGGCCGACGACGCTGGGTCCTGCGATCTGCCCGGCGGCGAAGACGATCGTGAAGGCGGCAATGCCCGCCGGCCAGTCCGCCGGCGCGCAGTTGTGGCGCACCAGCGCGGTCGTCGAAGCGACCAGGGACAGGAAGACACTGCCGAACAACAGCCCCGACGCGAAGACGACACCCCGCTGCGCACTCAGCACCGGCAAGGCGGTGGCCAGTGCGAGCAGTGCGTTCAGCAGCGCCAGCGGACCGCCGCCGCGCCAGCGCTGCAGCAGTCCCGCCCACAGCCACGACGACGCCACGACACCGACACCCAGCAGCGCGTAGAAGGCGTTGACCACCGCACCGCCCTGCCCCTGCTCGCGCAGCAGCGTCACGACGAAGGTCATGTAGCCGATGTAGCCGAAGCCGAACATCGTGTAGGCGGCCAGCGCCGGCCAGAAACGCCGCCAGGCAAACGACCCGCGGGCCGCGCCGACCCACGCCGGCATCCCCAGGCTGCGGGTGAGCGCGGCCGTGCACGCGGTGGCCAGCAGCGCCACGACACCGAGGGCGACCCAGGCCGCCGGCCAGTGTGACGCCGGCGCCACGAGGCCGGGCACGATCGCCACCGAGGCGACGATGCCGATGCCGACGCCGCCGTAGTAGATGCCGAGCACGAGTCCGGCGCGCCCCGTGTTCGCGCTCGCCAACCGCGCCGCCAGCAGGCCACCGCCGACGAAGCTGGCGACGCTGGCCACGCCGGTGAGGCCGCGCAGCAGGTAGAGCATGGCGTCGCTGCGCACGCCGCCATGGGCCAGCAGCAGCAACGCCGCAATGGCGCCGCCGGCCAGCATCACCGCGCGCGCGTCGAAACGGCGCAAGGCGCGCTGCGCCAGCAGCGCACCGACGAGATAGCCGCCGGCGTTCACGGTGTTCATCGCGCCGGCGGTGAAGTAGCTCCAGCCGAGGTCGGCACGCATCGGCGGCAGCAGCAGGGCATAGGAAAAACGCGCCAGCCCCAGCGACACCGCCGCCGCCAGCGCGAGGGCCAGCGCTGCCGCCAGCGACCGCGACTGCGTCATGCCCTGCCGCGCGCCGCCAGCACGTGCGCCGCGACTTCGGCAAAACCGGCGCCGCGTTCGCCCTCGGTGATGTAGGCCGGCCAGGTGTGCAGCTCGGCGGCGAAGCGGCGCAGGTTGGCCACGCCCACGCTCAACGGGAAGGCGGCGAACATGGCCTGGTCGTTGGTCGAGTCGCCGACGTAGACCCAGCGCCCGATCTCCGCCGCGAGATCACGGCCGTACAGCCGCCGCACCATCCAGTGCGCGGCGCTGAGCTTGTCGTGGCTGCCGAACCAGCCGTTGACGTGGATCGAGCTCACGGTGGCGTTCATGCCGGCCTGGCGCATCAGCGCCAGCACGCGCGCGATGGCCGCCGCGTCGAGCTGCGTGAACTCGCTGTGGTCGACCGCGATGTCGGTGACACGGCCGGCGCTGTCGCGTGCGAGCACGGCGGCGGGTACCTCTCGCAGCACACGCTGCGCCACCTCCTGCAGTCGGACGGCGTTGCGCCGGCGCGTGGCTTCGTCCTGGGCAAACTCGACATTCAGCCGGGCGTCGTCGCGAATCAGGGCCACGGCGCCGTTCTCGGCGACGATGGCCGCCACCGGCCAGGCCAGCGCAAAGGGCTCGCTCCAGCCCAGCGGCCGACCGGTGATCGCGATGACGGGAATCCCGGCCTGTTGCAGACTGCACAGCGCCCGTTCGGCAGCCGGGTCGAGCCGGCCGTCGGCGGTGAGGGTATCGTCGATATCGGTCATGATGCCGACGACGTGGCGCCAGGCCGCCCGGGGCAGCGCCGACAGGGGCTGCGCAGGCCCGCCGTTCATGCCGCGCCGCCCGCGCCCGACGCCGCCGTACAGGCGACGAGCGAAGGCGGGCACGACGTTGCGATCATCGACTCTTCGACACCCCACTCAGCCATGGCCAAGGATACCGCCGCCGCACCGCCCGCCAAGCGCAGGCCCAAGCCCACGCCGACGCCGCGCCCCGCCGACACCACACGACCGCCCGCGCCGGCGGCGAGGTCGCGGGCACAGCCCAGGCCGGTCGATGCCGGCGACGTGCCGGCGTCGCTGCAGAAGCGATCGATCGAACGTGAACTCGTCTCGCGTGCCACCACGCGTGCCGAGGTCGTCAAGGAGCAGGCACTGGCCGACATCCTGGCCGCCCATGCCAAGGCCGGCGACGGTTCGACGTCGGGCTGGCTGGGTGAGCTGCGGGCGCTCATCGACGGCGCCTCGCCCGACGAGGTGAAGACACTGCGGCGGGCGCTGTTCGACCGCGCCGCCGACAGGCCCGCCGACGGCGTCGACCCCGACACCGAACTCGCGCCCGGCTGGCGCGAGGGCGGCTACCCGTACAAGAACCTGATGTCGCGGCGCGCCTACGAGAAGCAGAAATACCGCCTGCAGGTCGAGCTGCTCAAGCTGCAGGCCTGGGTCAAGGACAGCGGCCAGCGTGTCGTGATCCTGTTCGAAGGCCGCGACGCCGCCGGCAAGGGCGGCACCATCAAGCGCTTCATGGAGAACCTCAACCCGCGCGGCGCCCGCGTGGTGGCGCTGGAAAAGCCGAGCGAGATCGAGCGCGGGCAGTGGTATTTCCAGCGCTACATCGAACACCTGCCGACGCGCGGCGAGATCGTGCTCTTCGATCGCAGCTGGTACAACCGCGCCGGCGTCGAGCGGGTGATGGGCTTCTGCACCGACGCCGAGTACGACGAGTTCATGCGCCAGACGCCCGAGTTCGAGCGCCACCTGGTGCGCAGCGGCGTGCACCTCTTCAAGTTCTGGTTCTCGGTCAGCCGCGCCGAGCAACGCCGCCGCTTCAAGGAGCGCAAGGCGCACCCGCTCAAGCAGTGGAAGCTGAGCCCGGTCGACCTGGCCTCGCTGGACAAATGGGACGCCTACACGCTGGCCAAGGAGGCGATGTTCCTGCACACCGACACCTCCGACGCGCCGTGGACGGTGATCAAGTCGGACTGCAAGAAGCGCGCACGGCTCAACGCCATCCGCTACCTGCTGCACCGGCTTCCGTACACGAAGAAGGACGTGCCGTCCATCGGCAAGGTCGACACGCTGATCGTCGGCCGCGCCGCGCTGGTGGCCGGACACGCGGAGGAGTTCACGCCGGCGTCCGACGCCTGACGCCGGCGCGCCGTGCAAGGCCGGCACCGGCTGGCTATACTTCCCGGCTTCCGAGGAGCGTTGCAACCTCAACCGCTTGAGGCCAGGCTCGGATGAGTGAAATTCCGGCGCCGACCGACCTGCACGCAGGTCACGTCGCAGCTCGGACTTCATTGCAACTGCGCTCACCTGCACGAGTGGTCTCGTCGGTGAGTGGTCCCTCCCCTCCCCCGCGTGCCCGTGCAGGTTCCTCAACCGTTTGGAGCCTGACGATGAATGCCGCATTGAAACCCCTGCCCAGCGCCGCGCAGTTTCCCGACAGCGCCGTGGCCGACCTGTCGCTGGCCGACTGGGGCCGCAAGGAAATCAAGATCGCCGAGACCGAGATGCCCGGCCTGATGGCGATCCGCGAGGAATTCACCGCCCAGCAACCGCTGAAGGGCGCCCGCATCACCGGCAGCCTGCACATGACGATCCAGACCGCCGTGCTGGTGGAGACGCTGCAGGCCCTCGGGGCGCAGGTGCGCTGGGCCAGCTGCAACATCTTCAGCACCCAGGACCACGCCGCCGCGGCGCTGGTCGTCAAGGGCACGCCGGTGTTCGCCTACAAGGGCGAGACGCTGAGCGACTACTGGGACTACACGCACCGCATCTTCGAGTTCGGCGCCAAGGGCAGCGTTGGCGAGGGCCCGAACATGATCCTCGACGACGGCGGCGACGCCACGCTGCTGATGCACCTGGGACAACGCGCCGAGAAGGACCGTTCGGTGCTGGACAAACCCGGCAGCGAGGAAGAGACGATCCTCTACGCCGCGATCAAGGCCAAGCTGGCGCAGGACGCGACCTGGTACAGCCGCAAGAGCGCGCAGATCATCGGCGTCACCGAAGAGACGACCACCGGCGTGCACCGGCTGAAGGAGATGTCGGCCGCCGGCACGCTGCTGT
>CAYJOA010000206.1:0-6271 GCA_964371495.1 uncultured Rubrivivax sp.
GCGCGACGCCGATCCCGCGCACGCTGGCGATGAGCTATTTCGCCGACCTCGACGTCAGCACCATCGACGAACTGCCGCCCGGCCGCACGCCGGTGCTGACCAAGGTCTTCGCCGACAGCCGACGCGAGCAGGTGATGGCGCGCATCCGCGACGAGGTCGCCCGTGGCCGCCAGGTCTACTGGGTGTGCCCGCTGGTGCAGGAGAGCGAGCACCTCGACCTGCAGAACGCCACCGCCACCCACGCCGAGCTCGGCGCCGCGCTGCCCGGCGTGATGGTCGGCCTGCTGCACGGCCGTTTGCCGCAGGCCGAGAAGGCGGCGGTGATGTCGCTGTTCAGCGGCGGCCAGATGAAGCTGCTGGTGGCCACCACCGTCATCGAGGTCGGCGTCGACGTGCCCAACGCCAGCCTGATGGTGATCGAACACGCCGAGCGCTTCGGCCTGGCGCAGCTGCACCAGCTGCGCGGGCGTGTCGGTCGGGGTGAAGTGGCCAGCGTGTGCGTGCTGCTGTATACGCCGCCGCTGTCGGCCACCGGCAAGGCACGGCTGCAGGCCATGGCGGAAACCAACGACGGCTTCGAGATCGCGCGCCGCGACCTCGACATCCGCGGGCCCGGCGAATTCATGGGCGCGCGCCAGAGCGGCGACGCCTTGCTGCGCTTCGCCGACCTGCAGCACGACAGCGCGCTGCTGCAGCGCGCGCGCGCGCTGGCGCCGCGGCTGCTGCGCCAGCACCCGGCGGCGGCCGCGGCGCACGTGACACGCTGGCTGGCCGGGCGCGCCGAGTACCTGAAGGCCTGAGGCGCGCTGCAGGCGCGACAATTGCGACATGACCCTGACCGAACTCAAGTACATCGTCGCCGTCGCGCGCGAGAAGCACTTCGGCCGTGCCGCCGAGGCCTGCTTCGTCTCGCAACCGACGCTCAGCGTGGCCGTCAAGAAGCTGGAGGAAGAGCTCGACCTCAGGATCTTCGAACGCGGCGCCAGCGAAGTCAGCGTGACGCCGCTGGGCGATCAGATCGTGCGCCAGGCGCAGCAGGTCATCGAGCAGGCGGCGGCGATCAAGGAGATCGCCAAGCGCGGCAAGGACCCGGTGTCCGGGCCGCTGCGGCTGGGCATCATCTACACCATCGGCCCCTACCTGCTGCCCGACCTGGTGCGCCAGGCCATCGAGCAGGTGCCGCAGATGCCGCTGATGCTGCAGGAGAACTTCACCGCCAAGCTGCTGGAGATGCTGCGCACCGGTGAGCTGGACTGCGCGATCATGGCCGAGCCCTTTCCCGACACCGGGCTGGCGGTCGCGCCGCTGTACGACGAACCCTTCGTCGCCGCCGTGCCCGCCGGCCACGCGCTGGCCAAGCGCAAGTCGATCACGGCCGAGGAACTGAAGCAGGAAACCATGCTGCTGCTGGGCACCGGGCACTGCTTCCGCGACCACGTGCTCGAGGTCTGCCCCGAGTACGCGCGTTTTGCCAGCAACGCCGAAGGCATCCGCAAGAGCTTCGAGGGCAGCTCGCTGGAGACCATCAAGTACATGGTGGCCTCCGGCATGGGCGTGACCGTGGTGCCCTGCCTGAGCGTGCCCAAGGACGTGCAGCCGCACATCCGCTACGTCAAGTTCGCCGCCCCGGTGCCGACGCGCCGCGTCGTGCTGGCCTGGCGGCGCACCTTCCCACGCTACGAGGCGATCGCGGCGCTGCGCAACTGCATCTATGCCTGCCCGCTGCCCGGGGTCAAGCGGCTGACCGACTGAACGCAGGGGGCCAGCCCCGGCATGGCCGATCGCGGCCGGCTATCGTGGGATTAAGACTATTCAATTTGTCCTGTCGATAGGAAACATCTAAGCTCCTGGCCTGTCCCGCGTACGGGATGCCACTGCCCAGGAGACGACGATGAGCCAGAGCAAGCCGAGCTGCCCCGTGATGACCACCACCGCGGGCTCCCCCGTGGCCGACAACCAGAATTCGCTCAGCGCCGGACCGCGTGGCCCGCTGTTGATGCAGGACTGGCAGCTGCTCGAGAAGCTGGCGCACCAGAACCGCGAACGCATCCCCGAGCGCGTCGTTCACGCCAAGGGCTGGGGTGCTTTCGGCACCTTCACGGTGACGCAGGACATCACCCGCTACACGCGCGCCAAGCTCTTCGGCGCGGTGGGCAAGAAGACCGCGCTGCTGGCCCGCTTCTCCACCGTGGCCGGCGAAGCCGGCGCCGCCGACGCCGAGCGCGACGTGCGCGGCTTCTCGGTCAAGTTCTACACCGAAGAGGGCAACTGGGACCTGGTGGGCAACAACACGCCGGTGTTCTTCGTCCGCGACCCGCTGAAGTTCCCCGACTTCATCCACACGCAAAAGCGCCACCCGGCGAGCAACCTGCGCAGCAACACCGCGGCCTGGGACTTCTGGAGCCTGTCGCCCGAGAGCCTGCACCAGGTGACGATCCTGATGAGCGACCGCGGCATCCCGGCGAGTCCGCGTTTCATGGACGGCTTCGGCAGCCACACCTACAGCTTCTGGAACGACGCCGGCGAGCGCTACTGGATCAAGTTCCACTTCAAGACCCGCCAGGGCCACCGCACGCTGACCAACGCCGAGGCCGCGGCCGTGGTTGGCCGCACGCGCGAAAGCTTCCAGGAAGACCTGTTCGGCAGCATCGCGAAGGGCGAATTCCCGCAGTGGCGGGTGTGCGTGCAGGTGATGCCCGAGCTGGACGCCGAGAAGACGCCGTACAACCCCTTCGACCTGACCAAGGTCTGGCCGCATGCCGACTACCCGCTGATCGAGGTCGGCGTGATGGAGCTCGACCGCAACCCGACGAACTACTTCGCCGAGATCGAGCAGGCCGCCTTCAGCCCCAGCAACGTCGTGCCCGGCATCGGCTTCAGCCCCGACAAGATGCTGCAGGCGCGGCTGTTCAGCTACGCCGACGCGCACCGCTACCGCCTGGGCACGCACTACGAGGCGCTGCCGGTGAACGCGCCCAAGTGCCCGGTGCACCACTATCACAAGGACGGCGCGATGAACTTCTTCGGCGCCAAGACCGGCGCGGCCGACGCCTACTACGAGCCCAACTCCTTCGGCGGCGCAGCGCAGGACCCCGGCGTCGCCGAGCCGCCGCTGCGCCTGAGCGGCAGCGCGGCACGCCACGACCACCGTGCGGGCACCGACGACTACACCCAGGCCGGCAACCTGTTCCGCCTGTTCGACGCGGGCCAGCGCCGGCGCCTGGGCCAGAACATCGCGGCGGCGATGGCCGGCGTGCCGGCCTTCATCGTCGAGCGGCAGCTGGCGCACTTCGACCGCGCCGACCCGGCTTACGGCGCCACCGTGCGCGCGGCCCTGGCCGAACGCGCCGCGGCTTGACATCTCTCAGGCCCCGGCATCCAGCCTTCGCTAGAGTCGGGGCCTGTCCCATACGAAGGAGCGTTTCATGGCCAAGAGCAAGACCACCGGCCGCGCAGCGGCCATCAACATCGGCATCGGCGAGAAGGACCGCGCCGCCATCGCCGGCGGGCTGTCGCGCCTGCTTGCCGACACCTACACGCTGTACCTGACCACGCACAACTTCCACTGGAACGTGACGGGGCCGATGTTCAACACGCTGCACGCCATGTTCATGGTCCAGTACACCGAGTTGTGGAACGCGGTGGACCCGGTCGCCGAGCGCATCCGCTCGCTCGGCCACCCGGCGCCGGGGTCCTACGCGCAGTTCGGCAAGCTGAGTTCGTTGAAGGACGCCCCCGCCACGCCGCCCAAGGCGCTGGAGATGGTGCAGATCCTGGTCGACGGCCACGAGGCCGTGGCGCGCACCGCGCGCAGCGTCTTCCCGCTCGCCGACAAGGCCGGCGACGAGCCGACCGCCGACCTGCTGACACAACGCCTGACGGTGCACGAGCAGACGGCGTGGATGCTGCGCAGCCTGCTCGAAGAATGAGGGCGGCCACCATGACACTCTTCGAACTGCTGCACGAAAGCCACGAGATCCAGCGCAGCCTGTGCCGGCAGCTGACCGCCACGCGCGCCAACGTGGCGCGCCGCGAACTGCTGTTCCTGCAGCTCAAGGTGGAGCTCGAAGCGCACGCCGCCGCCGAAGAGCGTTTCGTCTACGTTCCGCTGCTGCTCACCGACGCCGGGCTGTCGGTGTCGCGCCACGCGCTGTCGGAGCACCATGAGATCGAAGAGCTGCTCGACGAGCTGAGCGTGCGCGACAAGAGCGGTGCCGACTGGCTGCAGACCGCCAAGGAACTGAGCGAGAAGGTGCGCCATCACCTCAAGGAAGAAGAGAAGAAGTTCTTCAAGGTCGCCGGGCGCATCCTCGACGACCGGCAGAAGGAACTGCTGGCCAAGCGCTACCACAAGGACCTGGTGCGCATGCGCAGGAAGCTGGCGGCGGATTTCGCGTCGGTCGACGTCTCGTCCGCAGGGTTGGTCGCGCCGGCTGTTTGAAGCGCGGCCCGGGGCGCCGCGGCGGCAGGGCTGCGCCGCGATGCCCGCTGGCGCGGGCACGCATCGGATAATCGCCGATTCCCCTGCCCGCCGCCATGTCCACCGACGCCTCACGCATCGCGCCCGAAGTCCGCCGCCGCCGCACCTTCGCCATCATCAGCCACCCCGACGCCGGCAAGACGACGCTGACGGAGAAGCTGCTGCTGTTCAGCGGCGCCATCCAGATCGCCGGCAGCGTGAAGGCGCGCAAGGCCACGCGCCACGCCACCAGCGACTGGATGGAGATCGAGAAGCAGCGCGGCATCTCGGTGGCGTCCAGCGTGATGCAGATGGAATACCGCGACTGCGTCATCAACCTGCTCGACACCCCCGGCCACCAGGACTTCAGCGAGGACACCTACCGCGTGCTGACCGCGGTCGACGCGGCGCTGATGGTCATCGACGCCGCCAACGGCGTCGAGCCGCAGACGCGGCGGCTGCTGCAGGTTTGCCGCGCGCGCCACACGCCGATCCTGACCTTCGTCAACAAGATGGACCGCGAGGTCAAGGAGCCGCTGGCGCTGATGGACGAGATCGAGCGCGAGCTCGGCATGGAGATCGTGCCCTTCACCTGGCCGGTGGGCATGGGCAAGGCCTTCCACGGCGTGATGGACCTGCGCGCGAAGCAGATGCGCGTCTTCAGCCCGGGCGAGGACCGCGACCACCGCAACGACGAGATCCTGGCCGGACTGGACAACCCGGCCTACGCGCAGCGTTTCGGCATGCAGTACGAACAGGCCCAGGGCGAGATCGAACTGCTCACCGACGCGGCGCCGGTGTTCGAGCCGCACGCCTTCCTGGCCGGCCACCAGTCACCGATGTTCTTCGGCTCGGCGGTCAACAACTTCGGCGTGCGCGAGGTGCTCGACGCGCTGGTCGACCTGGCGCCGGCGCCCGGCAGCCGCAGCGCCATCCAGCGTGTCGTGCACCCCGAGGAGCCCAAGTTCACCGGCGTCGTTTTCAAGATCCAGGCCAACATGGACCCGGCACACCGCGACCGCATCGCCTTCGTGCGCGTGGCCAGCGGCCACTTCGAGCGCGGCATGCGGCTGAAGGTGTCGCGCAGCGGCAAGGAGCTGCGGCCGAACACGGTGGTGAGCTTCCTCAGCCAGCGCCGCGAACTGCTCGACGAGGCCTTTGCCGGCGACATCATCGGCATCCCCAACCACGGCGTGCTGCAGCTCGGCGACACGCTGACCGAAGGCGAGGTGCTGCAGTTCACCGGGCTGCCCTTCTTCGCGCCCGAGATGTTCCGCAGCGTCGAAGTGGCCGACCCGCTGAAGACCAAGCAGCTCAAGGCCGGCCTGACGCAGCTCGGCGAAGAGGGGGCGATCCAGGTCTTCCGGCCGCTCGTCGGCAGCGTGCTTCTGCTGGGTGCGGTGGGTCAGCTGCAGTTCGAAGTCGTCGCGCACCGGTTGGAGCACGAATACGGCTGCAAGGCGCGCATCATGCCCAGCCGCTACCAGGTGGCGCGCTGGGTGACCTGCGAAACCGGGGAGGGCGCCGCCGCCGACGAGCGCGAGCTCAAGCGTTTCATCGACGGCAACGCCCACCGCGTGGCCTACGACGCGGTCGACGCGCCTACGGTGCTGGTGGAGTACGCTCCCGAGCTGCGTGCCATCGAAAGCAACTGGCCGAAGATCAAGTTCCACGCCCTGCGCGAACACGCGGGGCTGGTGTTCCAGAAGCGGCTGGAAGGCTGACGTGGCCTCAGGGCAGACGAGCCAGCAGCGCGACTAGGAGTCCGCGCGGCAGAAGCCGCTCAGCCTCCTAGCCTGCGGCTTTACGCAC
>CAYJOA010000207.1:0-4210 GCA_964371495.1 uncultured Rubrivivax sp.
AAACGCGGCCTGATGCAGAAGCTGCTCACCGGCCACTGGCGCCTGCCCACGCGCTGCGAGGAGACCGCCTGATGGACGCCTTCCGTTTCGACGAGAAATTCCTCTCGCAGATTCCGGCCCTGCAGGTGCTGGTCAATCTGGGCTACCAGTACCTGACACCGGCCGAGGCACTCGCCGCGCGCGGCGGCAAGGCCGGCAACGTGCTGCTGGAAGAAGTGCTGCGCGGGCAGCTGAAAACGCTGAACCGCATCCAGCACAAGGGCGGCAGCCACCTGTTCAGCGAAGAGAACATCCAGAGCGCCATCCAGCGGCTGAAGCACCTCAAGTACGACGGCCTGCTCAAGACCAACGAGGCGGCCTACGACCTGCTCACCTTGGGCGTGGCGCTGGAACAGTCGGTCGAAGGCGACCTGAAGAGCTTCACGCTCAACTACGTGGACTGGCGCCACCCGGCCAACAACGTCTACCACGTGGCGGCCGAATTCAGCGTGGAGCGCACGCGCAGCGTGGAAACCTGCCGGCCCGACATCGTGCTGTTCGTCAACGGCATTCCCTTCGTGGTCATCGAGTGCAAATCGCCCGGTGTCGAGGTGGCCCAGGCCATCTCGCAGACCATCCGCAACCAGCGCGACGAATACATCCCGCGCCTGTATACCTACGCGCAGATGGTGCTGGCGCTGAACAAGAACGAGGCTCGATATGCCACCACCGGCACGCCGGCCCGCTTCTGGTCGAAGTGGAAGGAAGACGTGGCGGACGATGCCCTTACGCCGCTGCTGGAACGCCCGCTGCCGGAATCGGTGAAAGCCTCTTTGTTCGACCTGGCGTTTGCCGAACTCGGCGTTCGCGAAGACGCCGCGCCCTACCTGGTGCGCCGCCAGGTCACCGAACAGGACCGCACGCTCTACGCCCTGTGCCGGCCGGAGCGCATGCTGGAAATGGCCTGGGCCTATACGGTGTTCGACGGCGGCGTGCGCAAGATCGCGCGCTACCAGCAGGTGTTGGCCATCCGCGAGGTGCTGCAGCGCGTGAAGCAGGTGGACGACCAGGGCACGCGCCAGGGCGGCATCGTCTGGCACACGCAGGGTTCGGGCAAGTCACTCACCATGGTGATGCTGGCGCGCGCGCTGGCGCTGGACGCTGCCATACGCAACCCGCGCATCGTGCTGGTGACCGACCGCGTGGACCTGGACAAGCAACTGGGCAACACCTTCGCCGCCTGCGGCCTTTCGCCCGATCGCGCCGAAAGCGGCCGCCACCTGCTGGAACTGGTGGGCGACGGCCAGGCGCACATCGTCACCACGCTGGTGCACAAGTTCGACAAGGCGCTGGGCTACAAGAAGTTCAGCGATGGCTCGCCCGACATCTTCGTGCTGGTGGACGAGACCCAGCGCACCCAGCTGGGCAGTTATTCGGCGCGCATGCGCCAGATGTTCCCCCGCGCCTGCTATATCGGCTTCACCGGCACCCCCTTGCTGAGCCGCGAGAAGAGCGACGTCGCCCGCTTCGGCGGCGTCATCCACACCTATGCCATCGACCAGGCGGTGGCCGACGGCGCCATCGTGCCGCTGCTGTACGAAGGGCGCATGGTGGAACTGGAACAGAACCAGGCGGCCATCGACATCTGGTTCGAACGCCAGACCCAGGGCTTGAGCGCCCGGCAGCAGGCCGACTTGAAGAAGAAATACGCCCGCGCCGAGATGCTGAACAAGGCCGAGCAGGTGATCTACATGCGCGCCTTCGACATCAGCGAACATTACCGGCAGAACTGGCAGGGCACCGGCTTCAAGGCGCAACTGGTGGCGCCCAACAAGGCCGCGGCGCTGCGCTACAAGGCGTTCCTGGACGAGCTGGGCGCGGTGAGCAGCGAAGTCATCATCTCGCCGCCCGACGAACGCGAGGGTTTCGACGAGGTCGACGCCGACGAATCCACCGACGCCGTGGTCGCCTTCTGGCAGCGCATGATGAAGCGCTACGGCTCGGAAGACGACTACAACAAGCAGATCGTCAACGCCTTCAAGTTCGGCGACGAGCCCGAGATCCTGATCGTGGTGGACAAGTTGCTGACCGGCTTCGACGCGCCACGCAACACCGTGCTCTACCTAGCGCGCCGGCTGAAGGACCATTCGCTGCTGCAGGCCATCGCGCGCGTCAACCGCCTGTACGAGGACGAGTCGGGCACCAAGGCCAAGGAGTTCGGATTCATCATCGACTACGTGGGTGTGCTGGGCGAGCTGGACCAGGCGCTCACCACCTACAGCGCGCTGGCGGGCTTCGACGAAGCAGACCTCAAGGGTGCACTGGCGTCGGTCCACGAAGCCACCCGCGCAATGCCGCAACGCCACGCCGAGTTGTGGGACCTGTTCAAGACGGTGAAGAACCGTCACGACGAGGAAGCCTTCGAGCACCTGCTGGCCGACGAGAAGCTGCGCGCCGCGTTCTACGAACGCTTGTCGGCGTATGCCAAGCTGCTGGCCATAGCGCTTTCGTGCGAACGCTTCATCACCGACACGCCCGAGCCCAAGCTGCGCGCCTACAAGAACGACTTGAGGCGCTTCGTCAACCTGAAGGCCGCGGTGAAGCTGCGCTACGCCGAAGCGGTGGACTACCGGGACTTCGAGCCCCGCATCCAGAAGCTGCTGGACACGCACATCTCGGCTTCCGAAGTGGTGCAGTTGAACTCGCCGGTCAACATCTTCGACGAGACCGCCTTCCAGAACGTGGTGCAGGAGCAAGGCGCGGGCAGCACGGCCGAGAGGAGCCTGGCGGCCAAGGCGGACATGATCGCCCACGCCACCCGTCGTGCCATCAGCGAGCGGCTGGACCAGGACCCGGCCTTCTACGACAAGTTCTCCAAGATGATCCAGCAGGCCATCGACGACTACCGGGCCAAGCGCCTGTCCGACCTGGAGTACCTGCAGCGCGTGACCGCGATCAAGGACGCGGTGGTCACACGCAAGGGCGATGACCTGCCGCCCATGCTGGCCGGCGACGCCGATGCCGCTGCCGTGTATGGCCTGCTGCAGCCCTTCGTTGCTGCGCACGTGAGCGAGGCCACCGAAGCGCAGGCGACGGCCGCGCAGTCCGCCAAGGCGGTGTGGCAGATCTTCCGGCGCAACGGCAAGGTGGGCTACTGGGACGACCTGGACGCCCAGCGCCGCACCATGAACGAGATAGACGACTACCTGTATGACGAGCTGAAGGGCGCGCGCGGCATCCCGCTTTCCACCGCCGAGATGGACGAGATCATCGACAAGACGATGCAGCTCGCCCGCCACCGGATGGCGGGGTGACGCAGGTGGTCGGCACGGTCAGCTACGGCAGCGAGACGATTCGCTACGAGGTGCGGTTTCTGGCATCGCGGCAGACGCTGGGCATCGAAGTCCATCCCGACAGCCGTGTGCTGGTGCGTGCACCCATGGGCTGCCCGCCTACGCTGGTGGCCGAGAGGGTGAAGAAGCGCGCCGCCTGGATCAGCCGGCAACTGGCGGAGTTCGACCGCTATCGCCCGCGCACCCCGGCCCGGCAGTACGTGAGCGGGGAGTCGCACCTCTACCTGGGCCGGCAGGTCCGGCTGAAGCTGGTGCAAGATGAGACACCGGGCGTCAGGCTCGCGCGCAGCCACTTGCTCGTCAGCGTGCCTCTCGCTGCCGACGCGGAACGCGTCAAGACGCTGTTGCACCGCTGGTATCTCGACCGTGCGCGGGCCGTTTTCAGCGAAGTCCTGGTTGCCGGCCTGCGCCAATTCAAGGGCATCGAACACCCGCGCCTGATCGTGCGCATCATGCAGTCACGCTGGGGCAGCTTGTCGCGTGCCGGCACCATGACCTTGAACCTCAACCTGGTGCGTGCCCCGCGGCCCTGCATCGAATACGTGGTGATCCACGAGCTGTGCCACATCAAGCACCGGGACCACGATGGGCGGTTCTTCAGGCTGCTTGGTCAGGTGATGCCCGATTGGAAGCAACGCAAGGAGAGGCTGGAAGTCGCGTTGCTTTGATAAGGCCGTCATGTTTGCGCTGCCGGGCGCACTATGGCAAAGGGCCCCGCAGGGCCCCTCGTGACGACGCCGGCGCGCGGCCTCAGGTGCCGACCACACCGCCATCGCTGCGGCGCACGACGACGGTGGCCGAGCGCGGCCGCGCACCGGCGGTCGGCCACTGCGAAAACGCCGTGGCATTGCGCGCGATGTCGTTGTCGCTCAGGGTCG
>CAYJOA010000207.1:4310-6129 GCA_964371495.1 uncultured Rubrivivax sp.
TCCGGGCTGTTGAACAGGTTGTCCAGCGTGATGTTGGCCGACGGCTTGCGGGCATCGGTCACCGACGGCTGGCCGGCCAGCACGAAGATGTCCCAGGTGAAGGTCATGGCGGTGCCGTCGCCGCCGGCTTCGTTCCAGCGCAGGATGTGGCCCCACACGTTGTTGGCACGCGGGTTGGCGTCGTCCACCGGCGGGCGGGCCGAGCCGGCCGTGGTGCTGCCGTCGGCGTTGTTCACCGACGTCCCGCCGCGGCGGCTGTTGTTGGTGAGCGTGACATAGACCTCGCCCGCCTTCTTCGGGTTGGCGGCGACCCACTCGGGGCGGTCCATCATCGTCGCGCCCACGCGGTCGGCGGCCTGGCGGGCGCGGATCATCACGTCGCCCTGGCTCGTGTAGCCGTTGGCTTCGGTCAGGCCGTTCTGGCCGTGGATCAGCGGCACCCAGACCCCCGTACCCATGTTGTCGCCGAGCGTGGTGCCGGCGTCGAAGCGCGCCACGTACAGCGTGCCCTCTTCGAGCAGCCGGCGGTTGGCGGCGCTGGTCGGGTTGGCGCGGTCGAAGGTTCCGGCGGAGACGAACTTGTACACGTACTCGTTGCGCTCGTCGCAGCCCATGTAGACGACGACCCGGCCGTTCGCGGCCACCACGAGCTCGGCGTTCTCGTGCTTGAAGCGGCCCAGCGCGGTGCGCTTGACCGGCTTGCTGCCCGGGCTGAACGGGTCGATCTCGACCACCCAGCCGAAGCGATTCGGCTCGTTCGCGTTGGCGGCGATGTCGAAGCGCGCGTCGACGGTGTGCCAGCGGTAGCCGAAGCCGTTGCCCAGGCCGCCGCCGGCATCGGTGCCGACGCCATAACGGCGCTCCAGCGCCGTGAGCACGCGGCCGGCAGGATCGGTGTTGCCGAAGTAGCCGTTGAAATTCTCCTCGCAGGTGAGGAAGGTGCCCCACGGCGTCCAGCCGGCGCCGCAGTTGTTGAGCATGCCCAGCACCTCGCTGCCGGAGGGGTCGGCCGCGGTCTTCATCAGGTCGTGGCCGGCGCCCGGGCCCTGCAGCGTCATCGGCGTGTTGCCGTGGATGCGCCGGTTGTACGGCGACGTCTTCACGTGCTCCCAGCCGCCGTCGGCCGCGCGCCGCACGTGCGCCACCGTGGCACCGTGACCGGCCTGGCCCTTGCGTGCCTTCTCGTAGGTGAAGGGCAGCAGCCAATCGGCAGCATCGGTGCCCGGAGCGAAGAAATACTCGGGATTGATGTACTCGTGGTTGACGACCAGCAGGCCTTCGTCGCTGCGGTCGCCGTAGCCGTTGGCAGCGGCATTGAAGCCGAAGAACCACATGCCGTCGTGGTTGTCGCCGACCTGCTGTTCCTGCTCGGTGGCGCTGTTGCCGGCATCGGCCTTCCAGGCCGGGGCAAGGCTGTTGACCGGCTCACCCCAGGGCAGGAAGGCCGCCGCCACATAGCCCGCCGGCACCACCACGGCGTCGCTGCTGGAGGTGGCCACGGCGGCAAAGCCCAGCGTCTGCTCGGGCGGCGCGACGGGTGCCACCGGCGCAGCCGCTTCGTCGTCGTCACTGCCGCCGCAGGCGGCCAGGCCACCCAGGAAGGGCAGCGCCGCGGCGCCCAGGCCGGTCAGCAGCAGCCGGCGCCGGCTGGGACGTGCTGCGATCGCCCGCTCGACGACGTCGGTCAGCGCGAGGTTGCGCGACGGATTGGAAACACCGTCGTCGTCAAGAATGCTTTGAGCCATGCTCGGAACTCCTCGTTTGGGGAAGCCGCGAGCATTCCGTCGCACGATGACACTGTCGTGTCCGGCCCGTGACG
>CAYJOA010000208.1:0-6100 GCA_964371495.1 uncultured Rubrivivax sp.
TCATGTTCGACGTGCTGGTCTATCTCTACGAGAACTACTGGCGCCCCGACGCCTGCCCCGACCCGAAGCAGCTCTCCCGCAAGCTTTCGGCCGTGGGGTTCGAACGCGAAGAAATCCAGGACGCCTTGCGCTGGCTCGACGGTCTGGCCAGCAGCGCCCAGGCCTGCGCCGGCACGCCGGTGCCGGGCAGCATGCGCATCTATACCGCCGACGAAAGCGAAGGCCTGGGTGAAGGCTCGATCGGCTTTATCGCTTTCCTCGAATCGGCGGGCGTGCTGCCGGCGCCGATGCGCGAGATGGTCATCGACCGCGCGATGGCCGTCGGTGACGGTCCGGTCGAACTGGACGACCTCAAGATCATCGTGCTGATGGTCTTCTGGAGCCTGGGCGAGGAACCGGATGCCTTGATCCTCGACGAGCTCTTCGTGATGCCGGAAGAGCGGCTGATTCACTGACATCCTCACCCTGCCCTCGCGCGCCGGCGCGAGAGGGTGAATCCGGCTCAGTTCAGCAGGCGCTCGGCGTCCACGTCCAGCTTGGCCAGCGCGCTGCGCGTGGCGCGCACGGTCAAAGCCTCGTCCTGCGCCGGCACGATCAGCCCGGCCTGCAGGTAGCTGGCCAGCCGATGCTGCTGGAACAGCACGCAGCGAGCCTGCGGCGTGACGAACAGCGACAGCTGCTTGCGCATGCCGTGCCACGCCAGCTGCACGGGCTCGCGCTGGCCGGCGCGTTCGAGCATGAACCAACTGCCCACCTGCAGTTCGCGCGCCCAGGCCAGCATCGCCGGCGTCGGCATCGAGCCGCCGTCGAGCACGACCTCGAGCCCGGAGTTCTGGTGCCCCGACAGGTCCAGCACCAGTGATTCGTCGATCTCGACGTCGGCCTGCTCGGGCAGCAGCTCTTCCAGCGTCTCCAGGCGGTCCATCAGCTCGCGCAGGCGGTCGTCGGGGATCACGGCAGCCTTGGCCGTGAAGGCGGCGGCCAGCGAGTTGTTGAGCAGCTGGATCTGTTCATCCTGCCTGGCCGCGTCCATGCCCGCCGCGCCCATGCCTTCGCGCAGCGACTTCAGCAGCAGCGGCAAACGCTGGATGACCTCGGCCCGCTCTTCGCGCGTGACCTTGGCGCTGGCCGACCAGATGAGGTCGGCCGCGGCGCGTTTCATGCGCCCCGTGTTCTCGCCCTGGGCCCCGAAACGCACCGCGGTGGTGGCCAGCACATCGGCCCAGACATGGAAAAGGAACTGGCGTACGCCCTCCTGCACCGGCACCTCGTTGAGCATGCGCCTGAGCTCGATCGTGTACTGGATGGCCAGCGTCTCGCGCTGCTCCACCTGCTGCGCCAGCGAGACACCGCGGCGGGTGGCCTCGTTCTCGTTCCTGAAATAGTGTTCGAGGAACTTCTCGAACTCGGTGAGCACGGTCTGGAAGACACGTCGGCCGGTGTCGGGGTAAGCCTCGACGACCTGCACGACGCGCTTGATCTCCTTTTCCAGCGCATCGCCAGACGTGCTGGACACGCTGCCGCCGGCGGCGCTGTCGAAGCCCAGCACGCAGGCGCCCATGCGGTCGATCAGCCGCCGTGCCGGGTGGTCCAGGGTGGCGAAGAAGTCGGGCTCGGTCACGGCCACGCGCAGCACCGGCATCTGCAGCCGCGCGAACCACACGCGCACGGTGGCCGGTATGCGGTCCTCGGTGAGGATGCTCTGGAACAACAGCGCAACGATCTCGATCGTGGCCCGTTCCTCCGGCGTGGCAGCGGCCTGCTTGAGGACCTGCTTGCGCTGGACCATCTCCTCCAGCAGGGCCGGTGCCGTGATGACCTGCGCGTCGCCGCGCCCGGACGCCGGCGCCAGGCGCTGGCGTATGCCTTGCTGTGCGGTTTCGATGGCCCGCGCCAGTCCGGGCGACAAGGCCTGCGGCGGCGCGGGCAAGGCCTGCTGCCGCGTCGACGCCGCAAAGCTCGGCACGTGGCGCCCGACCAGCCGGTTGAGCCGGCCGAGCACGGCCTCGGCGTTCTCACGGCTGCGCGCCAGCGGCGTGCTGCGCGTCATCATGCGGGTCTCGTCGCCGACGGCGTCGACGCCGTGACCCCAGCCCTCGTACCCGGCGGGGGCGGGCGCGGCAGCGCCGCCGCCGTGGCCGTAGCCGTAACCTTGTGCCGGACCGCTGGCCGTGGCATCGAACTTCCCGGCGCCCTGCGCGGGGGAGCCGACGACCACCTGCCAGCCCACCGCGGCGCTGGACTGCGGGCGCGTGCGGCGGATGAAGTGCCGCATGCTGACCTCGGGCAGCACGCCGTGTTCCTTCAGCCAGCGGTTGGTCTCGTGGTAGGCCTCTTCCACCAGCAGCGCGAACTCCTCGTGCAGCACCGGCTGCAGTTCGCGCCAGCCTTCCAGGGTCTGGCCGGCGGCGAGCCAGGCATCGAAAACGATGCGGGCCAGCACGTGGGCGCGCAGCATGTCGTGCGCCTCGAGCTCGTTGTGTCCTTCCAGGTGCGCGACGCGCGAGCGCAGGTCGGAGAACTCCCACGATGCGCGGTCCATGATGGCCAGGGCCAGGCGGGAGGTCACGATCTCCAGCTCGATGGTGTCGTCCGACACCAGGCTCAAGGCACCCGGCGTTTGGCCGGGCAGCTGCGGCTCGACCGCGCGCATCGGTGAACCGTTGGGCAACAGCGCCTGACGCAAGCCGCTGACGATGCCGCGGTGCCAGGCCTGCGCGCCGCTCGTCAGACCATGCAGCAGGTCGCGCCGCCGCATGAGCACGGCGTGTTCGCTGGGTTTGTCGAACAGCGCACGCGCGCCGTCCAGCGCCGCCTGCACCAGGCCCACGAGCCCCTTGACCAACTCCTCCGTGTACAGCCGCCGCGCCTGGCCGGCCAAGGATTCGGGCGAGGCGCGCGTGGCCATGTCAGGGTTGGGTGTCCGGGGATGGCGGTTTGCAGGCCACTCTACACCACCGCCCCCGCATTCGGATCGTTGGGATCGGCCTCCTTGCCGCCCTGCTTGACCAGGTCTTCGCGCTTGACACCCAGCCACATCGCCACGCCGGCGGCGACGAAGATCGACGAATAGATCCCGAACAGGATGCCGATGGTCAGCGCCACCGCGAAGTAGTGCAGCGTGGGCCCGCCGAAGATCAGCATCGACAACACCATCATCTGCGTCGAGCCGTGAGTGATGATGGTGCGGCTGATGGTGCTGGTGATGGCGTGGTCGATGGCCTGCGGCGTGCTGAGCTTGCGGAAACGGCGGAAGGTCTCGCGGATGCGGTCGAAGATGACCACCGACTCGTTCACCGAATAGCCCAGCACGGCCAGGATGGCCGCCAGCACCGGCAGCGAGAATTCCCACTGGAAGAAGGCGAAGAAGCCCAGGATGATGACGACGTCGTGCAGGTTGGCCACGATGCCGGCGACGGCGAACTTCTTCTCGAAGCGCAGCGACAGGTAGGCCATGATGCCGAGCACGGTGACGAGCAGCGCCAGCGCACCGTTCTCGTACAGCTCGGCACCGACCGAGGGGCCGACGAATTCGGTGCGCATCAGGCGCAGCGGCTCCTTGCCGTCGGCCGCGGTGCACGACGGCCGGCTGACCTGCTCGCCCTGCGGCGTCGTGTACTGCTTGGTCCCCAACGTTCCGGACTCGGCCTGGCACAAGGCGGCGAAGACGCGGCCGGCGACTTCGGTCTGCTTGACGTCGGCGCGTACCGGCATGCGGATGATGACGTCGCGCGAGGTGCCGAACTTCTGCACCTGCACCTCGCCAAAGCCCATGCCTTCGACGACGCCGCGCGTGCGCTCGATGTCGGCCGTCTGCTCGTACTGCACCTCGACCAGCGTGCCGCCGGTGAATTCGATCGACAGGTGCAGGCCGCGGGTGACGAGGAAGAAGACGGCCAGGCCGAAGGTGACGAAGGAAACGACGTTCAGCACCAGCGCGTGGCGCATGAACGGGATGTCGCGGTGGATCCTGAAGAACTCCATGCTGCGCCCCTTCAGCTCTCGGCCGCCGGCTTGGCGCCGTCGGGCCGCCAGATCTGGCCGATCGACACCGACTTCAGCCGCTTCTGGCCGCCGTACCAGAGGTTGACCAGGCCGCGCGAGAAGAACACTGCCGAGAACATCGACGTCAGGATGCCCAGACAGTGCACGACCGCGAAGCCGCGCACCGGGCCCGAGCCGAAGGTCAGCAGCGCCAGGCCGGCGATCAGCGTCGTCACGTTGCTGTCGAGGATGGTGCCCCAGGCCCTTTCATAGCCGGTCTGGATGGCCACCTGCGGCGGCGCGCCGCCACGCAGCTCCTCGCGCACGCGTTCGTTGATCAGCACGTTGGCGTCGATGGCCATGCCCAGCGTCAGCGCGATGGCGGCGATGCCGGGCAGCGTCAGCGTGGCCTGCAGCATCGACAGCAGCGCCACCAGGCACAGCAGGTTGAAGACCAGTGCCACTGTCGAGAACACGCCGAACAGCATGTAGTAAGCACACATGAACACGGCGATGGCGATGAAGCCGTAGATGACGCTGTCGAAGCCCTTGCCGATGTTCTCGGCGCCCAGGCTGGGGCCGATGGTGCGCTCCTCGATGATCTCCATCGGCGCGGCCAGCGAGCCGGCGCGCAGCAGCAGCGCCTGGTCGTTGGCCTCCTGCGTCGTCATGCGGCCCGAGATCTGCACGCGGCCGCCGGAGATCTCGCTGCGGATCACCGGCGCCGTGACGACCTCGCCCTTGCCCTTCTCGAACAGCACGATGGCCATGCGTTTGCCGACGTTGTCGCGCGTCACGTCGCGGAAGACGCGTGCGCCCTTGGCGTCGAGCGTGAGGTTGACCACCGGCTCCTGGGTCTGCGAATCGAAGCCGGGCTGCGCGTCGGTGAGGTTGTCGCCGGTCAGCACCACCTGGCGCAGCACGATGATGGGCCGGCCGTCGCGCTCCAGGAAACGCTCGCTGCCGAAGGGTACGGGCGTGCTGCCGCGCTCGGCCTCGCGCGCCTCGGTGGTCTCGTTGACCATGCGCACCTCCAGCGTCGCGGTGCGGCCGATGATGTCCTTGGCCTTGGCCGTGTCCTGCACGCCGGGCAGTTGCACCACCACGCGGTCCAGGCCCTGCTGCTGGATCACCGGTTCGGCCACGCCCAGTTCGTTGACGCGGTTGTGCAGCGTGGTGATGTTCTGCTTGACGGCCTGCTCCTGCACCAGGCGTGCGGTCTCGGGCTTGAGCGTGCCGGCGAGCACGACCTCGCCGCCGTCGGCCGCCGACTGCAGCCATTGCAGGTCGGGCAGCTGGTCGGACAGCAGGCCGAGCGCCTGCTGCGCGGTGGCGGCGTCTCGGAACCGGACCTCCAGCGCGTTGCCGGCGCGCACGATGCCGGCGTGGCGGATGTTCTTTTCGCGCAGCAGCGTGCGCACGTCACCGGTCAGCGCCTCGGCACGCTTGGTCAGCGCCGACTTCATGTCCACCTGCATCAGGAAGTGCACGCCGCCGCGCAGGTCCAGCCCCAGGTACATGGGCAAGGCATGCAGCTTGGTCAGCCACTGCGGCGAGCGCGAGACGAGATTGAGCGCGACGATGTAGCGCGGGTCGGTCGGGTCGGGGTTGAGCGCGGCGCTGATGGCGTCCTTGGCCTTGAGCTGGGTGTCGGTGTCGGTGAATCTCGCGCGCACCGAGGTGCCTTCGAGCTGCACGAAGTCGGGCGTCAGGTTGGCGCCCTGCAAGGCCTGCTGCACGCGGTCGACCATGGCGGCTTCCACCTTCACGGTGGCCTTGCCGCTGGACACCTGCACGGCCGGCGCCTCGCCGTAAAAGTTGGGCAGCGTGTACAGCAGCCCGACCAGCAGCACGAGGCCGAGCAAGGCGTACTTCCACAAGGGGTAGCGGTTCATGGGACCTTCCTGGGCCGGCGCGCGCCAGCGGCGCAGCGGGCGCGAGCGGTTTACTTGAAGGTGCCCTTGGGCAGGACCTGGATCACCGAGACGCGCTGCACCTGCAGTTCGACCCCGTTGGCCACTTCGACGTGGATGTAGTTGTCGCCGAGCTTGGCGACGCGGCCGAGCACGCCGCCGGCGATGACCACCTCGTCGCCCTTGGCGATGGCCTCGACCAT
>CAYJOA010000209.1:0-4162 GCA_964371495.1 uncultured Rubrivivax sp.
GCATCCTCATCATCGGCGCCGGCCCGATCGTCATCGGCCAGGCCTGCGAGTTCGACTACTCCGGCGCGCAGGCCTGCAAGGCGCTGCGCGAGGAGGGCTACCGCGTCATCCTCGTCAACAGCAACCCGGCGACGATCATGACCGACCCGGCCATGGCCGACGTCACCTACATCGAACCCATCACCTGGCAGGTGGTGGAGAAGATCATCGCCAAGGAGCGGCCCGACGCGCTGCTGCCCACGATGGGCGGCCAGACGGCGCTGAACTGTGCGCTGGACCTGCACAAGAACGGTGTGCTGGCGAAGTACGGCGTCGAGATGATCGGCGCCAACGAGCAGGCCATCGAGAAGGCCGAGGACCGGCTGAAGTTCAAGGACGCGATGACCTCGATCGGCCTGGACTCGGCCAAGAGCGGCATCGCGCACACCATGGAAGAAGCCCTGGCGGTGCAAAAGCGCATCGCCGAGCAGACCGGCGGCAACGGCTTCCCGGCGGTGATCCGCCCCAGCTTCACGCTCGGCGGCACCGGCGGCGGCATCGCCTACAACCCGGAGGAGTTCGACGAGATCTGCAAGCGCGGCATCGACCTGTCGCCGACGCACGAACTGCTCATCGAAGAGAGCCTGATCGGCTGGAAGGAATACGAGATGGAAGTCGTCCGCGACCGCGCGGACAACTGCATCATCATCTGCTCGATCGAGAACTTCGACCCGATGGGCATCCACACCGGCGACTCGATCACGGTGGCGCCGGCGCAGACGCTGACCGACAAGGAATACCAGCTGATGCGCAACGCGTCGATCGCCATCCTGCGCGAGATCGGCGTCGATACCGGTGGCTCCAACGTGCAGTTCGCGGTCAACCCGGCCAACGGCCGGCTGATCGTGATCGAGATGAACCCGCGCGTCAGCCGCAGCTCGGCGCTGGCGTCCAAGGCCACCGGGTTCCCGATCGCCAAGGTGGCGGCCAAGCTGGCAGTGGGCTACACGCTCGACGAGCTGCGCAACGACATCACCGGCGGCGCGACGCCGGCCAGCTTCGAGCCCAGCATCGACTACGTGGTGACCAAGATCCCGCGCTTCGCGTTCGAGAAGTTCCCCGCCGCCGACCCGCACCTGACGACGCAGATGAAGAGCGTGGGCGAGGTCATGGCGATCGGCCGCACCTTCCAGGAGAGCTTCCAGAAGGCGCTGCGCGGCCTGGAGACCGGCATCGACGGCCTGAGCGAGCGCAGCGGCGACCGCGACGAGATCATCGACGAGATCGGCAACGCCGGCCCCGAGCGTTTCCTGTTCCTGGCCGACGCCTTCCGCATCGGCATGACGCTGGACGAGATCCACGAGGAGACCGCCATCGACCCCTGGTTCCTGGCGCAGATCGAAGAGCTCGTGGCCGTCGAGCAGCAGGTGGCGGCGCGTGAGCTGGCCGGCCTGTCGGCAGCCGAGTTGCGCTACCTGAAGCAGAAGGGATTCTCGGACCGCCGCCTGGCAAAGCTGCTGAAGACCCACCAGCACGCCGTGCGCGAGCGCCGCCACGCGCTGGGCGTGCGCCCGGTCTACAAGCGCGTCGACACCTGCGCGGCCGAGTTCGCCACCCAGACCGCCTATATGTACTCAGCCTACGAAACGGCCGACGGCGAGTGCGAGGCGGCACCGACGGCGCGCCGCAAGATCATGGTGCTGGGTGGTGGCCCCAACCGCATCGGCCAGGGCATCGAATTCGACTATTGCTGCGTGCACGCCGCGCTGGCCCTGCGCGAGGACGGCTACGAGACCATCATGGTCAACTGCAACCCGGAGACCGTCTCCACCGACTACGACACCAGCGACCGCCTGTACTTCGAGCCGGTAACGCTGGAAGACGTGCTCGAGATCGTCGACAAGGAAAAGCCCGACGGCGTGATCGTGCAGTACGGCGGCCAGACGCCGCTGAAGCTGGCGCTGGACCTGGAGCGCGCCGGCGTGCCGATCATCGGCACTTCGCCGGATTCGATCGACATCGCCGAGGACCGCGAGCGCTTCCAGAAGCTGCTGCAGCAGCTCGGCCTGCGCCAGCCGCCCAACCGCACCGCACGCACCGAAGAGCTGGCGCTCGAACTGGCGCAGGAGATCGGCTACCCGCTGGTGGTGCGGCCGAGTTACGTGCTGGGCGGCCGCGCGATGGAAATCGTGCACGGCGACAAGGACCTGCAGCGCTACATGCGCGAAGCGGTGCGGGTGAGCGAGAAGTCGCCGGTGTTGCTGGACCGCTTCCTGGACGACGCCATCGAGGTCGACGTCGACTGCATCAGCGACGGCACCGAGGTCATGATCGGCGGCATCATGGAACACGTCGAAGCCGCCGGCATCCACAGCGGCGACTCGGCCTGTTCGCTGCCGCCCTACACGCTGTCGGCGGCATTGCAGGACGAGATGCGGCGGCAGACCGCGGCGATGGCCCGTGCGCTGGGCGTGATCGGGCTCATGAACGTGCAGTTCGCGATCCAGGGCGAAGGCGCCGACGCCGTCGTCTACGTGCTCGAAGTCAACCCACGCGCCTCGCGCACCGTGCCCTACGTGAGCAAGGCCACCGGCCAGCAGCTGGCCAAGATCGCGGCGCGCTGCATGGCGGGGCAGACGCTGGCGTCGCAATCCGGCGTCAGGGGTGAAGTCGTGCCGCGCTACTTCAGCATCAAGGAAGCCGTCTTCCCGTTCAACAAGTTCCCGGGCGTGGACCCCATCCTGGGCCCCGAAATGCGCTCCACCGGCGAAGTGATGGGCGTGGGCCGCACCTTCGGCGAGGCCATGCTGAAGAGCCAGCTCGGTGCCGGTTCGCGGCTGCCGGCCAAGGGCACCGTCGTGCTGACGGTCAAGGACGCCGACAAGGCACGTGCCGTCAAGGTCGCTGCCGACCTCGTCGAGCTCGGCTTCCAGGTCGTGGCCACCAAGGGCACGGCGGCGGCCATCGCCGCGGCCGGGGTGCCGGTGAGGGTGGTCAACAAGGTCAAGGACGGGCGTCCGCACATCGCCGACATGATCCGCGCCGGCGAGATCCAGCTCGTCTTCACGACCGTCGACGAAACGCGCACGGCGATTGCCGATTCGCGTTACATCCGCACCGCTGCGCTGGCCCACCGTGTCACCTATTACACGACGCTGGCCGGCGCCGAGGCCGCCACCGAAGCGCTCAAGCACATGGAGGACCTCGAGGTGAGGTCCTTGCAAGCGCTGCACGCCGAACTGATTTAGACTCGCGCCTGTCGTCCGCCGCAGTCGGCCCGCTTGGGGCTCCTGCGGCGGATTCACTTTGTTCACCCGGACTTCACCCATGGTCACCATCCCCCTGACACGGCGCGGCGCCGAAATGCTGAAGAGCGAGCTGCAACGGCTGAAGTCCGTCGAGCGCCACGCCGTCATTCAGGCCATTGCCGAAGCGCGCGCGCAGGGTGACCTGTCCGAGAACGCCGAGTACGAAGCCGCCAAGGACAAGCAGGGCTTCATCGAGGGCCGCATCAAGGAACTCGAATCCAAGCTCGCGGGCGCGCAGGTGATCGACCCCGCGCTGGTGGACGCCGGCGGCAAGGTCGTGTTCGGAGCCACGGTGGACCTGGAAGACGAAAAGAGCGGCGCCAAGGCCACCTACCAGATCGTCGGCGACGACGAGGCCGACCTGAAGCTGGGCCTGATCTCGATCAGCAGCCCGATCGCGCGTGCGCTGATCGGCAAACACGCCGGCGACGTGGCCGAGGTCCAGGCGCCCGGTGGCTTGCGCCACTGGGAGATCGTGGACGTGCGCTACGTCTGATGGGCCTGCAGCGCTGGCGACTGCTGCTGCCCGGTCTGTGGGCCGGCGGGCTGCTGTGCGTGGCCGGGCTGGCGACGCCGGCACCGTTCGCGCTGCTGCCGCAGGCCGACGCCGGCCGTGTCGCCGGCCGCATGCTGGCGCAGGAGGCGTATGCCAGCCTCGTGCTCGGCATCGTGCTGCTGGTGCTGGAGCGGTTGGTGGCGCGTCGCGAGTCGGCCGCAGGGCAGGGCAGTCAGTTCAGTACCGACATGGTGCTCGCGCTGGGTGCCGTCTTCTGCACCGTGGCCGGGTACTTCGCGCTGCAGCCGATGATGGCCGCCGCCCGTGCCGGGCAGGGTCCTTTGAGCTTCGGCCAGCTGCACGCGCTGAGCGCGGTCTT
>CAYJOA010000209.1:4262-6074 GCA_964371495.1 uncultured Rubrivivax sp.
GGCGGCAGCGGCCGCCACAGCACCAGCAGCTTGCCGATGTGCTGCACCGGTGCCGCGTCGAGGCGGGCCGCCAGATCGGCCAGCAGGGCCTCGCGCGCGGCGCGGTCGTCGGAGAACACGCGCACCTTGATCAGGCCGTGCGACTTGAGCGCGTTGTCCGCCTCCTTCAGGACGGCCGGCGTCAGCCCGTCGTTGCCGATCATCACGACCGGCTCCAGATGATGAGCGTTGGAGCGGTGCTCCTTGCGTTCGGCGGGGGTCAGCGTCAATGCGGTCATGTGCCTATTATCGACTGCCCATGAAAGTCAAGACCAAGAGCAAGAAAGTCAACAAGGCGTGGCTCAACGACCATGTCAACGACCCCTACGTCAAGCTGGCGCAGCGCGAGGGTTACCGCGCCCGCGCCGCCTACAAGCTCAAGGAAATCGACGAGGCGCTGCGCCTGACCCGGCCCGGGCAGGTGGTGGTGGACCTGGGCGCGGCGCCGGGCGCCTGGAGCCAGTACCTGCGGCGCAGGTTCGCACCGCAGGGCGCCGCCAGCGGTGAACTCGACGGCAGCATCATTGCGCTGGACATGGTCGAGATCGAGCCGATCGAGGGTGTGGACTTCCTGCACGGGGACTTCCGCGAGGACGAGGTCCTGCACGCACTGGAGGCCCGACTGGGCGGCAGGCCGGTCGACGTGGTGGTGTCGGACATGGCGCCCAACCTGTCGGGTATCGGATCGACGGACGCCGCCCGTGTCGGGCACCTGGTCGAGCTGGCGGTGGCGTTTGCGCTGGCGCACCTCCAACCCGAGGGCGCGCTGGTCTGCAAGACCTTTCATGGCAGCGGTTATAGCCAGCAGGCCAAACTGTTCAAGGATAGTTTTCGTGTCGTCAAAGCAATCAAACCCAAGGCTTCGCGTGACAAGTCTTCCGAAACCTTTCTCGTGGGCGTGGGTCCCAGGCCCAGTTGACGCGCCGGACGCCACCGGAAAGCGTGAACAGACCACGCTATTCAGGGGCGCGCCGGCCGCCTTGCCAATCAGGAACCTCGTCTTGACTGCCATAGAATCGTCACCATATGCCGTGGAATCCGGCACAGCGCACGTACCGTGCCGTGTTGCTGAACTGGAAAAGGAGCCGCGGTGAATAATCAATGGTTTTCGAAGGTCGCTGTCTGGCTGGTGATCGCACTCGTGCTGTTCACCGTGTTCAAGCAGTTCGACCGGGGCGTGACGCAGGGCAACCAGATCGGCTACTCCGATTTTCTGGAAGAGGTGCGTGGCAAGCGCATCAAGTCGGTCACGCTGCAGGAAAGCTCCGGCGGCGGCACCGAGATCATCGCGCTGACCAACGACGACAAGCGCCTGCGCAGCTCGGCCACCTACCTGGACCGCGGCCTCGTCGGTGACCTCATCAACAACGGTGTCAAGTTCGACGTCAAGCCGCGCGAAGAGCCGTCGCTGCTGATGAGCATCCTCGTCAGCTGGGGCCCGATGCTGCTGCTGATCGGCGTCTGGGTCTACTTCATGCGGCAGATGCAGGGCGGCGGCAAGGGCGGCGCCTTCAGCTTCGGCAAGAGCAAGGCGCGCATGCTCGACGAAGCCAACAACACCACCACTTTCGCCGACGTCGCCGGCTGCGACGAGGCCAAGGAAGAGGTCAAGGAACTGGTCGACTTTCTGAAGGACCCGCAGCGTTTCCAGAAGCTCGGCGGCCGCATCCCGCGCGGTGTGCTGCTCGTCGGTCCCCCGGGCACCGGCAAGACACTACTGGCCAAGGCCATCGCCGGTGAAGCCAAGGTGCCGTTCTTCAGCATCAGCGGCTC
>CAYJOA010000210.1:0-6005 GCA_964371495.1 uncultured Rubrivivax sp.
CGCCGACCAGATGAGGACGAAGCCGACGAGGCGCCGGCTGTCGAAGGCTTCGTGGAACACCCACACGCCCAGCAGCAGCGAGATCGTCGGCGCCACGTACTGCACCAGGCCCAGCGTGGCCAGCTTCAGCCGCCGCGCGCCGGCGGCGAACAGCAGCAGCGGCACCGCGGTGATGGGGCCGCTGAGCAGCACCCATGCGGTGAGCGCGGCGTCGCCTTGCACCAGCACACCCTGGCGGGCGAAGGTCCACCAGACTAGCGCCGGCACCGCGATCGGCGCCAGCAGCATCGTCTCCACCGCGAAGCCCTCGATCGCCCCCAGCGACGCCGTCTTGCGCATCAGGCCGTAGAGGCCGAAGCTGCACGCCAGCACGAGCGCGATCCAGGGCAGCCGGCCGGTGACCAGCGTCAGCCAGACGACACCCGCGGCGGCCAGCGCCACCGCCAGCCACTGCACGCGCCGCAGCCGTTCGCGCAGCACCAGCACGCCGAGCAGCACGTTGACCAGCGGGTTGATGAAATAACCCAGGCTGGCCTCGATGACGTGGCCGGCCTGCACCGCCCACACGTAGACCAGCCAGTTGCCCGTCAGCAGCAGCGCGCTGATCGCAAACAGCCCCAGCCGGCGCGGCTGCCGGGCCAGCACCGGCAGCCAGGCCCAGCGCCGCAGCAGCGCCAGCAGGCCGAGCACGAAGACCAGCGACCACACCGAACGCTGCAGCACGATCTCGATCGGTGACACGCTGGCGATCATCAGCAGGTACAGCGGATACAGCCCCCAGGTGACGAAGGCGAGGGCGGCGTAGAGCAGTCCGGTGTTCATGGGCGCTGCATTGTCGCCGTCCGCGGTGCGCGGGCGCCGCGGCCGCTGCGGGTTAGCCACCGTGACCGGCGGCGGGCGGCGGCGGATCATGCGTGCCATGCCCCGCATCGTGTTCACGCCGCAGCTGCGGCGCTACACGGCCACGCCCGAGGTCGACAGCCCGGCGGCGACGCTGCGCGCCGCGCTCGACGACGCCTTCGCGGTCAACCCGGCACTGCGCGGCTACGTGCTCGACGACCAGGGCCACGTGCGCGCCAACGTCGTCGTCTTCGTCGACGGCCGCCGCTGCACCGACCGCACGCGGCTGGCCGATGCGCTGGCGCCCGGCAGCACGGTGCATGTGCTGCAGGCCCTGTCCGGAGGATGAGAACATGAGTCACCGCGCCTGGGTCGCCACCCGCAAGGGCCTGTTCGAGCTGCAGCGCCGCGCCGACGGCTGGGTCATCCAGCGCGTCGGCTTCCTCGGCGAACCGGTGACGATGCTGCTGCCACCCGACGCCGGCGGGCGCATGCTGGCAGCGCTGAACCTGGGCCACTTCGGCGTCAAGGTCCATGCCTCCGACGATGCCGGCGCGAACTGGCACGAAGTGGCCACGCCGGCCTACCCCGAACAGCCCAAAGACGCCACCGGCGTGCCTTGGAAGCTGGTGCAGCTGTGGTCGCTGGAAGCCGCCGGCAATGTCGTCTGGGCCGGCACGATCCCGGGCGGGCTGTTCCGCTCGGCCGACTTCGGCGCCAGCTGGCAGCTCGTCGACGCCCTGTGGCAGCGCCCCGAACGCGCCGAATGGTTCGGCGGCGGCTACGACGCACCGGGCATCCATTCGATCTGCCCGCATCCGCAGCGGACCGAGGAACTGCTGGTGGGCATCAGCTGCGGCGGCGCCTGGGTCACGCGCGACGGCGGCGCGGCGTGGCAGGTGCAGTCCGCCGGCATGCGTGCCGACTTCATGCCGCCCGAGCGCGCCGGCGACCCCAACATCCAGGACCCGCACCGCATCGTGCGCTGCCACGCGCGGCCCGAGGTGCTGTGGTGCCAGCACCATTGCGGCATCTGGCGCTCGGGCGACGACGCGGCCAGCTGGCAGGAAGTGAAGGCGCCGCTGTCGAGCTTCGGCTTCGCGGTGGCCGTGCACCCGAACGACGCCGACACCGCCTGGTTCGTGCCGGCGGTGAAGGACGAGAGCCGCGTGCCGGTGGGCGCCGCGCTGGCCGTCAACCGCACCCGCGACGGCGGCGCCAGCTTCGAAACCCTTCGCGCCGGCCTGCCGCAGCAGGACTGCTACGACCTCGTCTACCGCCACGGCCTGGCGGTGGCCGAAGACGGCCGCACGCTGCTGATGGGCAGCACCACCGGCGGCCTGTGGGCCAGCGTCGACGGCGGCGAACACTGGCAGACGGTGTCGCAGAACCTGCCGCCGATCTACGCCGTGCGTTTCGGCTGAGCGGCCCGGCTTGTCGGGCGCCGGCCTGCGTCAGTCGATGTCGCCGTCCAGGTAAGTCCAGCGCCCGCCCTCGCGAACGAAGCGGCTCGTCTCGTGCAGTCGCGCGGCGCGGCCGCCGACCTTGCTGCGGGCGACGAACTCCACCACTGCGTGGTCGGCGTCCAGCATTTCGTGGCGCCGCACTTCCAGACCCAGCCAGCGCACGGCCGGGTCGAACACCGGCGTTTCGGCGGGCCGTGTCCGCGGGTGCCAGGTGTCGCGCAGGTAGTCGCTCAAACCCAGCACGTAGGCGCTGTAGCGCGATCGCATCAAGGCCTCGGCGTTCGGCGCCTGCAGGTGCTGTGGGCCGGCGTGCCAGCGCCCGCAGCAGGCCGCGTAGGGCAGGGCGGAGCCGCAGGGGCAGGGGGCGGGGCCGGGCTGGGTGCTCATGGCGAAGCCGGCATTGTGCCGAGCCGGGCGGCCTAAACTGCGGCGCCCCGGCCTGCACAGGAACCCCCCATGCTCGACCCCCAAGCCCGTGCCTTGATCGACCTCATGGTCGAACGCGGCGTGCCCGCCGTGCACACGCTGACACCGGCCGAGGCGCGCCGCTACTACCTGGAGCGCCGCTACTTCACTCAGCCCGAACCGCCGGCGGTGGCCGAAGTGCGCGATCTGCAGACCGGTGACGGCGTCCCGTTGCGCCTGTACCGCCCCAATGCCGCTGGCGTGCACCCGGTGCTGGTGTATTTCCACGGCGGCGGCTGGACGATCGGCGACCTCGACACCCACGACGTGCTGTGCCGCCAGCTCTGCGTGGCTGCGGAGGTGGCGGTGGCCGCGGTGGATTACCGCCTCGGCCCCGAACACCGTTTCCCGGCCGCCGTCGACGACTGCGTGGCCGCCACGCGCTGGCTGCAGCGCGAAGGCGCAGCACTCGGCCTGGACAGCGCGCGCCTGGCTGTGGGCGGCGACAGCGCCGGTGGCAACCTGGCCGCCGTCGTGGCGCTGGTGATGCGCGATGCCGGAGACGCCGCGCCGGCCTTCCAGCTGCTCATCTACCCGGCCACCGACATGCGCGCGGTGGCGCCGTCACACACCAGCAACGGCCAGGGGTACCTGCTCACCGCCGACAGCGTGGCCTACTACCGCAGCCAGTACATCGCCGATGCGACGATGTGGAGCGACTGGCGCGCGTCGCCGCTGCTGGCCGGCGACCTGTCGCGGCTGCCGCCGGCGCTGGTGCTCACCGCCGGCTTCGACCCGCTGCGCGACGAAGGGCGCCAGTACGCCGACGCGCTGTCGGCGGCCGGCAACCGCGTGCAATACGTCTGCTTCGAACGCCAGGTGCACGGTTTCATCACCATGAGCCGGGTCATCGACGAGGCGCGCACCGCGGTGGCGCTGTGCGGCGCGGTGCTGCGCGAGGCGCTGGCGGGCTGATGCGGATTCATGATCGATTCGACAAGACGTGAGGTCTTGGCGGTCGGTCATGCGCGGCTGTTCGCACGCGGACGGTGACCGTCGCTTCAAGATTGGAGCTGCCGGCCGGGTCATGCTGGCAGGCAACGGCTGACGGTCCATTGTCGCCAACCACACACCTGCCCTGAAGCAGCCGGTAGGAGCTGCCGCCGGGTGCGCGGCGCGGCATGAAGAGATCCGCGATGCGCGCGTAAACGCTGGTCTGGATGTGTCGGCATTCTTGGCAGTTCGTCCCGTCTTGCTTGGAACGAGATTTCCAAGCCATTGTTTTTTCTGAACTTTTTTCGTGTCCGGGGGGCTCCAGCAGCGACTGGGCACTGCCCAGCATCGACGAGCACGCTGCCCTGTTCGCAGCGTACGGCAACCTGCATCAGGTGAGTGAGTTCATGAATGTGTCGTCCGGCGGCTACGACTGGTTCGGTACGGAGTACGCGCCGGACCCCGCGCAGCGGCACTTCTGCTCCGCCTACGGCTACCAGGGCGACTTCGACAAGGACGATAGGTGGTATGCCATGGCTGTGCGCCCCGGCGATGTGGCCGCCTCTATGCCAGAGCCACAGACGCTGGCGCCGATGGCGTTGGGCGCGACGCTGGTGGTGCGCAGAAGACGGCCCGCCTGAGGCTTCGGCGCTTCTGGCACCTTCTCGGGGGCTTGGGGTCTGGCGCCTAGAACTGCTTGGGCAGCCCGGCTTGCTTCAGCACGCCGTTGGCCGTGTGCCGAGACAAGATCTTGTGGTCGACCGGGAAGCTCGTCCCGCTGCGCGGCGAGTGCCAGATGTCGTGATCGCCTTTGCCAGGGCGGACGAACACGCATCCGGCCTGCTTCAGCAACCGGATCAATTCCGGCGTGAAGCTTTGCCCCATCGGGGTCAGGCTGCTGCGGGCAGGGCGATGCTGAACCGGCGGGCCAGCAACTCGACGGCCACCTGCCCACCGGCCGGCATGCAGCCATTGGCTTCCAGCAACTCCGGCACCATGGTCTTGAGCTTGGTGTCCAGGGCTTCGAGAGTCTGTGCTTCGGTGACCAAGCCCGGCACGTCGTCAGAGGTGGCAACCCAGACCGCGGCCTCGTCATCCCATTCTGCGCGCACAAAGTAGGGCTTGTTCATCGGATCATGATACGCCGCGCACCTTGTCCCGTGATGCGCGACGCGGCACGAACGACCGGTCTGATCGGCGACGGGCGACTGTAATTGGCCGGCAGTGTGAGTCCAGAGTTGAAGGTGAACGAGCGGCCCACTGCGTTGCCGTCCTCCGGCATGCCGGGGGGATGACGGCAGGGTGTGGCAGCGGACAGTTCTTGTCGATTGATCACGGCGCGGTCTGACACGGAGGCGCCGTTCGCGGCGGATGCCACGGCGCGCGGTGACCGCAGCTCTTGTCATGAATACTGTATGAACGTACAGTATCTTGGTGGCTCTTTTCCCTCCGCTCGCTCCCCATGCCGCCCCCGTGCGCCCGCCGAGTGGGGGCGTGCCGACGCGGCGCGGTTTGCCCCTGTCGGCGGGTGGCTGCACCGGCCCGCGGTCGGCCTCCCTGATCCAGTCAAACCCGGAAAACCTGTACCCGGTGCCGCAGGCGCTGGAGAACCTGCACCCGGCGCTGTGGCGCGCCCACCAGGTGGCGCGCCCGCACGACGCCGTCGTGCCCAGCGGCCACGCCGATCTCGACGCCCAGCTCCCCGGCGGCGGCTGGCCGGCGCGGGTGCTCACCGAACTGCTGCTGCCGCATGCCGGCGTCGGCGAGCTGCGCCTGCTGGCGCCCACGCTGGCGGCGCTGCAGCGCCAGCAGCGCGCCGTGATGTGGTTCGACCCGCCGGCCGCACCCTGCGCCTGGGCGCTCGGTGCGTTGGGCCTGGACGCGCGGCAGTTAGTGGTCGTGCGCAGCCGCAGCGGCGCCAGGGGGCGGGCGCGCGAGCGGCTGCCCGCGGCCGACGTGCTGTGGGCGCTGGAGCAGGCGCTCAAGAGCGGCCATCTCGGTGCCGCGCTGGCCTGGCTGCCGGCGCGGCTGCCGGCCGATGCACTGCGCCGCCTGCAACTGGCCGCGCAGGGACACGACGGCCCGGTCTTCCTGCTGCGTGACGCGCAGCAGCGCACGCGGCCCAGCGCCGCGCCGCTGCGCCTGCTGCTGGCCAGCGCCGGCCCCGACCAGCTGCGCGTGACCCTGCTCAAGCGCCGCGGCCCGCCGCTGGGCCAGCCGCTCACGCTGGCGCTGGCGCTGGTGCTGGCCGCGCCCGCGCTGGCACGGGCACTGGCACCGCGTGCACCCGCGCCGCCGCCG
>CAYJOA010000211.1:0-2047 GCA_964371495.1 uncultured Rubrivivax sp.
GCACAGGCCGGCTCACCACCCCATCAACGACACGCGCGAAGCTTCCCAGCTGAGCGATCCATCGCCGCACCGCGGCGCACTTCCGCATGCGCAGCGCAGGTCCGAAGCCGAGCGCCGCGCGCTGGGCTTGCCGTTCGGGGTTAAGGCCAGCGCCGAAGGGGTGTCTCGCGCCTGGGCAACCCGAGCGCAGCGAGAGGGCGACCAGGGGCGAGTCGTCCCTACTTGAGCGCCCCTCGCCAACACCGGCGCGCAGCGCCCACGATGCCGCCCACCGGGGCTCTGGCCCGCGCCCTCGGGGCAGAGCCCCGAAGAGAGCGCCCCACCCAGGTGGTTCAGGCCTCGGCCCGGTAGCCTTCCCATCGAACGATGGTGGCCTGCGCCAACTCGATGGCCGAGGTCGCGTGCGCCAGGTCGTCCGCAAACCGTGCGTGCACCAGCGGCAGCAGGCCGGAGACGATGACGATGTGACGCTCGAGCCGCGTCCGCACATCCATCGCCACGAACTCCTGGCGCGTCGCGCCGGACAGGTCGCGGCGGTTCCAGTTCAGGGAGTCCACCGCTGCGCGAAATTCACCGATCTTCATGGTCGTCTTTCAGTTGTGTTCGGTACACCCGGCCGTCATCCGCTGGTGTGCGGACAGCGGCCGGGATTGATCCATCAGGTCGCGGCGGTCCCACGGGCGCGCAGCGGCGAGGGAAGCCAGCGCGTGCCCTGCAGCAGCGCCTCGGCAGCGGCAACTGCCTCGCCCTTCTTGAGCTTGGCCAGCGGCGCGGCCTTCTCGATGGAAACAGCCTCGGTGACTGCCTCGACGATCCGCGCCTTCGGCACCTGGGCCAGATAGCTGCCAGCGGTCGGCGACCACCAGTCGGCCATGTCCAGACCCACCGCAGCGGCCAGGGCGTCGCCGGTGGTGTCGGCCTCGCGCCCACTCATGGCACTGACGGACAGCGCCGAGCAAAGCGCCAACAGTTCGAGCAGCGTGTCCAGCGGCTGGTCGATCAGCCAGGGCAGCAGCCGATCCGCATCGCCCGGCAGGCGTTCGCGCCAGTGATCCAGCCGGCTCGCCAGCTCGCCCCACGCGCGCGAGGCCTCGATGTCGTCGGCCACGCCCTTGAGTGCGCTGTCGCAGTCGTTGGCGCGCAGATTCAGCGCCGACACGGTGCGGTGCATGCCGCCCGCGTAGCCGATCACCAGTTGCTGCACCAGCGTGTGCGCCAGCGCGGCCAGCGCAACATGGGTGTTGTCGGACATCAGCACCTGCAGCGCCTTCGTCTTGTGGGAGGTCAGCTTGCGGACGAGGCTCTCGGGGTTCGCGCTGGCTTGTTGCTCGGCGCCCTCGCCTGTGTCGCCAGTCGCCCCGTTTGCTCCGGGTGCGCCAGCCGCTGCCGCTGCGGCCTTCGCCGCCTGCTTGCGGTCTTCCGGCTTCACCATGCCGCGATGCACGATGACCTCGCCATTGCGGTCGAGTGCCACCACGACACCGGCGAAAGCCAGGATGTCGGCGCTCCACTCGCTCAGGTCTTGGCGCAGCTTTTCCAGCTTGGCGTCGATGGCCTCGACTTCGGTTTCCAGAGCGCTCGCCTTTGCGGAGTCGAAGCCGGGATCGTCGTCGCTGTCTTCGGCGTCGTAGAGGTCTTCAAGGCCCTTGTTGGCTTCCTCCTTGGTGGTCAGCAGCGCATCGCGCGCGGCCTGCTGCTCCGGCGTCGGTGCGCGCTGCTTCATCTTCGCCACGCCGAAGCCCTGCCGCTCCGAGTGATCGAACGAGGTCCGCGCCTCGGTCCAGGCCCAGCCTTCGCCCTTGAATGCCTGCGCCCGCTCGGTCAGCTGCTCGACGGCCAGCCGCTGCAGCAATTCGGCGTCGGTGATGTACCCGCTGCCTGCATCCTCGAACAGGTCGCGCACCACGACACCGCCCGCTGCCTCGTAGGCCGGGATGCCGACGAACCTGGCGAGGGGGTCGGTGGCTGCGTCGATTTCGCGCCCGAGCAGCAGGCGACGCAGGCCGCTGGGGTTGCGGTTGTAGGACGGCGTCGAGTTCCAGACCCG
>CAYJOA010000211.1:2147-5870 GCA_964371495.1 uncultured Rubrivivax sp.
GCTCGCGGCGATGGCGGCATCGCGCGTGATCAGCCGGCAAAGAATGTCCTTGTCGAGCGGGATGTCACCGGCCTTGGCCAGCAGGCCCAGGGCACGCAGGCGACGGCCACCCGCTGCGACGCCATAGTCACCGGTCGACTTGCCCCGCTTGGTTTCGTCGGGATGAACGACGAGGTTCTGCAGCAGGCCCTGGGCCTTGATGAGCGCCGCCAGTTCGCCGACATCCTCACCGCCGGACTTGCGCACGTTGAACGCGGACGGCACGAGGCGCGACAGCGGGATCAGCACCAGGTCGCCCGCCGCGAAGGCTTCGTCTTCGGCGCTCGCTGCCGCCTCGGTGGCTCGGCCCTTGGTGGTCTTGGTCGGGCCCTTCCCAGGCAATGCGCCCTGCCCTTTTCCCTTGTCCTTGGCATCTGCTCTTTGGTGAGTCCCGGGGGCGAGGAACCGCGCCTTGGTAGTGGTGTCGGTGCTGTGGATGGTCGTTGCGCTCATGGCTGTGTCCTTTGCGGTGGTTGAAAAATCTGCTCTTCGGAGCCGTCCCGACGCATGAACAGCGACAGCCAGGCAAGACACAAGGGCACGCCCGCAAGCCGCAGCTCGAAGCAGAGCAAAGCGATGTGCAGAGACCGGGTGAGGCCGTGGGCGCAGCCTTCACCCTTGGGGCATGAATGGCTGGCGCTATGCGTCGATCAAGGGACGGACCGACACGAGCAGATCGACCACCGCGGACTGCGGACCATCGTGCGCAACGAGCGGCTTTCCACAGCACTGACAACACGCGCGAACCTGCAGGGTGAGCGATATACCGCCGCGCAGCGGCGCACTTCAGGTCTGGGTTGGCCTGGTGGGTGCCAGACCACCGCCCGAGTCGCAGGCGAGAGAAAAGGGGCGACACCGCGGCCGCCCCGATGCGAACGTGTCAGAGCAGACCACGCTCGGCGAAACTGACCACGACGTTCGCGGTGACCACCAGGTGATCGAGCACGCGCACGTCGACCAGCTGCAGCGCGGTCTTCAGCGTCTGCGTCAGGTACTCGTCGGCACGGCTCGGCTCCGCTGCGCCCGACGGATGGTTGTGCGCCAGGATGACGGCCGCCGCGTTCAGCGCCAGGCTCGCCTTGACGACTTCGCGGGGATAGACCGAGGTCTGCGTCACTGTGCCGCGGAACATCTGCTGCAGCTCGATGACACGATGTTGCGCGTCCAGGAAGACGACGCAGAAGACTTCGTGTTCCAGCATGCCGATCGCCAGGCGCAGGTAGTCCTTCACGTCCTGCGGCGACGACAGCGTCACGCCGGGCTTCACGCGCTCCGCCAACACGCCCCAGGCCTGCGACAGAACTTCGTCGGCACTGGCCACACGGTACTGGCCATCGACGTCACGGACCAGCAGCGTGTTCGTGAACCGGGCTTCCGTGGAAGAGACAGCGAAGGAGAAAGAGGACTGCGACATGAGGAACTCCGGTCTTGATCGGGCGGGATTGCCCGAGACCGAATCCCTCACGTCGCAGCGCAGCGGTCAGGGTTCGAAGACGACCGAAGGGCGCAAGGGAGCGCCCGCGCTCACGCAGACCTTGACGGCGAGAACGACGTGATACGGTGGGTCGACACAGCAACCCACACCCCCCACCACATCACCGCACTGGGTCTTGCGACAAGCGAAGCGCGTAGGGCTAGGGTGGCCTGGAGGGTGACGGCGCGCCGGCAGTCCCGCAGGGACCAAGCGCGACGGCGCGCGCCTGGAATGGGCATCCCGGTTTTCGCTATGGCGAAAAAGCCCCGCTGTTGAGGGCCAGGTCTTCGCTAACTCGTTGGAAGGCCCAGCTTGTCGAAGAACGCGCGATTGCGCTCTCGCGCTCCGTTGAGAAGGCGGTCGTACGAGACAACCTCGATATAGGCCTTGTAGTTTGGGTTGTATCCGAAGTAGCCCTGCCGGTCGCTCGTCACCGTGAGCTGAGCCAGCTTGCAGCGCCTCTCCACAGACGGCGTGATATCGCAGATGACATAGCAGAAGCCGGGAATCTCGTCAGAACGCGGAATCGGTCGACCGCTCGCCGTTTGAGCGTGTCCGCTGCGAATTCGGTCGAGATACCCCAGTGCTTGTTCGATCGGATCCTTGTCCTCTCCACTGGTGGCATCGTTCCGCATCGGCCGCTTAATTTCGACCACCACGATCGACGCCAGCGGCAAGCGTTGACCCTCAGCCACAAGCAGGGGCTCGTCAAACACATTGAGCGCGATGATGTCGGGCTCTTTTGTGTCTGCGGTTTGCACGATGGGCATCGATGACAGCGACTTGTCTGAAGCGAGGAAGTCGTGGAACGCCAACCGCTCGTCGAGGAGCCAGAGATTTGAGTTGTCAAGCAAATCGTTCGAGGTCTTTCTCATCGGCATGATGACCTCGTGGATCAATTCCTCGCGCGCATACTTTCCGTCGTCGCCGCGCTCGATTGCCTTCTGCAGAATGTCGAGAATGATCTTCCGATGGAACACATAGCCCGCGAGATCGGACATCTTCACGGCCTCAACCTTAGACAGATACTCGTTCAGCCTTGCGCGGTAGCCGTCAGCTGTTTCGCCTGACCCGACGGTCATGATGGCGTGGCCCTCAACGAGGAGGCTGCTTTCAATCTCCGAGAGCTGCTTGTGGAGCAGTAGATCAAGGTCCCTGTCCGAGATCGACGGGTCCACGCTGAGCTTCTCATCGCTGATTCGCGCGAGGATTGGTCGGTATCTGGGCGCACGCTGCGAAACGAACTTCTCGACGCGCTCGCGCCCCGCCGCGCGACTCTCTTGCAGGTACTCGGCAAGGAAACTCTTGGACGATTCCAGGACTGCAGTGCGGATGTCGTTCAGGCTCAGCTCAGTCGCGGCAAAGAGGTCGTCGGTGATTTCTTCGATGTCAAATCCAATGCGCTCGGGGCGCACGTGCTGATCGAGAAACGGCGAGGTCATGTAGCAGGCATAGACGAAATCGCCTTCGCCATCGGCGATTCGGCCATGGAGCCCCGCCACCTTGCCGGTGATTCCCTCCTCCTTGACGACGCGCCCCGCGGCGCACCAGGCAACGAAGGGCTCCCTCGGCACCGAGGCCTTGAGCTTGAGGTGCGTCAACTCAAATGACTGTCCCTTGATGGTGACCGACTGCCTTTGCGCGGATGAGTGCATGCACTCTTCGTACACGTCATCCAGCAGGATGGCCTCGTCGTAGTCAATGACCTTGATCTTTGGAGCGCCGCCGTCGCGTACGAAGTACCAGAGGCAGTGTTCGAAGAGGTCGGTCGCGATTGTCTTGCCGGTCTTTGGCGCTCGCTCGCGGTATTCCTTCTTGAAGCCACTCAACCGTACTTCCGTTCGCCTTGTGGGCGAGGACGATGGCGAAACGCTCACGCCGTCTACGCCCTTCGCCGCTGTAAACGTGAAGGACCGTCGACGCAGTTTGCCGTCAGGATGCGCGAAGTCGCTGCTGACCTCGACGGAGTCGAACGCCTTGAGCCACAAAAGGCGACCAACGCCACGGCATCCATCCGTTGCTTTGTAGTCCGAGTCCAGGGTCTCGAAGGACTGAAGGTTCGCATCGTCAAACCCGCAGCCGTTGTCACGCACGCGGAAACCAATGATCGCCTCCTGCGGCGGGGCTCCGCGTCTGCCAGAACCCTCAAGCTGGAGTGCCTGTTGCGGCGACCGTTCGATCTCTACGACGATCTCGCCGGCACTAACCGA
>CAYJOA010000212.1:0-5818 GCA_964371495.1 uncultured Rubrivivax sp.
ACCAGCATGTGTTCGGCGAGCCAGCCCTGGTCGCGCCCCATGGTCGATGCGATGCGCAGCGCGAAGCATTTCTTGCCCAGGAGCGCGTTGCCGCCGTAGCCCGAGCCGTAGCTCCAGATCTCGCGCGTCTCGGGGTAGTGGACGATGTACTTGGTGGTGTTGCAGGGCCAGGGCACGTCGGCCTGGCCGTCGGCCAGCGGCGCGCCGACGCTGTGCACGCAGGGCACGAAGTCGCCGTGTCCGCCCAGCACGTCGAACACCGCCGAGCCCATGCGCGTCATCGTGCGCATGCTCACCGCCACGTAGGGGCTGTCGGTCAGCTCGACGCCGATGTGGGCGATGTGCGAGCCCAGCGGCCCCATCGAGAACGGCACCACGTACATCGTGCGGCCGCGCATGCAGCCCTTGAACAGCGCCTGCTCGCCGGTCTGCAGCAGCGTGCGCATCTCGGCCGGGGCCATCCAGTTGTTCGTGGGGCCGGCGTCTTCCTGCCTGCCGCTGCAGATGAAGGTGCGGTCCTCGACGCGCGCAACGTCGCTCGGGTCGCTGCGGGCCAGGAAGCTGTTCGGTCGCAGCGCGGGGTTCAGCCGCTGCAGCGTGCCGGCGGCCACCAGTTGCTCGGTCAGGCGCTGGTACTCGGCTTCGCTGCCGTCGCACCAGTGCACGTTGGCGGCCCCGGTCAGCGCGGCGACCTCGGCGACCCAGGCGACGAGCCGCGGATGGTTGACGTGCGTGGGAACATTCAGGCGCAGGCCCTCGATGGCGGGTCGGTTCATGGTGTCTCCGATCAGGATGTGGCGAATGGCTGAAAACGGTATTGGGCGAAGCCCGCCTGCTGCCGCGCGATGCGGCAGGCCGGGCGAGACTCGCCGAATACCGCCTGGTCGCGCCGCAGATACTGGGCGCTACGTTTGCGGGGCCATCATTGTCGGATCAATGCCATCACCCCGTAACTACCCGTGTGGAGGGTGCAATGCCGATTATTCATGACTTGACATGCCGCCCACGGGCGACCCGGCGGTGAGGGTCCGGCACGTCTGCGCCGGCCGGGCACGCGAAGTGCAGATCGGCGGCCGCTCCGTCCTGACCGCCATCGCCAAGCGCGCCGCCGACGGCCCGGTGGTGGTGCGAGCGCTGGGACTGGAGGGCGACGAACAGGCCGACCTCAGCGTGCACGGCGGCCTGGCCAAGGCCGTCTATGCCTACCCGCACGAGCACTATGCCTTCTGGCAGACCGTGCGTGCGCAGGCCGGCGTGGCGCCCTGGGGCGCATCGCTGCCGCCGGGCAGCCTGGGCGAGAACCTCACGCTGGAAGGCCTGCTGGAAGAACGGTTGTGGATCGGCGACCGCCTGCGGTTCGGTGCCGGTCGGCCCGGACCGGGCTGCCTGCTGGTGGTGAGCGAACCGCGCCGGCCCTGCTTCAAGTTCACCGCCGCCATGGGTTTTGCCCACGCCGCGCGGCTGATGGCGCAGTCGGGCTGGTGCGGCGCCTACCTGGCCGTGGTCGAAGGCGGCGACGTACAGGCCGGCGACGGCATCGAGCTGATCCCCGGCCCGCGCGAGGTCACGCTGCGCGAGCTGTTTCGCGCCCGCACGCCGGGCCCTTGAGCCGCGCGGCGGCCTTGACGGCGCTCAAATGCCGGTCGTGACGGGCTCGCAGAATGCCGCGATGGTTGCCGACCCCGCCGCTTGCAGCCGGCCGCACCCGCTGGGCGCCTGCCCACAAGCCGGCGGCATGAACTTCAGCGTCTTCTCGCGCCACGCCGAGCGGCTGGACCTGCTGCTGTACGACGCCGTCGACGACGCCGAACCGGCGCGCGTGATCACGCTCGACGACGACGGCCACCGCAGCGGCGACTACTGGCACGCCTTCGTTCCCGGCGTGGTGCCGGGTCAGCTCTACGGCTACCGGGCGTTCGGGCCCTTCGACGCCGACCGCGGCCAACGCTTCGACCCCGGCAAGGTGCTGCTCGACCCCTACGGCCGCGCGGTCGCGTTGCCCCCGGGCTACCGCCGTGCCGCGGCCTGTGTGCCGGGGCGCAACGACGCGCAGGCGGCCAAGAGCGTGGCCACCGACGACCACGCCTACGACTGGGAGGGCGACGTCCCGCTGCAGCGCCCGTTTGCCGCCACCGTGATCTACGAGCTGCACGTGCGCGGCTTCACGCGGCATCCGAGTTCCGGCGTGGCGCCGGCAAGGCGCGGCACCTACGCGGCGCTGGTGGACAAGATCCCTTACCTGGTCGATCTCGGCGTCACCGCGGTCGAGCTGATGCCGGTGTTCGCCTTCGACGCCCAGGATGCGCCGCCCGGTCTCGTCAACTACTGGGGCTACTCGCCGTTCTCGTTCTTCGCGCCGCACCCGGGCTACAGCAGCGCCACCACGCCGCTGGCGGTGCTCGACGAGTTCCGCGACATGGTCAAGGCGCTGCACCGCGCCGGGCTCGAGGTGATCCTCGACGTCGTCTTCAACCACACCACCGAGGGCGACGAACGCGGCCCCACCTGCAGCCTGCGCGGCCTGGACAACACCGGCTACTACCTGATGGAGCCCGGCGGCCGCTACGCCAACCATTCGGGCTGCGGCAATACGCTGAACGCCGGCCTGTCGGCGGTGCGCCGGCTGATCCTGGACAGCCTGCACTACTGGGTGCAGGTGATGCACGTCGACGGCTTCCGCTTCGACCTTGCCGCGGTGTTCACGCGCGACAAGCACGGCGTGCCGCAGACCGACACCCCGGTGCTGTGGGACATCGCCACCGAGCCGGTGCTGGCCGGCACCAAGCTCATCGCCGAGGCCTGGGACGCCGGCGGGCTGTACCGGGTGGGGCGTTTCCCCGGCAAGCATTGGAAGGAATGGAACGGCCAGTTCCGCGACGACGTGCGCGCCTTCGTGCGCGGTGACGCCGGCACCGTGCCGCGGCTGGCAGACCGGTTGCTCGGCAGCCCGGACCTGTACGGCCAGCGTCCGCGTGAACCGGCGCAGAGCATCAACTTCGTCACCAGCCACGACGGCTACACGCTCGAGGACCTGGTCTCCTACGAGCTCAAGCACAACCACGCCAACGGCGAAGGCAACCGCGACGGCGACGACAACAACCTGAGCTGGAACTGCGGCGTCGAAGGGCCCACCGACGACCCCGCGGTGCTGGCGCTGCGCACGCGGCAGGTGAAGAACCTGCTGGCCATCACCGTGCTGTCGCTGGGCACGCCGATGCTGCGCATGGGCGACGAGATGCGCCGCACCCAGCACGGCAACAACAACGCCTGGTGCCAGGACAACGAGGCCAACTGGCTCGACTGGCGGCTGCTCGATCGCCACGCCGGCATCCACCGTTTCGTGCGCGGGCTGATCGGCCTGCGCGGGCTGCGCGACTCGGTGCGCGAGGACCGCCATCTGACGCTGGCGCAGCTGACGAGCCAGGCCCAGGTGCGCCTGCACGGCGTGCGCCCGGGTGCGCCGGACCTGGCGCCGTGGTCGCACAGCCTGGCGCTGAGCGCCGCCACGCTGTCCGGGCGGTGGCTGATGTACTTCGCGCTCAATGCCTGGCGTCAGCCGCTGGACTTCGAGCCGCCGCCGCGTCCGCCCGGCGCCGGCCCCTGGCTGCAGGTGCTCGACAGTGCCCGGCCGTCGCCCGACGATCTGGTCGACCTGGCCGCGGCGTCGCCGCTGACGGCCGCGCACGTGCGCGTCGCGGCGCATGCGGTGGTGGTGCTGTTCGCCAAGGGCGCGGCGACGCCGGCCGCCGATCAGCCGCCGCGAGACACGCTGCGGCCACACTCCCAGCGGTAGAGCGGCGCCGTCAGCGTGAGTACTGCCACGTAGCGCGTGACGTGGAAGGCGGTGACCACCGGCACACCGAGCTGCAGCACCTTGGCGGTGATGCTCATTTCGGCGATGCCGCCGGGCGAAGTGCCCAGCAGCACCGTCGCCGGGTGCAGCCCGGCCAGCTGCGCCAGCAGCCAAGCGAAACCGGCCGACGCCGCGATCATCGCCAGCGTGCCGGCCAGCACCGCGGCCAGCCAGCGCGGCGCCTGGCGCGCGAAGCCGGCGGTGAAGCGGCTGCCCAGCGCGACGCCGATGAACAACTGCCCGGCGTTGCTGGCCGCCCTGGGCAGCGCCGACAGCTCCACCCCGGCGGCGGTGAGCGCCGTCGTCGCCGCCAGCGCGCCCAGCACCCAGGGGTTGGGCGCGCGCAGCAGCGCCAGCAGCGCCACGCCGCCGGCACTGGCCGCCAGCAGCAGCGCCAGCCCCAGCGGCCGCACGTCCTGCAGCGCCGGCACCGCGGTGTCGACGCCGTGGATGCCGGCGGCCTGGTAGCCGAAGGGAATCAGCACCACCACCAGCAGCACGCGCAGCGAGTGTGCCGCCGCCACGCGGTCGACGCGGCCGCCGTGGCGTTCGGCCAGCAGCGCCATCTCCGAGGCGCCGCCGATGGCCGCGGCGAAGAAGGCGGTGGCGCGGTCGCCGTCGCTGGCGCGCAGCAGGAAGCGGTAGAAGGCGTAGCCGATGAGAAAAGCCCAGGCGATGCCGGCCAGCAGCGCCGGCGCCAGCGGCAGCAGCAGCGCCACCATCGCCGGCGTGAAGTACAGGCCCAGCGCGACGCCGATCATCCACAGCCCGACGTTGCGCAGCGCGCCCGACGCCTGCAGCCGCACGCCGGCCATGCCGCAGCCGGCGGTGACGAGCAGCGGGCCGATCATCCACGGCAGCGGCGCGCGCAGCCGCTCGAAGACGAACGCCGCCACCAGCGCCAGCAGCAGCGTCAGGCCGACGCGCCGCGCGCTGTCAAGCCAGGGCGGCATCCAGCGCCGCGTCCGCGCGCAGGAACCCGTCGACGAGGCCGCCGCCTCCGGCGCGGACGGGGTTCAGGAGCGTGCGCATGCTGCGAGGTTAGCGCATGGCACCGGCGTCGCGGGGCGCCGGGCGCCTGCCGGCACGCGGCGACGTGGCACAGTCGCGCCATGCTCGCCTACCGCCACGCCTTCCACGCCGGCAACCACGCCGACGTCCTCAAGCACCTGGTGCTGACGCTGGTGCTGCGCCACATGAACCTGAAGGACAAGGGCTGGCGCTACGTCGACACCCATGCCGGCGCCGGCGGTTATTCGCTCGAAGGCGACTACGCCAGGAAACGTGGCGAGTTCGAGCACGGCATCGCGCGGCTGTGGGACCGCGACGACCTGCCCGCGCCGCTGGCCGACTACGTGGCGCTGGTGCGCGCCTTCAACGGCGGCAAGAAGCTGCGCCAGTACCCCGGCTCGCCGGCGGTGGCGCAGCTGCTGATGCGGCCGCAGGACCAGTTGCGGCTGTTCGAACTGCACCCCACCGACCACAAGATCCTGGCCTCCTACCTGGGCGACGTGCCCGGCGTCGAGGTGCACCTGGCCGACGGCTTTGCGCGCTTGAAGGCGCAGCTGCCGCCGCCGACGCGGCGCGGCGTCGTGCTCATCGACCCCAGCTACGAGCTGAAGGCCGACTACATGCGCACGCTGGTCGCCCTGCGCGAGGCGCTGGAGCAGTTCGCCGATGCGGTGGTGATCGTCTGGCTGCCGCAGCTGCAGTTGCTGGAGGCCACCCAGCTGCCGCAGCGCCTGAAGGCCGCTGCGCTGGCCGGCGCCAAGAAGGGCTGGCTGCACGCGCGGCTGACGGTGGCGCGCGCCGGCGAGCGCGGTTTCGGTCTCATGGGCAGCAGCGTCTTCGTGGCCAACCCGCCGCACACGCTGCACGGCGCGCTGCAGCCGCTGCTGCCCTGGCTGGCCGAGGTGCTGGAGCAGGAGCCGGGGGCGCAGGGGCACGCGCTGGCGCAGGGCTAGG
>CAYJOA010000213.1:0-5803 GCA_964371495.1 uncultured Rubrivivax sp.
GTGATGGTGGCCACGATCGCCTTCGGCATGGGCATCGACAAGCCCGACGTGCGCTTCGTGGCCCACCTCGACCTGCCCAAGAATATCGAGAGCTACTACCAGGAAACCGGCCGCGGCGGCCGCGACGGCCTGCCCGCCGACGCCTGGATGACCTATGGCCTGGCCGACGTCGTCAACCAGCGCCGCATGATCGACGAGAGCGAGGCCGGCGAGGACTTCAAGCGCCTGCAGCGCGGCAAGCTCGACGCCCTGCTGGCACTGGCCGAGGCGCACGACTGCCGGCGCGTGCGGCTGCTGGCCTATTTCGGCCAGGCCAGCGAGGTTTGCGGAAATTGCGACAACTGCCTGCACGCGCCGGCCACCTGGGACGCCACCGACGCGGCGCGCAAGGCGCTGTCGTGCATCTACCGTTTTCGCCAGCACGGCGGCCAGCGCGCGCCGCGCAGCTTCGGCGCCGGCCACCTGGTCGACGTGCTGCGCGGCAAGCGCAGCGACAAGGTCGCGCAGTACGGACACGACGAGCTGTCGACCTTCGGCGTCGGCGCCGACGTGAGCGAGTCGCAGTGGCGCCTGGTGCTGCGCCAGCTGATCGCGCTCGGCCACGTGCGCGCCGAGGGCGAATACAACACGCTGGCGCTCACCGACAGCGCGCGCGAAGTGCTGCGCGGCGACGTCACCCTGCACCTGCGCGTGCCGGCCGACCCCAAGCCGCGCGGCAAGACCGCCAAGACGCCGCGTGTGCGCGGCGGCGCGGCGCGCCCGCCGGTGCCGCTGGACGACACCGGCAGCGTGCGCTTCGCCGCGCTCAAGGCCTGGCGCGCCGAGGTCGCGAGCGAGCACAACCTGCCCGCCTACATCGTGTTCCACGACGCCACGCTGGCCGAGATGGCGCGTGCCGTGCCGGCGACGCTGGACGAGCTGGCCGCCATCAACGGCGTCGGCGCGACCAAGCTCGAGCGCTACGGCGCGGACATCCTGCGCGTGCTGTCGGCTGCGGCGTGAGGGCCTGCGGGCTGCCGGCGGTCCTCAGCGCTGGCCGACGCGCACGTCTCCAAACAATGCTTGCATGCCGCGCGGCTGCGAACGCCAGTATTGGCGGGGTGCGTCGACCTGGGCGCCCAGCTTGGCCGCGGCATGCCAGGGCCACCGCGGATCGAACAGCATGCCGCGCGCCAGCGCGACCAGGTCGGCCTGCCCGCCGGCGACGATTGCCTCGGCCTGCTCGGGCTCGGTGATCAGACCCACCGCGATGGTCGGCAAGCCGGTTTCAAGGCGCAGCTTCGCCGCCAACCCGACCTGGTAACCGGGGCCCAGGGGAATCTGCTGGCGTGGCGAGACACCGCCGCTGGAAACGTGGATGTAGGCGCTGCCGCGGTCCCGCAGTGCACGGCCGAAGACGACGCTCTGCTCGGCATCCCAGCCGCCGTCGACCCAGTCGGTGGCCGAAATGCGCACGCCCACCGGCATGGTCGCCGGGACGGCGGCCCGCACCGCGTCGAACACCGCCAGCGGAAAGCGCATGCGGTTGTCGAGCGAGCCGCCGTAGGCGTCGTTGCGCGTATTCGACAAGGGGGACAGGAACTGGTGCAGCAGGTAACCATGGGCAGCGTGCACCTCGATGGCGGCGATGCCCAGGCGGTGCGCACGCCGCGCGGCCGCGGCAAAGGCGTGCAGGATGCGTTGCAGTCCGGCGTCGTCCAGCGCCGTCGGCGGCGGTTCGCCGGCGGCGTGGGGCACGGCCGCCGGCGCCAGCGGCTGCCAGCCCCCGGCCTGCGGCGGGATCAGCCGGCCGCCGTCCCAGGGCGCGTGGCTGGATGCCTTGCGGCCGGCATGGGCGAGCTGGATCGCGAACGGCATCGGCGACTGCGCGCGCACGGCAGTCAGGACACGGTGCAGTGCAGCTTCCGTGGCGTCGGACCAGAGCCCGAGGTCGCCCGGCGAAATGCGCCCCTCGGGCTCGACCGCGGTGGCCTCGATGGTGAGCAGGCCCGCGCCCGACAGCGCCAGGTGGCCGAGGTGGATGAGATGCCAATCGCCGGCCGCACCTTCGATGGCACTGTATTGGCACATCGGCGCGATCACGATGCGGTTCTTCAGCGACAACGATCCCAGGGCAAAGGGTGTGAAGAGGTGGCTCAAGGGGCTGTCCTTGTCGAGGCTGAAGCGCTCAGGAATGGGTTCAAGATCTGGCGTGTCGGCCAGGGCCGCCCGGCCATGGCCCGTGCTGGTGCCGAATCTCCGGCACCCACCCTTCAAGCTTCAATGCGGTTGCGCCCTGCCATCTTGGCACGGTAGAGCGCCGCGTCGGCGCGTCGCACCAGATCCTCGGCGACGGCCTGCCTCGAAGGCACCAGACTGGCCACACCCAGACTGACGGTGATGATGCCCCAGGGCGTTTGTGCATGCGGCAGGGCCAGCGATCCGACCTCGTGGTGGATGCGCCGCGCCGCTTCCAGGGCCTCGTGCGCGCTGGTCTCCGGCAGAAGCACGACGAATTCCTCACCACCGTAGCGCGCCACCAGTTCCCCTGCCCGCCGGCCCGCCCGCACCAGCGCGCGGGCCAGCGTCTGCAGGCACAGGTCGCCGGCCAGGTGGCCATAGTGGTCGTTGAAGTGCTTGAAAAGGTCGACGTCGAGCATGATCAGCGCCAGGGGCGTACCGCGCCGTTCGCCGCGGACCCATTCCTGCGCCAGCACGCGGTCGAAGTTGCGGCGGTTGGCGATGCCCGTCAAGGCGTCGGTGTTGCTCAGCGCATCCAGCTGGTCGTTGGCGTCCTTCAGCGCCTGCGTGCGTTCTTCGACCAGCGCCTCGAGCTCGCGATTGCGCTCGTGCAGGCGGTCCATCGGGTAGACCTCGCCCTGCCGGGCCAGGCCGAAGGGGATCGAGATGCCGCTGTGCGCGATCTTCCAGTCCTCGCCTTCGCGGCGGAAGATCAGTGCCAGCCGAGCGGTTTCCCGCGCCAGGATCTGCTCGGGCATGGGCAGGTGGATGTGGAAGAAGGCGGTGACGGCGACGACGTCGTCGCCCAGATCCTGCAGCGCGAGGTCGAGCATCTCGATGCCGATGCGGCCGGGCACTTGCGCGAAGTCCAGCCGCGTTACGCCGATCCACTCGTCGCGGTCCTTGACGAGCCGATCGCTGCTGCCGGCGTAGCCGCTGAAGTTCTTGCTGAAACGCGTCGTCAAGCGCTCGTCGCGCGCGGCGTACATCTCGATGTATTCGTCGAACAGCGAACGTATCAACTGCTCGCGTTCCGGTCTCATCTGCTGGATCCCGCGGTCTGCCCCTGCTGGAGGCAACAAGGGTACACGAGCCTCGTGCCCCCGCGCCCGCTTCAGGCTGCCCCGCGCTCGACCGGCGTCGTTATGATGATCGGTTGCCCTCGTCTGCCCCGATGCCCCCCGAAAACCACCCCCCGTCTTTGCTCGAACTGCGCACCCTGCGCGTGCGCGGTGCACGCACGCACAACCTGAAGAACATCGACCTCGACATCCCCAAGCACGCGCTGGTGGTGATCACGGGTCTGTCGGGGTCGGGCAAGTCGAGCCTGGCTTTCGACACGCTGTACGCCGAAGGGCAGCGGCGCTACGTCGAGAGCCTGAGCGCCTACGCGCGGCAGTTCCTGCAGTTGATGGACAAGCCCGATGTCGACGTCATCGAGGGCCTGTCGCCGGCCATCAGCATCGAGCAGAAGGCCACCAGCCACAACCCGCGCAGCACCGTCGGCACGATCACCGAGATCCACGACTACCTGCGCCTGCTGTACGCGCGCGCCGGCACGCCCTACTGCCCCGACCACGACCTGCCGCTGCAGGCGCAGAGCGTCGCCCAGATGGTCGACGCCGTGCTGGCGCTACCCGAGGAGACGCGGCTGATGGTGCTGGCGCCGGTGGTGCGCGACCGCAAGGGCGAGTTCGCCGACCTGCTGCAGGACATGCAGGCGCGCGGTTACGTGCGCTTTCGCATCGGCAACGACGGCAAGCCGGGCGAGATCTTCGAATCCGAAACGCTGCCGCCACTGAAGAAGACCGAGAAGCACGACATCGACGTCGTCATCGACCGCCTGCGCAGCAGGCCCGACGTCAAGCAGCGCCTGGCCGAGAGCTTCGAAGCGTCGCTGCGCATTGCCGACGGCCGCGCCATCGTGCTCGAACTCGACTCCGGCAAGGAGCACGTCTTCAGCAGCAAGTTCGGCTGCCCTGTGTGCAGCTACTCGCTGCAGGAACTGGAGCCGCGCCTGTTCTCGTTCAACTCGCCGGTCGGCGCCTGCCCGGCCTGCGACGGCCTGGGCCAGGTCACGGCGATGGACGCCGACCGCGTGGTGGCCTTCCCCAGCCTGAGCCTGGCCGCCGGCGCGGTGAAGGGCTGGGACCGCCGCAACGCCTACACGCACACGCTGCTGGAGAGCGTGGCCCGGCACTACGGCTTCGACATCGAGACGCCGTTCGAGCAGCTGTCGGCGCAGGCGCGGCAGGTGCTGCTGCACGGCTCGGGCAGCGAGGACATCGAGTTCGTCTACGAGGCCGAAGGCGTGGGCAAGGGCAAGGCGCGCACACGGCTGGTCAAGCGTTGCCACCCCTTCGAAGGCATCCTGCCCAACTTCGAACGCCGCTGGCGCGAGACCGACTCGGCGGCGGTGCGCGAGGAGCTGGCGCGCTACCAGGCAGCCAAGCCCTGCCCCGACTGCGGCGGCGCGCGGCTGCGGCGCGAAGCGCGGCACGTCTTCCTGCAGCACCACGCGGGCGACAAGGGCCAGCCGATCTACGAGGTCGAACACGCCACGCTGGCCGAGAGCCTGGCCTACTTCCAGGGCCTCAGGCTGATCGGCGCCAAGGCCGAGATCGCCGACAAGATCGCGCGCGAGATCCGCTCGCGGCTGAAGTTCCTCAACGACGTCGGCCTGACCTACCTCAGCCTGGACCGCGGCGCCGACACGCTGTCCGGCGGCGAGTCGCAGCGCATCCGGCTGGCCAGCCAGATCGGCAGCGGCCTGTCGGGCGTGATGTACGTGCTGGACGAGCCCAGCATCGGGCTGCACCAGCGCGACAACGAAAGGCTGATCGGCACCCTCAAGCACCTGCGCGACCTCGGCAACAGCGTGCTGGTGGTCGAACACGACGAGGACATGATCCGCGCCGCCGACCACGTCGTCGACATGGGCCCCGGCGCCGGCGTGCACGGCGGCCGCGTCATGGCGCAGGGCACGCCCGCCGAAGTGGCGGCGAACACCGAATCGCTGACCGGCCGCTACCTGGCGCACACGCTGCGCATCGCGGTGCCGGCGCGGCGGCGCGCCGCCACCGGCTTCGGCGCCGCGCCGTTCCGCTTGGGCATCGTCGGCGCTCGCGGCAACAACCTGAAGGACGTCAGCGTCGAGATCCCGGTCGGCCTGTTCACCTGCGTCACCGGCGTCAGCGGCTCGGGCAAGAGCACGCTCATCAACGACACGCTGTACACCGCGGTGGCGCGCAAGCTCTACCAGAGCCACGCCGAGCCGGCGCCGCACGACCGCATCGACGGCCTGGAGGCGCTGGACAAGGTGATCAACGTCGACCAGAGCCCGATCGGCCGCACGCCGCGCAGCAACCCGGCCACCTACACCGGCCTGTTCACGCCGATCCGCGAGCTCTTCGCCGAGGTGCCGGCGGCGCGCGAACGCGGCTATGGCGCCGGGCGTTTCAGCTTCAACGTCAGCTCGTCCAGCGGCGGCGGCCGTTGCGAGGCCTGCGAAGGCGACGGCGTGATCAAGGTCGAGATGCACTTCCTGCCCGACATGTACGTGCCCTGCGACGTCTGCCACGGC
>CAYJOA010000214.1:0-5763 GCA_964371495.1 uncultured Rubrivivax sp.
GACCTGCTGACGCTGCGCGCCGCGCGGCTGCTGGCGCAGGCCGACGTGGTGGTCCACGACCACCTGGTCGGCTCCGAGGTGCTGGCGCTGATCGGCAGCGACGCCGAGCGCATCTACGTCGGCAAGGAGCGCAAGCACCACAGCATGGCGCAGGAGGACATCAACACGCTGCTGGTGCGGCTGGCGCGCGCCGGGCGCAACGTGGTGCGGCTCAAGGGCGGCGATCCCTTCGTCTTCGGCCGCGGCGGCGAGGAACTCCAGGTGCTGGCCGCCGAGGGCATCCCCTTCGAGGTGGTGCCCGGCGTCACTGCGGCCTGCGGCGTCGCCAGCTATGCCGGCATCCCGCTCACGCACCGCGACTACGCCCAGAGCTGCACCTTCGTCACCGGCCACCTCAAGGACGGCAGCTGCGACCTCGACTGGCCCGCGCTGGCGCGCCCGCGCCAGACGGTGGTCATCTACATGGGGCTGTCGGGGCTGGCGACGATCTGCGCCCAGCTCATCGCGCACGGCCTGCCTGCCGACTGGCCGGCCGCCGTGGTGGCGCAAGGCACGCTGACGTCGCAGCGCGAGGTCTGCGCGACGCTGGGCACGCTGGCCGAGGCGGTGGCGCGCGCCGGGCTGCAGTCGCCCTGCCTGACGATCGTCGGCGAGGTCGTGCGCCTGCGCGACGAACTGGCCTGGTTCTCGCGCCGGCGCGACGACTCATCGGCGCTCGAAGACGACGCCGCCCTCTCCACTCTCGCCACCCTGGCCGCCTGAACCATGAACCGAACCCCCACCTTGTTTGCCGCTGCCGCCGCTGTGGCAGGACTGGCCGCGGTCCCGTCGGTGCTGGCGCAGACGGCGCCGGTCGCGATGTCGGCGCCCTGGGCGCAGGCGATGTGCAGCGCCTGGAACGCCGATGCCACGCTGACCGACAAGCTGGTCGAGTCCGGCTGGGTCAAGAACGACGGCGGGCGCGGCGTCAAGGCGATGCAGATCTACCGCTCGGACTGCCCGACGGCACCGCGGGTCGAACTGCAGATCGCGCTCAAGGACAACAAGGCGCAGTGTGTCTATGGCGGCGCGGCGCGAACCGACAAGCTCGACGGCGGCGCCGACTACCTGATGTGGGCCGACACGGCGCGCTGGCGCGAGATGGGCGCCGGGGACTACGGCCCGATGCGGGCGATGATGTTCGGCCGCCTGAACTTCGAGGGCCCGAAGATGGAGGCCATGGGCAACATGGGGCCGTTCGGCAGCTTCCTGCTGCTGGTGGGCAAGGTGCCCGGGGATTGGGCCGCCTGCCCCTGAGCCGCGCGCGCCGGCGCGATCTAGCGCGAGCCCGAGGCGCGGGCCTCGACGGCCAGCACCGCGGCCTCGACGCGCGAGCTCAGGTTGAGCTTGGACAGGATGTGCCGCACATGCAGCTTCACCGTGTCGTGGCTGATGTCGAGCGCCCGCGCGATCGTCTTGTTGCTTTCGCCGCGCGACAGGTGCTCGAGGATCTGGCGTTCGCGTTCGGTGAGCGACTCGATCAAGCCCCTGGGGTCACCGCCCTTGCCACCCATCTGCAGCATCTGGGCCAGCTTGAGCGTCATTGCCGGCGACACCGTGAGCTCCCCGCGCGCGGCGCGTTCGATGGCCGCGATCACTTCCTCGGGTTCCATGTCCTTGAGCAGGTAACCGCGCACGCCGATGCGCAGCGCTGCCGCCAGATCGGCTTCGGCGTCGCTCATGGTCAGGATCAGCGCCGGCGTGTCGATGCCCTCGGCACGCATGCGGCGCAGCAGCGTCAGGCCGTCGGTCGACGGCATGCGCAGGTCGAGCACCAGCAGATCGGGCTTGTGCTCGCGCAGCACGCCCGCCAGCTGTTCCGGGTCGCCCAGGGCGGCCACCACCTGGACATTGCTGCGCCGGTGCAACAGGTCGGTCAGGCCGGTGCGGCACAGCGCATGGTCGTCGACGATGACGATGCGAACAGGTTCCTGGCTCATGACGCAGCGCTCGTTTCGGCGCCCCTGGGCACCCGTACCCGCACGCGGGTGCCGCCGCCCTCGCGCCGGCCGATCTCGATCTGCCCGCCCAGGCTCGCCGCACGCTGCCGCATGATGTCGATGCCGTAGTGCGTTTCATCCCTGCTTTCGCCGCCGGTGCACACGCCGTGGCCGTCGTCCTCGACCAGGATCTCGACCGCGTCCGCGCCACCGTCGATGGTCACCCAGGTGTGGCGGGCGCCGGCGTGGCGGGCGATGTTGGTCAAGGCCTCCTGCACGATGCGAAAGAGCTGCACCTCGTGGGCGTGCGGCAGCGTCAGCCTCGGCGCACGGTCGCTGAACGCCAACGCAATGCCCGTCTTCTGCTCGAACTCGACGATGCTCGATTGCAGCGCGTGGCGCAGCCCGAGCGGATCCACCGGGGCGCGGAAATGCGTCAGCAACTCGCGCACGCTGGCATGGGCCTCGGTGACCGCGCGCCGCACCTCGCCCGCATAGCGCAGGGCGACCGTTTCGTCGTGGTCGCTTATCGCCTCCTGCAGCAGCGGCATGCGCAACTTGATGAAGGCCAGGGTCTGCGCCACCGAGTCATGGACTTCGGCGGCCATGGCCCGGCGCTCGTTCATCAGCGCCAGCCTCAGGTGCGCGCGCTCCAGGCGGGCGTTATTCAACGCCAGACCCAGCAGCTCGCCGGCCGACTTGAGCACCGCCAGCACCTCGGGTGCCGGCTCGTCGCCGTGCGCGAAGAAAAGGTTGTAGATGCCGTGCACGCGGCCGCGATGCTGGAGCGGGATCGCGAGCATGCGCCGGTACTCGCCGCCGAAGTCGCCGCTCGTGTTGACCTGCGCGCAGGCCGTCATGGCGCTCGTCCAGACGGGGATGCTGCCGGACGCGGCCGCGCCGCAGGTGCCGCAGCCGCTGCGCGCGCAGCCCTGCGCCCTGGCGACCTCGTCGGGCAGCCCCAGGCTGCCGATGAGCCGCATCTGGTCGCCCAGGTCGGTGATCGCGCGCACGGCACCCGCCTGCGCCCCGGACATGCGCAACAGCGGCTCCAGGAACCGCTCCAGCAGAGCCGGCAGGTCGCCGTCTTCGGCGACCAGGTCGGACGCCAGCTCGCCGAGGATTTCAGCGGCTCGCCGGGGATCGTTGTCAGCCACCTCTGCCACCGCCGTCGTCATTTCGAAGCCACCCATATGCGATGGGCGCCGGCCCACCCGTTCACTGCCACCAGTCACACCTAACGCTATTGGACACCTTCGCCGGCATCGCGTGCACCGGCCCCTGCCCGATTAACCCGTAAGGGTATCAGGTGCAGCGCGTCGCCGGCTTCTGCACCTCGGTTGCCCTGGTGAAAGCGGGTCGGGTCGCAAATACCCCAAATGGGTAATGGTTGCTCCCCTTTGCGGTAGTAGACGCCGCGCGGGCATTTGCGCCCAATGCAAGGCACCCATCGCGGTGCACGTCGTCGCGATCGATCACCACGGCGGTGCGAAGACGCACCCTTGCAAGTTTCCCAGAAGCGAGCCAGCCCATGCCCCTGCCAGCCCTCTGTCATCGACCCGGCGCGACGGCCTCGCGATCGAGCACGCGTCGGGCGCGCGGGCGTCCGGGCCGGCGGACCGGGGCGAAGTCATGACGGCCCTGGTTCGACCGCACGGCGGCAACGACTTGCAGCCCTTGCTGCTGGAGGGCGCCGCACAGGCCCGCGAGCGCGAGCGCGCATTGTCCCTGCCCCAGGTGCGGGTGAGTTCGCGTGAACGCGGCGACATCATCATGCTGGGTATCGGCGGCTTCACGCCGCTGGACGGCTTCATGTCGCACGCCGACTGGGCCGGCGTCTGCGACGGCATGAAGACCAGCAGGGGCCTGTTCTGGCCGATACCGATCACGCTGTCGACCGACCAGGCGACGGCATCGACCTTCCAGACCGGCCAGGAGATCGCGCTCGTCGACCCTGACGACGGCACGCCGCTGGCGACGATGCTCGTCACCGAGAAGTACGCGATCGACAAGGCCCACGAGTGCGCCACCGTCTTCAAGACCGTCGACGCCGCGCACCCGGGCGTGCGCATGGTGATGGAACAGCCCGACGTCAACCTGGCCGGGCCGATCAAGGTGCTGTCGCTGGGCGGCTTTCCAGAGAAATACGGCACGCTGTTCATGACCCCGGCGCAGACGCGCGCGCTGTTCCAGTCGCTGGGCTGGACCCGCATCGCGGCGTTCCAGACGCGCAACCCGATGCACCGCTCGCACGAGTACCTGGCGAAGGTGGCGATCGAGGTCTGCGACGGCGTGCTCGTGCACTCGCTGCTCGGCGCGCTGAAGCCCGGGGACATCCCGGCCGAGGTGCGCACGCGCGCGATCGCGGCGCTGGCCGAAGGGTATTTCGTGCCGTCGACGATCGTCCAGGCCGGTTACCCGCTGGACATGCGCTACGCCGGTCCGCGCGAAGCGCTGCTGCACGCGCTGTTCCGGCAGAACTACGGCTGCTCGCACCTCATCGTCGGCCGCGACCACGCGGGTGTCGGCAGCTACTACGGCCCCTTCGACGCCCACCACATCTTCGACCAGATACCGAAGGACGCGCTCGAGACGCAGCCGCTGAAGATCGACGTGGCGTTCTGGTGCTACCAGTGCGGCGGCATGGCCTCGGGGCGCACCTGCCCGCACGGCGACGCCGACCGCCTGCAGGTGTCGGGCACGCAATTGCGCAAGTCGCTGGGCGAAGGCGCCGCCGTACCGCCCGAGTTCAGCCGACCCGAGGTGGTCGAGATCCTGCGCCGGTACTACGCCGACCTCGAACCAGCCCGCTAGCGCAACCGCCGGACGTCCAAGCGACGTGGCGCCGCGCACCGCAACATCCACCCAGACACCCGAAACGCAAGCTCAACACAGGAGATAACGAAGATGCCTACTTTCGTACGGACCGACAAATGCGACGGCTGCAAGGGCCAGGACAAGACGGCCTGCATGTACATCTGCCCGCACGACCTGATGATGCTCGACAAGGACGGCTCGGCCACGGGGCACGCGATGAAGGCTTACAACCAGGAGCCCGAGCAGTGCTGGGAGTGCTACTCCTGCGTCAAGATCTGCCCGCAGAACGCCATCGAGGTGCGGCACTACGCCGACATCGTGCCGCTGGGCGGCTCGGTGCAGCCGCTGCGCGGATCGGACTCGATCATGTGGACGATCAAGTTCCGCAACGGCACGCTCAAGCGCTTCAAGTTCCCGATCCGCACCACCGCGGAGGGCTCGATCGACCCCTACGGCGGCAAGCCCATGCCCAAGCTGGCCGACATCCAGAACCAGGGCTACTTCACGCCCAGCGGTGGCTACCGCGCCGGCCGCGACGGCGAGCTGCTGCGCGTCAAGTGAACCCGACCGATCAACCAACGCTTAGGTAGAGTGAACATGGGTACCTTCGAGAATCCCGAAATCGTCCAGGAAGAACTGGACATCCTGCTCATCGGCGGCGGCATGGCGTGCTGCGGCGCCGCCTACGAAATGATGCGCTGGGCCGAGGCCGTGAAGGCCGAGACCGGTCAGGAGCTGAGGATCAAGCTCGTCGACAAGGCGGCGATGGACCGCTCCGGCGCCGTCGCCCAGGGCCTGTCGGCGATCAACACCTACATCGGCTCCGAGCAGGACCCGGCCGACTACGCGCGCATGGTCTCCAACGACCTGATGGGCATCACGCGCGACGACCTGGCCTACGACCTGGGGCGGCACGTCGACGAGTCGGTGCACCTGTTCGAGGAATGGGGCCTGCCGATCTGGAAGA
>CAYJOA010000215.1:0-5630 GCA_964371495.1 uncultured Rubrivivax sp.
GCCGCGTCATCAACCGCAACAACCGGCTGGCGCGCCTGCTCGAGCTGAAGGCGCCGGAAATCATCGTGCGCAACGAGAAGCGCATGCTGCAGGAAGCGGTGGACTCGCTGCTGGACAACGGCCGCCGCGGCAAGGCGATGACCGGCGCCAACAAGCGCGCACTGAAGTCGCTGGCGGACATGATCAAGGGCAAGAGCGGCCGTTTCCGCCAGAACCTGCTGGGCAAGCGGGTCGACTACTCGGGCCGTTCGGTCATCGTCGTCGGCCCGACGCTCAAGCTGCACCAGTGCGGCCTGCCCAAGCTGATGGCGATCGAGCTGTTCAAGCCCTTCATCTTCAGCCGGCTGGAGGCGATGGGCATCGCCACCACCATCAAGGCGGCGAAGAAGGAAGTCGAAGCCGGCACGCCGGTGGTGTGGGACATCCTCGAGGAAGTCATCAAGGAACACCCGGTGCTGCTGAACCGCGCGCCGACGCTGCACCGCCTGGGCATCCAGGCCTTCGAGCCGGTGCTGATCGAGGGCAAGGCGATCCAACTGCATCCGCTGGTCTGCTCGGCCTTCAACGCCGACTTCGACGGCGACCAGATGGCGGTGCACATCCCGCTTTCCATCGAAGCGCAGATGGAAGCCCGCACGCTGATGCTGGCGTCCAACAACGTGCTGTTCCCGGCCAACGGCGAGCCGTCGATCGTGCCTTCGCAAGACGTGGTGCTGGGCCTGTACTACGCCACCCGTGAACGCATCAACGGCCGTGGCGAAGGCATGGTCTTCGCCGACATGCAGGAACTGCAGCGTGCGCTGGATAACGGCGTCGTCGAGGTCACGGCCAAGATCAGCGTGCGTCTGACCGAGTGGGTCAAGGACAAGGACAGCGGCGAGTTCGCGCCGGTGACCTCGCTCGTGGCCACCACGGTCGGCCGCGCCTTGCTGTCGGAGATCCTGCCCAAGGGCCTGCCGTTCAGCAACATCAACAAGGCGCTGAAGAAGAAGGAGATCTCGCGCCTGATCAACGTGTCCTTCCGCAAGTGCGGCCTCAAGGACACCGTGATCTTCGCCGACAAGCTGCTGCAAAGCGGCTTCCGGCTGGCCACGCGTGCCGGCATCTCGATCTCCATCGACGACATGCTGGTGCCCAAGGAGAAGCCGGGTCTGATCGAGCGCGCGGAAAAGGAGGTCAAGGAAATCGAGCAGCAGTACGTCTCGGGCCTGGTGACGGCCGGTGAGCGCTACAACAAGGTCGTCGACATCTGGGGCAAGACCGGTGACGAAGTGGGCAAGGTCATGATGGGCCAGCTGTCCAAGGAAAAGGTCATCGACCGCCACGGCAAGAAGGTCGACCAGGAGTCGTTCAACTCCATTTACATGATGGCCGACTCCGGTGCCCGCGGTTCGGCGGCGCAGATCCGCCAGCTGGCCGGCATGCGCGGCCTGATGGCCAAGCCCGACGGCTCGATCATCGAGACGCCGATCACGGCGAACTTCCGCGAAGGCCTGAACGTCCTGCAGTACTTCATCTCGACCCACGGCGCGCGCAAGGGCCTGGCCGACACGGCGCTGAAGACCGCCAACTCGGGCTACCTGACACGCCGCCTGGTCGACGTGACGCAGGACCTGGTCGTCATCGAAAACGACTGCGGCACGCAGAACGGCATGAACCGCCGGGCGCTGGTCGAAGGCGGTGAGGTCATCGAAAGCCTGCGCGACCGCATCCTCGGCCGTGTCACGGCCGTCGAGGTGCTGCACCCCGAGTCGCAGGAAGTCATGGTGCCGGCCGGCGAGATGCTCGACGAGGACACCATCGACGTGCTCGAGGCTGCGGGTGTCGACGAGGTCAAGGTCCGCACCGCGCTGACCTGCGACACGCGTTTCGGCATCTGCGCCAAGTGCTACGGCCGTGACCTCGGCCGCGGCGGCCTGGTCAATGTCGGCGAGGCCATCGGCGTCATCGCCGCGCAGTCGATCGGCGAGCCCGGCACGCAGCTCACGATGCGCACGTTCCACATCGGTGGTGCGGCTTCGCGGGCGGCGGTGGCCAGCAGCATCGACGCCAAGAGCGACGGCGTGATCGGCTTCAACGCCACCATGCGCTACGTGACCAACGGCAAGGGCGTGCTGGTGGTGATCTCGCGTTCCGGCGAGATCGTCATCAGCGACCAGCACGGCCGCGAGCGCGAGCGTCACAAGTTGCCTTATGGCGCCACGCTCAACATCAAGCCCGACCAGGTCGTCAAGGCCGGTACCGTGCTGGCCAACTGGGACCCGCTGACGCGGCCCATCATCACCGAGTTCGCCGGCCGGGCGAAGTTCGAGAACGTCGAGGAAGGCAACACCGTCGCCAAGCAGGTCGACGAGGTCACCGGCCTGTCGACGCTGGTGGTGATCGACCCCAAGCGCCGTGGCGTCGTCAAGGTCGTGCGCCCGCAGGTCAAGCTGCTCGACGCGGCCGGCAACGAGGTCAAGATCCCCGGTACCGACCACTCGGTGACGATCGGCTTCCCGGTCGGCGCGCTGATCCAGGTGCGCGACGGCCAGGACCTGGCGCCCGGCGAAGTGCTGGCGCGCATCCCGATGGAGGGTCAGAAGACGCGCGACATCACCGGCGGCCTGCCGCGGGTGGCCGAGCTCTTCGAGGCGCGCAGCCCGAAGGACGTCGGCACGCTGGCCGAGATCACCGGCACGGTGTCCTTCGGCAAGGAGACCAAGGGCAAGAACCGCCTGCAGATCACCGCCCCCGAAGGCACGGTCCACGAGGAACTGGTGGCCAAGGAGAAGAACATCCTGGTGCACGAAGGCCAGGTGGTCAACCGCGGCGAACTGGTGGTCGACGGCTCGGCCGACCCGCAGGACATCCTGCGGCTGCTGGGCATCGAGGAGCTGGCGCGCTACATCGTCGACGAAGTGCAGGACGTCTACCGCTTGCAGGGCGTGAAGATCAACGACAAGCACATCGAGGTCATCGTGCGCCAGATGCTGCGCCGCGTGCAGATCACGAACGCGGGCGACAGCGGCTACATCGCCGGCGAGCAGGTCGAGCGCTCGGAGTTGCTCAACACCAACGAGCGGCTGCGCAGCGAAGGCAAGGTGCCGGCGACGCATGCCGACGTGCTGCTGGGCATCACCAAGGCCAGCCTGTCGACCGACAGCTTCATCAGCGCGGCTTCGTTCCAGGAAACCACGCGCGTGCTCACCGAGGCAGCCATCATGGGCAAGCGCGACGAGCTGCGCGGGCTGAAGGAAAACGTCATCGTCGGCCGCCTGATCCCCGCCGGCACCGGCATGGCCTTCCACGAGGCGCGCAAGGCCAAGGAGGCGATGGACGACTCCGAGCGCCGCGCCATCGCGCTGCAGGAGGCCGAGGAACTGGCCGCCGTGCAGATGGCGCAGGTCGATGCCGCCACGGCGGCGGCGGCCGGCAGCGAGACGGCCGAGTAGGGCGCGATCGCGTTGCGCGCATCGAGAGGCGGCCGCGGCCGCCTCTTTTTTTGCCTAAGTCGGTGTGTCGACGCGGCGCCACTGAGCAGGCTGCACGATGTGCAGGCCGTGCCCGAGTGCCTTGCGGCGCAACTTGATCAGGGCGCGGTCACGTGTCGCGAGCCAGGTGGCGCGGTGGAGTAAGGCCGTGTCGATGAAGATCTGGTCATCGGGGTCGCTGCAGACCAAACACGGCGTGACCGGCGCCACCGGGTCCGGTTGCAAATCGCTCTGCCGATCGTAGAAAGTGAGTGCACGCTCAGCGTCATGGCCCCAACGGCCAAGGGATGGGTGTCGCAGCATGTGTTGCAGTTCGGTGCGCATCTTTGGCGTGGCCAGCCAGCGCAGTCGCCGGGCAAGCACCGCCTCCAGCAGCGGCATGGCTGCCGCATCACGAAAGACGAGCCAGTCCAGCACCACCTGGGTGTCGACGACGAGCGCCGGCGCGGCCCCGTGGATGGCGCTGCGGTGCGCGCTGTTCAAAAGGGGCGCTTGCTGCCAGGCATGCGACGGAATATAATAGAAAGCTTTTCGGCAACATTTGCCGCGCAGACCCTGCTCCAAATGCGTTTGGGGCGCCGGGCCGAAGGCCGCGCCAGACCCGCTGTCGAGCATGTGATTTCAAGGCGCGGTGGCCATCCAGGGCCCTGCAGCTACCAACGGAAACCTACGGTCCTATGCCTACCATCAACCAGCTCGTGCGCCACGGCCGTCAGGTCGAAGCCGTGAAGTCCAAGTCGCCGGCGATGCAGAACTGCCCGCAGCGCCGCGGTGTCTGCACCCGTGTCTACACCACCACGCCCAAGAAGCCGAACTCGGCCTTGCGCAAGGTCGCCAAGGTGCGCCTGACCAACGGCTTCGAAATCATCTCCTACATTGGCGGTGAAGGCCACAACCTGCAGGAACACAGCGTCGTGCTCGTGCGTGGCGGCCGTGTCAAGGACCTGCCGGGCGTGCGCTACCACATCGTTCGCGGCTCGCTCGACCTCCAGGGTGTCAAGGACCGCAAGCAGTCGCGCTCCAAGTACGGCGCCAAGCGCCCGAAGAAGGCCTGACGGCCCTCCATCCCGGGGCGATGCCTGAGGGCGCCGTCCCGGGACGGCCGGCTTCGATGCCGGCCACTCGTACGGCAGGTGCCCATGGCGCCTGCCGAGTAAGTGAGGGGCCGTTGGTGGCCCTTCGCGGCGCCCGACGCAAGCCCGGCGCCAACTGAAGCTGAAACAAGGAAGATTTTCATGCCACGTCGTCGCGAAGTTCCCAAACGCGAGATCCTCCCCGACCCCAAGTTCGGCTCCGTCGATCTGTCCAAGTTCATGAACGTCATCATGGAGTCGGGCAAGAAGGCGGTCGCCGAGGCCATCATCTATGGCGCCCTCGAACAGGTCGAGAAGAAGGCCGGCAAGGACCCGCTCGAGATCTTCATGGTCGCGCTGAACAACATCAAGCCGATGGTCGAGGTCAAGTCGCGGCGCGTCGGCGGCGCCAACTACCAGGTGCCGGTGGAAGTGCGCCCGGTGCGCCGTCAAGCGCTGGCGATGCGCTGGCTGAAGGAATCGGCGCGCAAGCGCGGCGAGAAGTCGATGGCCGCTCGCCTGGCCAACGAACTGCTGGAAGCCAGCGAAGGTCGCGGCGGCGCAATGAAGAAGCGCGACGAAGTGCACCGCATGGCCGAGGCGAACAAGGCCTTTTCGCACTTCCGCTTCTGATACACGGCTCCCGGCCGCCTCTACGGGTTATCACCAGCCCGGAGGCGGCTCCTGCTTTTGGAGAAAGACCATGGCCCGCAAGACACCCATCGAGCGCTACCGCAACATCGGTATCAGCGCACACATCGATGCCGGCAAGACGACGACCACCGAGCGCATCCTGTTCTATACGGGTGTCAACCACAAGATCGGCGAGGTGCACGACGGCGCCGCCACGATGGACTGGATGGAGCAGGAGCAGGAGCGCGGCATCACCATCACCTCCGCGGCGACCACCTGCTTCTGGAAGGGCATGGACCTGTCCCATCCCGAGCACCGCATCAACATCATCGACACCCCCGGCCACGTCGACTTCACGATCGAGGTGGAACGCTCGATGCGTGTGCTCGACGGCGCCTGCATGGTGTATTGCGCCGTCGGCGGCGTGCAGCCGCAGTCGGAAACCGTCTGG
>CAYJOA010000216.1:0-4287 GCA_964371495.1 uncultured Rubrivivax sp.
GCGCGGCCCATCATCCTGGCGCTGGCCAACCCCGAGCCCGAGATCCGGCCCGAGCTGGCCAGGGCGGTGCGGCCCGACTGCATCATCGCCACCGGGCGCAGCGACTACCCGAACCAGGTCAACAACGTCCTGTGTTTCCCGTATATCTTCCGCGGTGCGCTGGACTGCGGCGCCAGCAAGATCACCGAGGCCATGAAGCTGGCCTGCGTGCGCGAGATCGCGGCCCTGGCCAAGGCCGAGGCCAGCGACGAGGTGGCGGCCGCCTACGCCGGCAAGGAGCTCAAGTTCGGGGCCGACTACATCATCCCGACGCCCTTCGACGTGCGGCTGATCCTGCGCATCGCGCCCGCGGTGGCGCGCGCCGCGGCCGAGTCCGGCGTGGCGACGCGCCCGATCGCCGACCTCGAGGCCTACCGCCAGAGCCTGGGCCGCTTCGTCTACCAGACCGGCATGTTCATGCGCCCGGTGTTCGCCGCTGCCAAGCAGCACCACGCCGCGCGGCCGGCACGCGTGGTCTACGCCGAAGGCGAGGACGAACGCGTGCTGCGCGCCGTGCAGGTGCTGCTGGAAGAGCACCTGGCCAGCCCGATCCTGGTCGGCCGGCCCGAGGTCGTGAAGATGCGCATCGAACGCGCCGGCCTGCGGCTGCAGGCCGGGCGTGATTTCGATCTCTGCGACCCCGAGAACGACCCCCGTTTCCGCGAGTACTGGGAGCTCTACCGCGGCCTGATGGCGCGCGAGGGTGTCACGCCCGACGCGGCCAAGGCGGCGGTGCGGCGATCGAACACGCTGATCTCGACGCTGATGCTGCGCCGCGGCGAGGCCGACGCCCTGATCTGCGGGCTGAACGGTCGCTTCGATGCCCACCTGGCGCACGTGCGCAACGTCATCGGCGTCAAGCCCGGCGCGCCGACGATGGCGGCGATGAACGCGCTGATGCTGGCGCAGCACACGCTGTTCATCGCCGACACCTTCGTCAACGAGGAGCCGAGTGCCGAGGAACTGGCCGACATCGCGCTCATGGCCGCGGCCGAAGTGCGGCGCTTCGGCATCCCGCCGAAGGTGGCCTTCCTGTCGCACTCGATCTTCGGTTCGTCGGCGCGCCCGGCGGCGCGGCGCATGCGCGCGGCGCGCGACCTGTTCGTGCAGCGCGCCCCGGGCATCGAATGCGACGGCGAGATGCACGGCGACGCCGCGCTGTCGGAGGCCGTGCGCCGCGGTTACCTGCCCGAGACCACGCTCAGCGGCAGCGCCAACCTGCTCGTGCTGCCCAACCTGGACGCCGCCAACATCCTGTTCAACGTGCTCAAGATGACCGGCGGCCACGGCGTCACCGTGGGCCCGATCCTGCTCGGCGCGGCGCGGCCGGCGCACATCCTCACCGCGTCGGCGACGGTGCGGCGCATCGTCAACATGACGGCGCTGGCGGTGGCCGATGCGGCCGCGCCGGCGGAAGGCTCGGCGGCCGCGTGAGCGGCCCGATGCGGCGGTGGCGGGCCGGCGCCGATAATCCGCGCCTGCCACCGGAGCCCGACCCATGACCCGCGCCACCAAGATCGTCGCCACCCTCGGCCCTGCATCGAGCGACCCCGAGGTGCTGGAGCGGCTGCTGCAGGCCGGCGTCGACGTCGTGCGGCTGAACTTCAGCCACGGTACGGCGCAGGACCACATCGCGCGCGCCGAGCTGGTGCGATCGGTGGCCGAGAAGGTGGGCAAGACGGTGGCGCTGATGGCCGACCTGCAGGGCCCGAAGATCCGCGTCGGCAGGTTCGCCGAAGGCCGCGTGATGCTGGTCGCCGGTGCCGCTTTCGTGCTCGACGCGCGGCGCACTGAGCCGGGTGACGTCGACGGGGTCGGCCTGGACTACAAGGAACTGCCGCGCGACGTGCGCCCGGGCGACACGCTGCTGCTCAACGACGGCCTGATCAAGCTCACGGTCGAGGCGGTGCGCGGCGAGCAGGTGCACACGCGCGTCGTGCTCGGCGGCGAGTTGTCCAACAACAAGGGCATCAACAAGGCCGGCGGCGGCCTCACGGCGCCCGCGCTCACCGCCAAGGACATGGAGGACATCCGCACCGCGGTGGCCTTCCAGTGCGAGTTCCTGGCGGTGAGCTTTCCGAAGAACGCCACCGACATGGAGATGGCGCGCCAGCTCGCCAACGTCGCCGGCGAGGCGACGCGCCACAAGCCGGCGATGATCGCCAAGATCGAGCGCAGCGAGGCGATCCCGCACCTGGCCGAAATCCTGAGGGCCAGCGACGGCATCATGGTGGCGCGTGGCGACCTCGCGGTGGAGGTCGGCAACGCCGCCGTGCCGGCGCTGCAGAAGAAGATGATCCGCATGGCGCGCGAGATGGACAAGGTCGTCATCACCGCGACGCAGATGATGGAGAGCATGATCCTGGCGCCGATCCCGACGCGCGCCGAGGTCAGCGACGTCGCCAACGCCGTGCTCGACGGCACCGACGCGGTGATGCTCAGCGCCGAGACCGCCGCCGGCCGGTTTCCCGTGGAGACTGTCGAGCAGATGCACCTCATCGCACTGGAGGCCGAACGCGCCGAGGACGTGTCGATCGAGACCGATTTCAGCAACAAGCGTTTCGGCCGCATCGACCAGAGCATCGCGATGGGCGCGCTGTTCACGGCCCACCACCTGGGCTGCAAGGCCATCGTGGCGCTCACCGAGTCGGGCTCGACCGCGCTGTGGATGAGCCGGCACAACATCAAGGTGCCGATCTACGGCCTGACCTCGCAGGTGCAGAGCCAGCGCCGCATGGCGCTGTACCGCAACGTGCGGCCGCTGCTGATCCCGGCACTGGCCGACCGCGACGAGGCCCTGCAGCTGGCCGAGGCCCTGCTCGTCGAACGCGGCGTGCTCAAGCCCGGCGACACCTACGCCATCACCTGCGGCGAGCCGATGGGCTACCCGGGCGGCACCAACATGCTCAAGGTCTGCCAGGTGGGCTGAAGGCCCACGTGCCGAGGCGCAGCCGCGGCGCGCGGCGCAGCCGCGAGGCGGGACTCGGCGAAGCCAAGGTCTGTCAGGTGGCCTGAGGACGGCGCCGGGTGCCCGCGCGGCCGGCAGGGTCGGCCGACCCGGCTTGAGCTAACGCATGCCGGCGGCCCGGGCGGCCGCTAAAATCGGCCCGGATCCGGCCCGCTCGCGCGGCCGCCGCGGCGCCTGCCACGTCCCCCCTCTTCGCCACTTCCGGAGTTCGACATGCCACTCGTTTCGATGCGCCAACTGCTGGACCACGCCGCCGAGAACGGCTATGGCATCCCGGCCTTCAACGTCAACAACCTCGAGCAGGTGCAGGCGGTCATGACGGCAGCCGCCGAAGTCGGCGCGCCGGTGATCCTGCAAGCCAGTGCCGGCGCCCGCAAGTACGCCGGCGAACCCTTCATCAAACACCTCATCCTGGCCGCCATCGAGTCCTGGCCGCAGGTGCCGCTGGTGATGCACCAGGACCACGGCCAGAACCCCGACGTCTGCCAGGGCGCCATCAACCTCGGTTTCAGCTCGGTGATGATGGACGGCAGCCTGCAGGCCGACGGCAAGACCATCGCCAGTTACGACTACAACGTCGACGTCACGCGCAAGGTCGTCGACATGGCGCATGCCGTCGGCGTCACCGTGGAAGGCGAGCTCGGTTGCCTGGGCTCGCTTGAAACCATGCGCGGCGACAAGGAAGACGGCCACGGCACCGACGCCACGATGACGCGCGAACAACTGCTCACCGACCCCGAGCAGGCCGCCGACTTCGTGAAGCGCACGCAACTCGACGCGCTGGCCATCGCCATCGGCACCAGCCACGGCGCATACAAGTTCAGCCGCAAGCCCACCGGCGACATCCTGGCCATCGACCGCATCAAGGATATCAACCGCCGCATCCCGAACACGCACCTCGTGATGCACGGCAGCTCCAGCGTGCCGCAGGACCTGCTGGCCATCATCAACCAGTACGGCGGCAAGATGCGTGAAACCTACGGCGTGCCGGTGTCGGAGATCCAGGAAGCCATCAAGCACGGCGTGCGCAAGGTCAACATCGACACCGACATCCGGCTCGCCATGACCGCCGCGGTGCGCAAGTTCCTGGCCGAGAACCCGGAGAAGTTCGACGCCCGCGACTGGCTCAAGCCGGCCCGCGAAGCGGCGTACAAGATCTGCAAGCAGCGCTACCTGGAGTTCGGCTGCGAAGGCCAGGCGGCGAAGATCAAGCCGGTGCCGCTGCCCGAGGTCGCCAAGCGCTACGCCAGCGGGGCGCTGGCGCAGAAGGTGCAGTAAGG
>CAYJOA010000216.1:4387-5618 GCA_964371495.1 uncultured Rubrivivax sp.
TGCACCCAGACGTCGGCGCCCTCGTGCGCCAGCGTCACCACCACGCCCCGCAGCTGCGACCGCGACATCTCCTGCAGGCTCTGGCCGGTGCGCTCGCTGAGCATGCGGCCTTCGTAGTCGTTGACTGCCACCCAGTCGGCGAGTTCGACGAAGCGGCGCAGTTCGGCGCCGTCGAACTGCGGCAACTGCTGGCCGGGGTCGAAGATGAAGGGAATGCCGGCGGCCTTCATCTGGCCGGCGTGCTGCCACATCGCATCGCGGCCGTCCGGCGCGACGATGCCGATCTTCAGGTCGGACCGCGGCGGCACCGCGGTCTCGTGCGCGTTCTGCATCGCTCCGGGGTGGAAGGCGGTGATCTGGTTGTTGTCGGTGTCGGTGATGATGATCGCCTGCGCCGTGTAGGTGCTGGCATCGTTGCGCACCAGCGAGGTGTCCACGCCCCAGCCGGCCAGCCTCGCGAGGTAGTCGCCGCCATCGTTGCCCAGCGCTGCCATGACCACCGGCACGCCGCCCAGCGCGTGCAGCGTGTAGGCGATGTTGCCGGCGCAGCCACCGAATTCGCGCCGCAAGGTCGGCACCAGGAAGGACACGTTCAGGATGTGCACCTGCTCGGGCAGGATCTGCTCGGCAAAGCGCCCCGGGAAGGTGGTGATGGTGTCGAAAGCGAGGGATCCGCAGATCAGTGCCGGCATGGCAGCTCCGTAAGGGTGGGGCGTCAGGGGTAGAAGAGGTCGATCGTGTAGCCGGCCAGGGGTTCGGACTCCGGCAGCGTGGCCTGCAGCGTGCCATGCAGCGTCAGTTCGCGGCCGGCGCCGAGCGTGGGCGAGGTCGCGCCCAGGTCGGCCGCATACACCACCTTGCGCGCCATGCGCCTGCCCTGCGTGTCGGTGAGCGCGAGGTCCATTGCCGGCAGTGCCACGTCGATGCCGGCACGGTTGCGCAGGGCCACCGACAGCTTGTAGACGCTGGACTTCTCGACGCGGACCAGCCCACTGCTCTCCAGTGCCAGGGCATCGATGGCGCGTGCCGCTTCGACACGGCAGCCGAGCAGCGCGCAGGCCTGTTCCAGCACGGGCCGCGACTGCGGGAAACGCGCCGCCGCCAGGTCGCGGTATTCGTAGCCGACCTGGCCGACGATGCCCAGCACCCCCAGCAGCGCGGTGGCCGCCAGCGCAACGCGCACCCGGGGCCGGCGCCAGCGCTCGGCGCGTTCGGCGCGGCGCACGAAGGA
>CAYJOA010000217.1:0-5598 GCA_964371495.1 uncultured Rubrivivax sp.
GCCGCACATCTTCGAGACGGCGGACGAGGCGCGGCGGGCCTTGCGGGGTGGCTGAGGCGCGGTCCGTGGCGCGGCACCGCCGATGGCGGGTCGTACGCGCGAGACTCCACGCCACCGAATGGTGGTCGGCCGGCGCGGGAGACTCCGCGCGGCCTATGCTAGGGCTTTGAACCGTCAACGCGAGTCGCGCCATGTCCGCCCCGGCTGCCCCAGTGTTCAGCGTGCTCGTGGCCAACTACAACCACGGCCGGCTGGTCACGCGTGCTGTGGACAGCGTTCTGTCGCAGGAGTTTCCCGTCGCGGATCGAGAAGTCATCGACGTAGACGACGGGTCCACGGACGATTCCAGGCAGCGCCTGGCCGCTTACCGAGGCACCCCCGGCGTGCACGTGGTGCTGCAGGACAACCGCGGACAGACGGCCGCTTTCGCAGCCGCGCTGCTGCACGCCCGCGGCGAATATGTCTGCCTGCTCGATGCCGATGACCGTTGCCTTCCCGGCAAGCTGCAGGCGCTGGCCTCGCACTTGGCCATGCTGGGCACATCGCCCGAGAAGCTTTTCTTATGCCACGACCTCGAAATCGTCGATGGCGCCGACGGACTTCCCATCGCAGATCGCTGGTTCGACATCATTGGCCAGCGCCGCTTTGGCGCCCACCTGCACGTGGCGTCAGCGCACCACTTCTTTCCGTTCAGCGTGAGCTCGGGCATGGTGTTCGGCCGCTCGCTGCTGAACAGCGTGATGGCCGAGGTGCCGCTATGGGAGTGGCCGATGGGCTCGGACGGTGTCCTCGGCCAAGCGGCGATGGTGATGGCCGGCGAGGTGCACTACCTGCCTCAGGTGCTCGGCAGCTACGTGGTGCACGGCGGGAACAACTTCGCGTCCATCCAGAACGGCACCTTCGTCCAAAAGCCCGTGTGGCACGGGCGTTGGCCGAAGAAGCTTCGATTCCTGGAGCTGCTGGTCGACAGCCTGCCGCTGTCGGAGCGCGAGCGTGACGACCGCGTCGCCTACCTGGCCCGTGTCGAGCACGCCGTGCGCGTCGTGCCGCTGCAGGGCCAGTACACGAGTCCGCTGCTGAGCTTCGTCGTCGACGCCTGCGCTGCTGACGTCGCAGTGCCTGCCGCGCAGACCCACGCCGCCTTGACGCGACTGACCCGCAGCCACCACGAAGCCGTGTGGGTCTGCCATGAGGACACCGTCCTGCCCGAGTTCGCTGGCACCCGCCGGGCGACCGTGCCGCACGGTGCCGACACTTTCGAGCGGCTGCGCGTTGGCTTGGACACCGCTCGTGGCGCCTACGTCAACTTCCTGGACGCCGGCGACCGGCCCGATCCCCGGTTCACGGAACGTCATCTGCACGCCCACCGGTACGGCTCGCTGCCCATGCTGACCCTCAGCGACCTGCGTTTGATCGACGGCAACGGCGCCTTCGTCCACCTCGGTATCCAGAGTACCGCTGCAGGCTGGTCCACCGCGCCGACCCACCTGCCGGCCTTTGGTGGCCTGTTGCGTGATTGGGCCCTGGCGCCACTGCCAGCCATTGTGTTCCGCCGCACACCGCTCATGGATGCGTTCTTCCGCGCCGTGCCGTGGCCCATGCACGAGCGCCACGCCGGCTGGCTGCTCAGCCAGTACATGCTGCAGATGGGCGGCGCCACTCGATTGCTCGAGAACCTGGTCGACTTGCGCCTGCCCGACACGGCCACACCCAGCGCGTCGTGGTTGTCGCAGTTCATCGACCGTCACGGGCCCCTGCCGGCACCCGACCTGGCGGTTGCGGCCGAGGCGCTGTTCGCGGCTTACGTGCGCACTCCGGACCGTGAGCGCGCCTACTTCTCCGATGGCTGGGAGGCGCGCTTCGTTCGCTGGTTGGTGCAGTCCGGCGGCGGCGCCGTGCCAGGACGACTCGAGCGCCAGCTGCTCGAGGCTGGTGACACACCGTGGACCCGGCGAATTGCTGCGGTGCTGAGGACGGTCGCTGGCCGCGCATGAGGGCATCGAGTGCCAGGCGCAGCAGTGGCTCGCCGACCCGTGTCGCCCTCGTCACGCAGGTGGACTTCTGGCGCGCACGAGCCGGCCACCATGCCCGCATCCTCAGCCTGGCGCAGGCACTGGCGGCGCGCGTCGCGCTGACCCTCGTGGCGCCGCTGCCGCTGGATCCGGCGACGCGGGCTCGGATAAGAGCGGCAGTACCGCTGGCTCGAGTGCACTCGCTCGAGCTGCCCGTCAGCGGCGCCCGACGCGATGCCCTGAAGGCCCTGCGCGGTTTCTTCGATGCCGCGCCGCAAGACGCCTGCATCATCGAGTATCTGGTCCTGGACTGGATGCGGGCGGCGGTGCCGCCCGGCGTTCTGACCTTCGTCGACACCCACGACGTGGTCAGCCAGCGAGACGCCGATCTCGCTGCCATGGGCGCGCCGATGAACCGTTCCGTTCTGAGTGCCGAAGACGAGCGCCAGCGTCTGCAGGCCTTCGACCATGTGATTGCGATCAGCCGCCCCGATGCCGAGGTGTTCACGCAGTGGCTGGGCGCTGGGCGCGTGCTGCTGGCGCCACATACGCACACACTGCACCCGACGCCGCTGCGCGCCGAGGTGCAGCGGCTGCTCTTCGTTGGCAGTGTCTATGCTCCCAACCTGGACGGCCTGCGCTGGTTCCTCGACGCCGTGTGGCCGCGGCTGCAAGGCCGCGGCTGGGTGCTCGACGTCGTCGGCGACATTGGCCCGGCTATGCAGCTGAGCCCCACGGCCGTCCTGCAGGTGCACGGCGTCGTGCCCGATCTCCACGCCGTCTACGCCGCAGCCGACCTGTGCATCAACCCGGTGCGGCTGGGGTCGGGCCTGAAGATCAAGACCGTGGAGGCGCTGGCCCATGGGCGGCCCCTGGTGGCCAGTCCGCATGCTGTGCGTGGACTCGAGCACGGGTCCGGACGCGCATTCATGGTGGCCGAGACGGCGGACCTGTTTGCCAGGGCCCTCTCGCTACTGGCCAGCCAGCCGTCGGAGCGTCGACGCCTGGCCGACGGTGCGTTGGCGTTCGCGGCGCAGGAGTTCAGCAACGTCAACGGCTACGCGGCCCTGCTTGACGCACTGAGCGCCTGACCCGGCGGGCCGGGCCGGCGGTAGCCGCTGCGACGAGCGGCGCGAAGCCGCCCGCGGACGTCGCGATTTGCGTTCAGAGGCGGGATTGTCGACGTCGGCCGGCCGCGCCAGCCGCTCCCAGCGCCAAGGCCGCGAGGGCCAGGGTTGCCGGCTCGGGTATGCCTCTCGGCGTGCCGGTGATGTTGAAACCTGGGAACGGCTGCCCGGTGAGTTCCGAAGGGTCGCCGTAGAAGGCACTTGCATAACCCTTGAAGCAGTCGCCTGTCGTGGCCGCGAACGTCCCGATCGCCGTGGCTTCCGCACTTCCGTAGCCACAGCCGCCGTAGCCGGAGCCGCCGCCAAAGTCGTAGCTGCCGACGTCGGCAAAAGCGGCGTCGTCGACTTCGGCCAGCACGGCGATCGAGTCGCCGGCGGCAACGACGCCGAGATCTATGGTGTAGTAAGCGCCGCCCCAGGCGTACGAACCGTCGCTGCCGTCGTCGCCAGGATTCAGGTCGGCACCGGACTTCGTCAGTACGATGCCACCGGTGTCGCGCGCGATCGTCGCCGACGACTCGAAGACCGAGTTGCCGCTCACCTTGACCGAAGCGCCGTAGCTGGCCAGCAGGTTTTCGGGATCCACGAGCGCGGCGCCGCTGTTGAGCATCGCCTCGATGTAGCCGCCATAGATGTGGAAACTGAGCGAGTAGGACTGCGCCATGCCGGTGTCGTTGACTATCGTCGTCAGGAACGAGGCATAGGCCGTTCCATCGGCCACGCCATCGGCGCGCGAGCTCACGGCATAGGCGCCGTTGCCACTGGCAAATGCGTAGCCGCTGCCCTGGCCGGTGGTGTCGGTGGCGTTCGACTGGCTGTTGGCGTAGCCTGGCGATGTACCGTCGAGCGGAACGGCAGTCACGGTTTGCGTGCTGGCGCTGCTTGCTGCATCGACGACGGGAAGCGCGAAGGTGATTCCGGTATAGCCAAGCAGAGACGCCATCGCTGCGAGGGCCATCAGCGTCGGGCGATGTGAGACTTGTTTCATGATATGGCTCCGGTCCTGGTGCTGGGGGTAGCGCTTCATAGCAAGTTTCGAGCCCAAGGCGCTTTTTCCATCACATTCAGACACTTGCATGGCTTCCTGGGAGTCCTTCCGCGTGCTTTGTCAAAAAGTCCGACAGTCAAGGGCGAACGGATCGGTATGAGCCGCGTGCTCGCCGCCTGGGAGCTCGGTGGCAACATGGGCCATATCGACTTGCTGCTGCTGTGCGCGCGCGCGCTGCGTACGCGTGGCCACGAGGTGCACTTCGTGCTGCGTGACCTCTCTCGCGCTCATCCGCGCATCGCAGCCGAAGGGTTCGCGATGGGGCAGGCGCCGGTCTGGTTGCCGACCATGGCTCATCCGCCGCGCCTGGGGAACTATGCCGCGGTGCTGGCCGCTGCGGGTTGGCTCGATGCTGCCGGCCTGGCCGGGCTGATGAGCGGCTGGAACACCTGGTACGACGTGCTGCAGCCCGATGTGGTGATCACCAACCACGCGCCGACGGCGGTGCTGTCAGCGCGTGGTCGCGGCTTTCCCGTCTGGACCTTGGGCACCAGCTTCGAAGTGCCGCCGCGGTCAGCCTCGTTTCCACCCATGGCCTGGTGGGACGCCACCGAGCGCACGCGCGGCGACAGCGACGACACGTCGCTGCTGCCGTTCGTCAACCAGGCCCTGGCGCTGCACCACCAGGTACCGCTCATACGCCTGACGGCGCTGTTCGACGGCACGCGGCAGGCCCTGGTTGGCCTCCGAGAGCTGGCGCACTACGACGGCTACGCGGCCGAAACGGAGTTCTGCGGACCGGCCTATGTCGGCGACAGCGGCACGTCCCCGGTCTGGCCGGCCGGCCCTGGCCCCCGCGTCTTTGCCTACCTGTCGCCGACACATCCCGAGTTCCGCAACCTAATGTCCGCCCTGAACGGGCTTTCGCTGGTGACGCTGGTGCATGCCAAGGGTCTGTCGGCGGACGCTGCACGACGGTTGGCGGGGCCCCGACTGCGCTTCGAAGCACAACCGTTGCGCATGGACGAGGCAGCGGCGCAGGCGGACATCATCGTGTCCCACGGCGGCATGGGCACGGTAACGGCCGCTGCCATGGCCGGCAAGCCCCAGCTCGCCATCGCCACGCAAATGGAGCAGTGCATGACCGGACGCCGCATCGCCAGTGTCGGCATCGGCCTGGCCGTGAACCCGGGCAGCCAGGGCACCGACTGGCGCGGGCTGCTGTCTCGGCTCAGTGGGGAACCGGGCTACGCACAAAGGGCACAGGCGATGGCGGCGCGACACCGCGGCCGCTCGACACAGGCCACCGGTCAGCGCCTTGCCGATCTCGTCGAGGCCTCGCTTCCAGGCGGCGTCTAGAAGCGACGCGCCAGTTCACGCCACATCGCGAGCGACGCTGCCACAGCTCACATCACCGCACCCAGCTGCCAGGGCACGAATTCGTTCTGCCCGTAGCCGTGCAGCTCGCTTT
>CAYJOA010000218.1:0-5544 GCA_964371495.1 uncultured Rubrivivax sp.
AGGGGGGCGCCGCCAGCGGGCCGGCAGAGCCGGATCCGCGGCGGCCGCTTGGCCGCACCTGTTGCGTGCCACGACTTCGGCGTTGCGACGCCATGGATGACTGACATGGGTGCCATCGCACTGAGAAACGTCGAGAAGACCTACGGCCACGGCCCGAAGGCGGTGAAGGTGATCCACGGCGTCAACGCCGAGATCCCCGACGGCGAGTTCATCGTCATCGTCGGCCCCAGCGGCTGCGGCAAGAGCACGCTGCTGCGCATGGTGGCCGGGCTGGAGGAGATCACCAGCGGCGAGATCGACATCGGTGGGCGCGTCGTCAACCGGCTCGAACCGTCCGAACGCGACATCGCGATGGTGTTCCAGAACTACGCGCTGTACCCGCACATGAGCGTCTACGACAACATGGCCTACGGCCTGAAGATCGCCAAGGTGCCCAAGGCCGAGATCGAGGTGCGCGTGCAGAAGGCAGCCAAGATCCTGGAGCTCGGCGGCCTGCTGCAGCGCAAGCCGCGCGAACTGTCGGGCGGGCAGCGCCAACGCGTCGCCATGGGCCGCGCCATCGTGCGCCAGCCGCAGGTCTTCCTGTTCGACGAGCCGCTGTCTAACCTGGACGCCAAGCTGCGTGCGCAGACGCGGCTGGAGATCCAGAAGCTGCACCGCGAGTTGGGCGTGACCTCGCTGTTCGTGACCCACGACCAGGTCGAGGCGATGACGCTGGCCGAGCGCATGATCGTCATGAACGCCGGCCGCATCGAGCAGATCGGCACGCCCGAACAGGTGTACCAGAAGCCGGCCACGACCTTCGTCGCCGGCTTCATCGGCAGCCCGCCGATGAACCTGCTGCAGGGCCAGGCCGACGGTTCGCGCTTCACGGTGGGCGGGCAGACGCTCGCGCTGCCCGTGGCGGCACCGCGGTCCGGGCCCTTGCTGCTGGGTGTGCGGCCCGAACACGCCGGCCTGGACCCGGCCGGCAGCTGGCCGCTGCAGGTGGAGATGCTGGAGATGCTGGGCGCCGAACGGCTGCTCTACGGCCGCCTGGGTGACCACCCGTTCACGCTGCGCATCGAAGGCACGCTGGTGCCGCCGCGGGCCGGCGAGACGGTCAAGCTGCTGGTCGAGGCCAGGCACCTGCACTGGTACGACGTGACGACCGGGCAACGCGTCTGAACATGGACCGCTGGCCCTTGCCGCTGTGGATCGCCCATCGCGGCGCCGGCAAGTTGGCGCCGGAGAACACGCTGGCCGCTTTCCGTGTCGGCGCCTCGCACGGCTACCGTGCCTTCGAATGCGACGTCAAGCTCAGCGCCGACGGCGTGCCCTTCCTGCTGCACGACACGCGGCTGGACCGCACCACGCCCGAGCGCGGCATCGCCAGTGAGCGGACGTGGGCTGAACTGTCGCGCCTCGACGCCGGCGGCTGGCACAGCCGCGCCTATGCCGGCGAACCCCTGCCCAGCCTGGACGCGGTGGCGCGTTACGTGCAGCGCAACGGCTTTGCGCTCAACCTCGAGATCAAGCCGACGCCGGGCTTCGAACACACCACCGGCTGCGCCGTCGCCGCGGCCTGCGAGCGGCTGTGGCGGGACACGGCGACGCCGCTGCTGTTCAGCTCGTTCCGCCCCGACGCTCTGCAGGGTGCACGGGAGGCCGCGCCCGACATCGCGCGCGCGCTGCTCGTCGACACACTGTGGCCGGGCTGGTTCGAGATGGCGCAATCACTGGCCTGCGTGGCCGTGGTCACGAACTACAACTTGATGGATGCCGCACTCGTCGAGCGCCTGCATGGCGCCGGGCTGCGTGCGCTGTGCTACACGGTGAACGACCCAGCCGAGGCGCGGCGACTGCTGGCGCTGGGCATCGACGGCATCATCACCGATGCCGTCGACCGGTTCTCGCCGGGTGAGGCAGGCGTGGCGGATTGACACCTGCTCGTGCAGACGGCATGTGCTCGCGCGTATGATGTTCTGCCATGTCTGAATCCGTCGACAACCTCGTCCTGGAGCACCTGAAAGCCATCCGCGCCGACGTGGCCGATGTCCGGCGCGACCTTCGCGAGGTCAAGACACGCCTGTCATCGCTGGAGAACCAAGTTGCACAGGTCCACAAGGGCATCGCTTTCCTGCACGAAGATTTGGCAGGAGTGAATGTGCGGCTCGACAGTCTGGGCGACCGCGTCGAGCGCATCGAACGTCGCCTGGAGTTGCGCGCCGAGGCCTGAGCCTCACGCCGGCGGCCGCACGTCGGCCTCCATGCCCAGCCAGTCGGAGTCGTGTTCGGGCTGCGGCAAGGACTTCAGCTCGCGGATCATCGGCAGCCGCCAGGCCACCAGCACCAGCAGCGCCGACACGCCGCCGGAGAAGACCAGCGCCGAGCGCAGGCCGACGTGTTCGCCCAGCCAGCCGCCGAGCAGCGCCCCCGGCGCCGCAGCCAGCAGCGTGAGCCAACGCATCGTGCTCGTCATGCGGCCCAGCAGCGGCTCGGGCGTGACGGCCTGGCGCAGCGCCAGGAAGTTGATGAAGATGAACACCGCGCCGGTGGTGAAGGTCATCAGCATCAGCGCGAAGGCCGCCACGCCCCAGGCGTTGGCCGGCGCCGCCGCCAGCAGCAGCCAGCCGCTGCCGCAGATGGCATAACCCACCACCAGGCAGGGTCCGGGGCCGAGCGCCAGGCTGACGCGGCGGCCGTAGATGCTGCCGGTGATGGTGCCCACGCCCATGCCCATGTAACACAGGCCCACGGCCTGTTCCGACAGGCCCAGCGTGCGCGTGGCAAACAGGATCTGCACCGTCATCGCGGCGTAATGGCACATCTGCCACACGCCCATCAGCACCGCCAGCGTCAGCAGCAGGCGGTGGCCGACGACGAAGCGCAGCCCGACCATCAGGTCGCGCCAGAAATGTGCGTCGGGCCGCGCCTCGCGCCGCTCGTGCACGCGGATGCCGCGCAGGATGAGCGCCGAGCCCAGCAGCAGCAAGGCGTTGACGAGCAGCGCCAGCGGCGCGCCGACGAGCTTGATCAAGGCCCCGGCCAGCCCTGGCCCCGCCACCTCGGCGCCCGACGAAGCGAGCGCGTTCTTGGCATGCGCCTCGACCAGGCGGCCGCGCGCCACCACCTGCATCAGCACGATCTGCGCTGCGGTGCCGGCCACGGTGTGCACGGTGCCGAGCAGGAAGCCCACCACGTACAGCCACTCCATAGCCAGCCAGCCCAGCCACCAGGCCAGCGGCACGCTGGCCGCCGCCAGTGCGGCACCACTTTCGCCGACCACGTACACCGGCAGCTTGCGCACGCGGTCCAGCCACACGCCAGAGGGCAGCGACAGCAGCAGGAAGGGCAGCAGCTCGATCGCCGTGAGCAGGCCCATCTGCGTCGGCGTGGCCTGCAGCAGCACCGCCGCGGTGAGCGGCAGCGCCAGCATCATCACCTGGTTGGCAAAGGAACTGGTGAGGATCGAACTCCACAACCGCAGGTAGGTGCGGTCGCGCCAGAGGTCGTCGGCCGGCAGTGCGGGCAGGCCCAGGCGCAACGGCAGCTTGGGCCACCTCAAGTGGGGCTCACGAGCGGTAGTCGGCGTTAATGCTCACGTAGTCGTGCGACAGGTCGCAGGTCCACACCGTGGTCTCGGCCGCACCGCGATGCAGGTGCACGCGCACGCCGATCTCGCTTTGCTTCATCACGCGCTGGCCGTCTTCCTCGCGGTAGTCGGGGTGGCGGCCGCCTTCGCGCACGACGTGCACGTCGTCCAGGAAGAGGTCGATCAGGCTCTGGTCGAGGTCGGGGATGCCGGCATAGCCCACCGCCGCGAGGATGCGGCCGAGGTTGGGGTCGCTGGCGAAGAAGGCCGTCTTCACCAGCGGTGAATGCGCGATGGCATAGGCGGCCAGGCGGCACTCGGCCTCGTCGCGACCGCCCTGCACCTGCACGGTGATGAACTTGGTGGCGCCTTCGCCGTCGCGCACGATGGCCTGTGCCAGCTGCTGCGACACGGCGACCACGGCGTCGCGCAGCGTGCGGCCCTCGGCCGAGTCGAGCGCGGTGATCGGTGCATGGCCGGCGCGCTGCGTGGCCATCAGCACGAAGGAGTCGTTGGTCGAGGTGTCGCCGTCGATGGTGATGCGGTTGAAGCTGAGGTCGGCGGCTTCACGCAGCAGCGGCTGCAGCAGCGCCGGCGCGATGACGGCGTCGGTGGCCATGAAGCCCAGCATGGTGGCCATGTCGGGCCTGATCATGCCGGCGCCCTTGCTGATGCCGGTGACGGTGACGGTGCGGCCGCCGATGGCGACCTGCCGCGACGCCGCCTTCGGCAGCGTGTCGGTGGTCATGATGCCGGCAGCGGCCTCGGCCCAGGCGGCACCATCGGCCGGCCGCAGCGCGGCCACGACGGCCGGCAGCGCGGCCTCGATGCGTTCGACCGGCAGCGTTTCCATGATCACGCCGGTGGAAAACGGCAGCACCTGGGTCATGTCCACACCCAGCTGCGCGGCCAGGGCCTGGCAACTGCGGCGCGCCCGCGCCAGGCCATCGGCACCGGTGCCGGCGTTGGCGTTGCCGGTGTTGACGAGCAGCGCGCGGACGTCCTGGCCGCGGGCAAGATGTTCGCGGCACAACTGCACCGGCGCGGCGCAGAAGCGGTTGTTGGTGAAGACGCCAGCCACCGCAGCGCCCTCGTCCAGCACGAACACCACCAGGTCACGCCGGTTGGGCTTGCGCACGCCGGCCATCGCGACGCCGATGCGCAGGCCGGGAACGGCAAACAGCGACAGGGGATCGGGTGCGCTCAGGTTGACAGGCATGGCGTTGGCGTGGGGAGGGCTGAGCCGGCGATTGTAGGCAGCGCACCTGCAGCGCAGCGGAAACGACAAACCCCGCCGCAGCGGGGTTTGCATGTGCGCCAGCGGGCGCGTCTGCCCGCGGGCCGCGCTGCCTGTTCAGGCCAGCCTGCCGTGGCAGTTCTTGTACTTCTTGCCGCTGCCGCAAGGGCAGGGTTCGTTGCGGCCGACCTTGGGCACCGGCGCCTCGCCCAGCAGTCCGGTGTCGGCGACCTGCGACACGCTGCCGTCTTCGGTCGGCGCGGTGTAGGTGATGTTGGACAGCTGCGAAGCCTGTTCCTCCAGCGCCGCCGCGGCCTGCGCGGCTTCGTCCTGGCTCTGGATGCGCACCGTCATCAGCACGCGCGTGACTTCCAGCTTGACGACGTCGAGCAGCTGCGCGAACAGCTCGAAGGCCTCGCGCTTGTATTCCTGCTTCGGGTTCTTCTGCGCGTAGCCGCGCAGGTGAATGCCCTGGCGCAGGTAGTCCAGCGCCGCCAGATGCTCGCGCCAATGGCTGTCGATGCTTTGCAGCAGCACCATGCGCATGAACGGCGTGAACTGCTCTGCGCCGACGGCGTCGACCTTGGCCTTGAACTGGGCGTCGGCGGCGGCCACCACCTTGTCAACGATGTCCTGGTCGGTGATCGAGTTGCTCTTCTCGACTTCACCCTTGAGGTCGATCTCGAGCTGCCATTCGTCCTTGAGCACCTGCTCCAGGCCGGCCAGGTCCCAC
>CAYJOA010000219.1:0-5539 GCA_964371495.1 uncultured Rubrivivax sp.
TAAAGCCGCAGGCTAGGAGGCTGAGCGGCTTCTGCCGCGCGGACTCCTAGGCGGCGGCCGTGCCCGTGGGTTGCGGTGTCGTCTGGATGCCTTCGCCGGCGCTCTGGAACAGGGCCGTGAAGGCGCGCACGGTCCCGTCGACGCGGGCCACGACGGCCAGCGTGGCGGCATCCAGCGGGCGGCTCAGGTCGACCACCGCGACGCCGGTGCCGCCCTCGGTTTCCAGGTGCAGCTGCGAGACGTTGAAGCCGGCAGCGGCCAGCGCGCCGTTGAGCTGCGACATGACGCCCGGCTGGTCGCGGTGGATGTGCACCAGCCGCGATGGCGAGCGCAGCGGCCCGACCGAGATCTCCGGCAGGTTGACGCTGCCGCGCACGGCGCCGAGCATGAGGTAGTCGCGGAGCTTCTCCGAGACCTCGATGCCCAGGTTGCGCTGCGCCTCGACGGTGGAGCCGCCGACGTGCGGCGTCAGGATCACGTTGTCCAGTTCGCGCAAGGGCGACTCGAAGCCGGCCGTGCTCGACGCCGGCTCGCTGGGGAAGACGTCGATGGCGGCGCCGCGCAGGCGCCCGCCGATCAGGGCCCCGTGCAGGGCGTCGATGTCGACGGCGTGGCCCCGCGCCAGGTTGATGAGCACGGCATCCGACTTCATCTGCGCCAGCCGCGCGGCGTCGATCAGCTGCCGCGTGCGCTCGGTCTGCGGCACGTGCAGGGTCACGACATCGGCCTCGCGCAGCAAGGCGTCGAGCGTGGCCGCCGGCGTGGCGTTGCCCAGCGGCAGGCGCGCCTCGATGTCGTGGTAGATCACGCGCATGCCGATGGCCTCGGCCAGCAGGCCGGTCTGGGTGCCGATCTTGCCGTAGCCGACGATGCCCAGCGTCTTGCCGCGGATCTCGTTCGAGCCGCGCGCATCCTTCAGCCACTGGCCGCGACGCGCCGCCGCGTGGCGCTCGGGGATGCGCCGCAGCAGGTGGATGGCGTGGCCGATCACCAGCTCGGCCACCGAGCGCGTGTTGGAGAACGGGCCGTTGAACACCGCCACGCCGCGCGCTGCCGCGGCCTTCAAGTCGATGTTGTTGGTGCCGGTGCAGTAGACGCCGACGGCGCGCAGCCGCGGCGCGTGTTCAAGTACGTCGAGGTTCAGCGCCGTGCGCGAGCGCAGGCCCAGCACCTGCACGTCGGCCAGCAGCGAGCGCAGCTCGCCGGCGTCGGGCGCGTGCTTCAGCCGCATCAGCTCGGCGCCGCGGATGCCCTGCAGGACAGGGGTGGCGCTGGCATGCACGTCTTCCATCAGCAGGATGTTCAGGCTCATGGCGGGCAGTCGTCGTCGCGTGGTGTTCGGATCAGGGGCGGCTTCACAGGCCGAGGGTCAGCCGCGCGGCTTCGGACAGCATGTAGCGGTCCCACGGCGGGTCGAAGACGATATCGACGGTGGCCTCGCCGACGCTCGGCAGCGCCAGCACCTTGTCGCAGGCCTCGTCGGCGATGGCCTCGCCCATGCCGCAGCCCGGCGCGGTCAGCGTCATCTGGATCGACACCTTGAACTGGCCGTCGTCCATCGGCTGCACGTCGCAGGCGTAGATCAGGCCGAGTTCGACGATGTCGACCGGAATCTCCGGGTCGTAGCAGGTCCTCAGCGTCTGCCAGACGAGCTCGCGCAGCGCGTCGGGGCCGACCACCGCGGGCAGCGCGGGCGCCACCGGGGCCGACTTGCCGATGGCGTCGGCGTCGGCGCCCTTCAGCAGCATCAGCTGCCCGTCGACCAGCAGCGTGAAGGACGAGCCGAGCGCCTGCGTGATCTGCGCCGCCGTGCCGGCCGGCAGCTCGCAGGGCGTGCCGTCGGGCACACGTTCGACCCGCACGAGGCGTGTCGTCACCACCGGTTCGCGCGTTCGTTTCATGGCCGCCCTGCCGCCGCGCTGGCTGCGGCGTCGGTGGCCGCCGCGGCCGTGTCCTGCAGCGCATGCATCAGCGCGTGCCAGCCCAGCAGCGCGCACTTGATGCGGCTCGGGTAGCGCCGCACGCCGGCCAGGCTGATCAGCTTGCCGAGTTGCGCGGCCTCGGGTTCGAGCTGGCCGGTGAGGACGGCGCGGAAGCGCTGCTGCAGCTGCTGTGCATCGGCGACATCGCGGCCGCGCACGGCCTCGCTCATCATCGACGCCGAGGCGATGCAGATGGCGCAGCCCTGGCCGCTGAAGCGGATGTCGCGCAGCTGCCCGGCCTCGACGTTCAACGAAACCTGCAGGTCGTCGCCACACTGCGGGTTGTGGCCGCGCGCCTGATGACTGGGCGCCGGCAGCGTGCCGAAATTGCGCGGCGCGCGCTTGTGATCCATCACCACGTCCTGGTAGAGGTCCCGGTCGGCGTCGTTCATCGCAGGACCTCCAGCGCCCGTGCCACGCCGCCGAGCAGGCGCTCGACCTCGTCGTGGCCGTTGTAGAGCGCGAACGAGGCGCGTGTCGTCGGCCCCAGGCCCAGGTGGTCCAGCAGCGGTTGCGCGCAGTGGTGGCCGGTGCGCACGGCGATGCCTCGTTCGTCGAGCAGCGTGCCGATGTCGTGCGGGTGCACGCCGTCGGCGACGAAGGAGACGATGGCCGTGGCGCGGCTCGCCGCCGACAGCACGGTGATGCCGTCGATCGCCGCCAGGCCGGCAGCGGCGTGGTCCCGCAGTGCCGACAAGTGCGCGGCGATGGCGTCGCGGCCGATGCCGTCGATGAAGGCGGCGGCTGCGGCCATGCCCACCGCGGCGGCCACGTTCGGCGTGCCGCCCTCCAGCCGCGCCGGCAGCTCGGCGTAGCGCGCTTCGCCGTAGCCGACCCACTGCACCATGTCGCCGCCGTAGCGCAGCGGCGCCAGGCGCTCCAGCGCGGCGCGCCGGCCGATCAGCGCACCGGTGCCCATCGGCCCGTACATCTTGTGGCCCGAGAAGGCCATGAAGTCGCAGGCCAGGGCACCGATATCGGGCACCTCGTGTGCCACGGCCTGCGCGGCGTCCAGCACGGTCAGCGCGCCGGCGTCGGCGGCCAGGGCCAGCAGGGCCTCGTAGGGCGGCCGCTCGCCGCTGGCGTTGGCGCACGCCGTCAGCGCCAGGACGCGGGTTCGTGGCGTCAGCAAGGCGGCCAGGTCGTCGACGTGGAGCCGGCCCTGCGCGTCGGGCAGCAGGATGCGCAGCAGGGCGCCGCTGCGCCGGGCCGCCACCTGCCACGGCACCAGGTTGGCGTGGTGTTCGAGGCCGCTGACGACGATCTCGTCACCGGCCTGCAGGACTGCGGCGCCGTCGCCGGCGGCCGACAGCCCGTGCGCCACGAGGTTGAGCGCCTCGGTGGTGCCCGAGGTGAACACGAGTTCGTGCGCCGGGCCGGCGCCCACGTAGCGTTTGACCTCGTCGCGGGCGCGTTCGAAGGCGTCGGTGGCGCGCTGGCTCAGCGTGTGCACGCCACGATGGATGTTGGCGCGCGCCTGCGTCTCGAAGGCACGCACCGCGTCGAGCACCGGCACCGGCGTCTGCGTCGTCGCCGCGTTGTCCAGGTAGGCCAGCGGCGCACCGTTGACGCGCTGCGCCAGCACCGGAAACTGCGCCCGCCACTCGCCCAGGCGGCTTGGGCTCGGCACGAGCATGTCAGTCATGACCGGCCTGCGCTGCGGCGGCGGCACCCGCCGCAAGATGGCGGGCCACCGCGCTGCCCAGCAGCGCGTCGATGTCCAGCGTCTGCATCAGCGCCGGGCCGCCGAGGCCACGCTCCAGCAAGGCGCTGGCCATGCCCGCGACGATCAGGCCGCGCGCGGCGTGTTCGTCCAGCCCGCGTTGCCGGGCGTAGAACAAGGCATCCTCCGGCAGGGCGCCCCAGGTGGCGCCGTGGCTGGCTTGTACCTGGTCGTGGTTGATCTCGAGGTGCGGCCGCAGCACCAGCCTGGGCTGGCCGCCGGTCGGCAGGCCGCTCAGCCGCTGCCGCACCGCCGCGTTGTCGCAGCCCGGGGCGATGCGCGTGTGGGCGTTGACGACGGCGTGGGCCGTGCCGCTGGCCAGCACCAGGGCCTCGACGGCGCTGGTGGTGTCCGGCGCGCCATGCGACACCTGCACCTGCTGCTCCAGCGCCGAGCCGGCAGCGAACAACACGCTGGCGGTGCGCGCCGTCGCCCGTCCGGCGGGCAGTTCGATTTCGCCGCGCTGCAGGTGGTAGCGGCTGCCGGTGGCGACCAGCGCCTGGTCGTAGCGCGCGCCACGGTCGAGCCGCGCATGCACGTGGTGGGCGACGCGGTCGCCGGCGCCCGGCGTGGCGATGCGCAGATGCTGCAGCGTCGCGCCTGCACCGAGCCGGATGTGGGCCTGCAGGTTCTGCACGATGGCGGCCCGGCCATGCTGCGGCTCGCGCTCGTGGCTCTCGACCAGCACGCAATGCACGCCGGCCTGCACCTCGATCACCAGCAGCGGTGCTTCCACCGCCGCCTGCGGCTGGTGCCGCAGCTGCAGCCACACCGTCTGTGCCGGGCCGTGCGGGGCGCCGGGCGCAGCGCCGATGCGCAGACGCAGGCCTTGCCGGCACAGCGCCTGGTGGGCCCAGCCGAACGGCGCGGCTTCGTCTTCGCCCGGCAGCGGCAGCCCGGCGAACAGTTCGGCGCGCTGCCCGGCGTCGCCGGCGTCGAGCCAGCGTGCATCGACGCAAGCCTGCGCGGTGCTGCCCAGCGGGTGCAGCGTCCAGCCGGCGCCGGCCGGCAGTGGTGCGTCGCAGCCGGTTGCGGGCAACTCGGCTTCGTCGCCCAGCCACACGGCGGCATCCGGCGGCGGCAGGTGGCGAAAGGCCTCGGCACGGCGGGGTATCCAGCCCCGGTTCGCCAGCATGCTGCGGGCGGCCAGGATGTCGGCGCGGGGGGAGTCCATGGCGCTAGGCGTCCAGCGTTTCGGCCGTGCGCACGAAGCCGCTGCGCGCAATGTCGGCGGCCAGTGCCAGGCCGCCGCTTGCGGCGATGCAGCCGCGGTCCAGCCGCAGCACGGCGTCGGGCGCCAGCGATTCGATCAGCTGCAGGTAATGCGACACGACGACGAAGGCCGTGCCCTGCGCGCGCAGGTCCTGCACGAGCTGGACGACGGCACGCACGCCGTCGACGTCCATGCCCGAATCGATCTCGTCCAGCAGCGCCAGCCGCGGCTTCAGCAGCGCCAGCTGCAGCAGTTCGTTGCGCTTGCGCTCGCCGCCGGAGAAACCGTCGTTGACCGGCCGGCTCAGCATCGCGTCGGGCAGGCCGAGGCGGGCCGCCGCGGCACGCGCGTCGCCCAGGAAGTCGAAGGCATCCAGCGGCGCCTCGCCGCGCGCTGCACGCACCGCGTTGAGCGCACTGCGGATGAACAGGTTGTTCTTGACGCCGGGGATCTCGGGCGGCGCCTGGAACGACACGAAGAGCCCGGCCCGGGCACGGGCTTCGGGGCTCAGTGCCAGCAGGTCCTGGCCTGCGAAACGCGCCTGGCCGCCGACCACCCGGTAGCGGGGATGGCCGGCCAGCGTCAGGCCCAGCGTGCTCTTGCCGCTGCCGTTGGCGCCCA
>CAYJOA010000220.1:0-5528 GCA_964371495.1 uncultured Rubrivivax sp.
AAGAGCCCCCTCGGGGGGGTGAGGCTGCGCCGAGCGAGCGCCTGCGCGCTCGCGAGTGGCTGCCGAACGACATCCGGGATGCAGGCCGGATGGCAGCGAACGGAGTGAGCTTGGGGGCTTCATGACTATCGGTTCGTCACCGGATACAGCCCCTGCGGGCGCCACAGCAGGATCGCGACCATCAGCGCGATGTTCGAGAACAGCGCCACCTTGGGCGCCAGGAAGCCGGTGTAGTTGGCCATCAGCCCGACCAGCAGCGCGCCGACCAGGCAGCCGAAGGTGCTGCCCAGGCCGCCGATGATGATGACGATGAAGATCAGCACGTTGACCTGGGCGCCGATCTGCGGCGTCACGCTCTGCTGGTACAGACCCCAGAGCACGCCGCCCAGCCCGGCCAGCGCCGAACCGGCGACGAAGACACCGACGAACAGGCGCCGGATGCGGTAGCCCAGCGCCTCGACCATGCTGCGATCCTGCACGCCGGCGCGGATCAGCAGGCCGATCTTGGTGCGGTTCAGCGTGTAGACGAGCAGCGCCAGCACGACGAGGCCGATCGCCGCCGCGAGCACGCGGTATTTCTCGACCGCCGCATCGCCGAACAGCCAGGCGCCGCGCAGTTTGTCGGGCAGCGGCAGCGCGATCTGCAGCGGGCCCCAGACGACCTTGATGATCTCCTCGCCGACGATCATGCCGCCCATCGTGATCAGGATCTGCTTCAGGTGCAGGCCGTAGACCGGGCGCACGATGATGCGCTCGAAGGCCCAGCCGACGGCGCCGGCCACCATCATCGCCACCAGCATGGCCGCGAAGACACTGACGAAGCCGCTCCAGCCGGCGCCGGCGCCGTAACCCATGACGCTGGTGGCGACGAAGGCGCCCAGGGCGATGAAGACGCCGTGGCCGAAGTTCAGCACGTCCATCAAGCCGAAGACCAGCGTCAGGCCGGAAGCGATGACGAAGATGATCAGACCCATCGCCAGCCCGGCCACCGTGAGCGTGAGCCAGGTGCTGCCGCTGCCGACGGCCGGCACCGCCAGCAGCAGCACCGCAACCAGCAGTGCAATCGGCCGCCAGTCGAAGCTGGCCTTCGGGATCGCCTCGGCGGCGGCAACAGTGCTGGCCCTGGCCACGGTATTCATGCATGTGCTCCCAGCGACAAACCCAGCAGCCGCTGCTGCAGTCCCTCGTCGGCGGCCAGCGCGGCCATGGCGCCGCGGTGCACGACGCGGCCGTCGTCCATCACCGCCACCGTGTCGCCCAGCGCCTTGGCCATCTGGAAGTTCTGCTCGACGAGCAGGATCGTCGTGCGCTGCGATTTCAGCTCGCGCAGCGCGCAAATCAGGTTGTTGACGATGCTCGGCGCCAGGCCCTTGCTCGGCTCGTCGATGAGGATCAGCGCGCGCGGCTCGACGATGGCGCGCGCCACCGCCAGCATCTGCTTCTGCCCGCCCGAGAGCTTGCCCGCCGGGTAGAGCCAGAACTTCTTCAGCGCCGGGAAGAGGCCGAAGATCCAGTCCAGGCGTCGTGTGTCCAGTTCACCGGCATGGCGCGCAGCGCGCGCCGCCAGCACCATGTTCTCCTGCACCGTGAGGTCGGTGAAGATGCCCATGCTTTCGGGCACGTAGGCAATGCCGCGCTGCGCGATGTCGGGTGTCTCGCGGTCGTGGATGGCCTCGCCACGGAAGGTGATGGCCCCTTGGCTCGCCTGCCACAGGCCCATGATCGTGCGCAGCGTCGTCGTCTTGCCGGCGCCGTTGCGGCCCAGCAGCATCGTGATCTGGCCCTCGGGCACTTCGAGGTCGACGCCGTGCAGGATGTGGTACGCGCCGATGTGCGTGTGCACGCCGGCCAGGGTCAACACGGCGGTCATGCGGGCTCCTCCGCCGCCATGCCCAGGTACGCCTGCTGGACGACGGGCGACGCGATGACTGCCGCCGGTTCGCCGTCGGCCACCAGCTGCCCGTTGTGCAGCACGACGATGCGGTCGGACAGCTCGCGCACGACGTCCATCTTGTGCTCGACGAGCAGAATGGTGCGGTCCTTCCTCGACTTGAGCGCGCGGATGAGGTCCAGCACCACCGGCACGTCGTCGACGCTCATGCCGGCGGTGGGTTCGTCGAACATGTAGACCTTGGGGTCCAGCGCCATCAGCAGCGCCACCTCGAGCTTGCGCTGGTCGCCGTGCGGCAGCGCGGCGGCGTGCTGCTGCAGCTTGTCACCGAGCTGCACCTGATGCAGCAGGTCGGCGGCCTCGTCGATCCAGGCCTTGCGGTCCAGCCACACCGACAGCAGCTGCAGGCCGCCGCCGCAGCGCGCCTGCACCGCCAGGCGCACGTTTTCCAGCACCGTCAGGTTGGGGAACAGCTGCGTGAGCTGGAAGGCGCGGCCCAGCCCCTTGCGCGTGCGCGTCGGCGCCGGCAGCGTGGTGATGTCCTCGCCGTCGAGCAGCACGCGGCCCGCGCTGGCCGGCAGCTGGCCGCTGACGAGGTTGAAGTAAGTCGTCTTGCCGGCACCGTTGGGCCCGACGATAGCCGTCAGCGTGCCGGGTTCGAAGCGGCACGAGACATGGTCGACGGCGACGTGGCCGCCGAACCGTATCGTGAGGTCGATGGTTTCGAGCATGCGGAATCCCGCCCGGCCCAGGGCCGGGCTCGTCAAGCTGACTGGAGCCCCCTCCCGGAGGGGCCGAGGGCCGCGGCTCCGACAGTCCTGTGGACGGTCGGACGGCCCGAGGAACCCGAGCTCTGCGAGGGTGCGGCCTGCAAGGCTCGGGGGAGCGGTGCAAAAGTCCCGTCAGGAACAAGCGCTTTCAGCGCTTGTTCCTGATCGGGATCGCCATCTCGCTGGCCTTGATCTCGCGCACCAGCTCGGGCACGCCCCAGGCGAAGGCCGGGTCGTTCTTGATGCGGAAGTGGTACATGTCCTGCATCGCCTGGTGGTCTTCCTTGCGGAAGGTCATGGTGCCCTTGGGCGTCTCGAAGGACATGCCCTCCATCGTCGCGATCAGCTTGTTGGTGCTGGTATCGCCCATGGTCTTCTTCAGCGCCTCGACGACGGCGATGGCCGCGCTCATGCCGCCGGCGGTGAAGAAGTCGGGCGGGCTCTTGAACTGGCTGTAGTGGTTGGCGACCAGCCATTCGTTGACCTTGTTCTGCGGGATCGCGAAGTAGTAGTACAGCGCGCCTTCCATGCCCGGGTACTGCTTGTAGGCCACCATCGCCGGCAGGATGTTGCCGCCGGTGGCCATCTCGATGCCGTAGCGCTTCTTCAGTTCGAGTTCGGCGAACTTGTTGAAGGGCGACGGCGCGCCGGCCCAGACCACCCAGACGTATTTCTTGCCCGGCTGGTCCTTGAGCTTGTCGACGATGCGCTGCAGGCCGGCGGTGAAGTCGGTGGTGCCCGGTGCCAGGTACTCCTCGTGCACGAACTTGGCCTTCTTGATGTACTCCTTGAAGGCCTTGATGCCGTCGCGACCGAAGGCGTTGTCCTGCGCCAGCGTGACGACGTTGTTGCCCGCCATGTCCAGCGCGGCAGCGTTGGCGGCGGCGTCCTGGCTGCTGTTGCGGCCGGTGCGGAAGATGTACTTGTTCCACTTGTCGCCGGTGATCGAATCGGCCACGGCCGGCTCGACGAGCAGGATCTTCTTGTATTCCTCGGCCACCGGCAGCATGGCCAGCGCCACCGGCGACGCGGTGGGCCCGACGGCGATGTCGACCTTGTCGTCGGCATAGGCCGCGGTGAGCTGCGCCTTGCCCACGTCGGGCTTGCCCTGGTCGTCCTTCTCGATCACCACCAGCTTCTTGCCGGCCACCGTCATGGTGCCGCCGGTGGCGTACTGAAGGCCCATGTGGAAGCCGACGATGGTCTGCTTGGCATAAGCCTCCAGCGGGCCGGTCTTGCTGGCGATGACGGCGATCTTGACCTCGCTCTTGGACTGCGCCATGGCGGCCAGCGCGGCCAGGCTCAGGGCAGAGGCGATCAAGGTGGTCTGGAACAAGCGGCGCTTCATGCGGGGGTCTCCTTTGTGGGGGTCTGGCACCGACGACAGCGGCGGTGCGACGCCCGGACGGGACGCAAACACCGTGCCGGAATGCACCGGATCAGTGCAAACCCTGGGTTCTGCGATGGTCAGTCCGCGCGCTCGATCCATCGCACATTCGCGCCGTCACTTCGATTCACGGCCGCTCATTCGGTATGCAGGAGCAGCTGTTTTGTTTTCGATGCGGCCTTGACTTCCTTGAGCGTCTGATCGGCAGCCCAGATCAATACATATTCATCCTCGTCGAAGGTCCAGTAAGTCCACTCGGCAGCGTCGACGGATTTCGTCTTGTCGGCACGTGGGTAGCCCAACGACATGATGACCTGCTCCTTCGTCATGCCGGTCGTGACCTTGCCGGCCAATATGGCGGCCCGGATGGATTTCGGAAACGTGGCCAGCTTCTCCTGTGGGTTGGTTTTGACCGCCAGCCGAGCGACGAACTTCTCCACGGTGTCCTGTTCACGGCCGAAGTCGAGACCAATCCGCATCGGTCGCCCTTCGATCTCGACGAAGGCTCGGTGGCGACCGTATTCCTTGACGATGATCCTGGACCCCGCCGGAATCATGGGCAACGGCACCCAATTCGCATCGCTGATCCAGTCGCCTTCATAACGCAGGTTGCAGCACGTGTAGAGGGCGTTCGCCGGAATCGCGCCAGCAGCCACCTGGGCTGCGACACCTCTGATCTTCTGCCCGACGATCGCGCCGGTCGCCTCGTCCTCGAGCCAGACTTCTCTCTTGAACGCATCCAGTATCCCGACGACTCGGTAGCGCACGTTCTCCCGCAGTTCGGCTTCCACGAAACCGTCGACCGCGTACGACGCCGCGGAGCTGAATATGCTCTGTATCGGGGCGGCGTGCGCATAACGCGCGGTCAATTTCAGCTTCGTCTTGCCTGCGGCAATGCGTCTTTCGAAGGGGCGAACCTGCAAGTCGGTACCTCTGCCGAAACTGGCTGCCATGCTCGCCTGCAAATTGTTCTGCTGGATTTGTTTGCCACCGGCTTCGGACAGATAAAAGAACGCGGCACCACCCATGCCGCCTCCCGCTGCTGTATCTGCAACCACGGCACTGGGGCCTATCGGTACTTCCGGAGCCTGCGGAGCAGTCGCGCAACCCGCGACCAGCATGACTGAAACGACTAACATGAAACGACGAAGCATCTGAAGAGACTCCCGAAGAAAAAATGAGGTTGTTGTTCAAAAAACAGGCATTCCAAGTTTCGCTTGACTTAATTCCAGACAATCATGATGTCTGAAGATGAGACGCACGGTTCTCATCCACTGTCACTCATGTCGTGCCCCACGCCCGCTAATTCCGGCCACCGCTCCAGTCGGTCGTACAGAGCCGCCCGCGACATGCGCAGCTGCTTCGCCGCCAGCACCCGGTTGCCGCCGCTGGCGCGCAGCGCAGCGGCGATGGCGGCGCGCTCGACTTCGGCCACCTGCGCGCTCAGGGGCCGCAGGGTCGCCGGCGCGGCGGCCAGCGG
>CAYJOA010000221.1:0-5474 GCA_964371495.1 uncultured Rubrivivax sp.
GTCGAGCTACCCGCACCCCAAGCTGATGCCCGAGTTCTGGCAGTTCCCCACGGTGTCGATGGGTCTGGGCCCGCTGATGGCGATCTACCAGGCGCGTTTCCTCAAGTACCTGCACGCACGGGGCATCGCCGACACCGCGAATCGCAAGGTCTGGGTGTTTTGCGGCGATGGCGAGATGGACGAGCCCGAATCGCGCGGCGCCATCGGACTGGCCGCGCGCGAGAAGCTGGACAACCTGGTCTTCGTCATCAACTGCAACCTGCAGCGCCTGGACGGCCCGGTGCGCGGCAACGGCAAGATCATCCAGGAGTTCGAGGGCGAGTTCCGCGGTGCCGGCTGGAACGTCATCAAGCTGATCTGGGGCAGCAACTGGGACCCGCTGCTGGCGCGCGACAAGGACGGCGCGCTGCGCCGGATCATGATGGACACGCTCGACGGCGACTACCAGGCCTTCAAGGCCAACGACGGCGCCTTCGTTCGCAAGCACTTCTTCGGCCGCGACCCGCGCACGCTGGAGATGGTGGCCAGCATGAGCGACAAGGACATCTGGAACCTGCAGCGCGGCGGCCACGACTCGCCCAAGGTCTATGCCGCCTTCCACCGCGCCAACAGCCACGTCGGCCAGCCGACGGTGCTGCTGGTCAAGACCGTCAAGGGCTACGGCATGGGCAGTGCCGGCGAAGGCAAGAACACCGCGCACCAGACCAAGAAGCTCAGCGACGACGACATCCGCTACTTCCGCGACCGCTTCAACATCCCCATTCCCGACAGCGAGCTGCCCAAGGTCCCCTTCTACAAGCCGGCCGACGACACGCCGGAGATGAAGTATCTGCACGAACGGCGCCAGGCGCTGGGCGGCTACCTGCCCAAGCGGCGCACGCGCAGCGACGAGCAGTTCACGGTGCCGTCGCTGGAGACCTTCAAGGCCGTGCTCGACGCCACCGCCGAAGGGCGCGAGATCAGCACCACGCAGGCCTTCGTGCGCTTCCTCACCATCCTGCTGCGCGACCAGGCGCTGGGCCCGCGCGTGGTGCCGATCCTGGTCGACGAGGCGCGCACCTTCGGCATGGAGGGCATGTTCCGCCAGATCGGCATCTACAACCCCGAGGGGCAGAAGTACACGCCGGTGGACAAGGACCAGGTCATGTACTACCGCGAGGACAAGGCCGGGCAGATCCTGCAGGAGGGCATCAACGAACCCGGCGGCATGGCGAGCTGGATCGCCGCGGCGACCTCGTACTCGACGAACAACCGCATCATGGTGCCGTTCTACGTCTACTACTCGATGTTCGGCTTCCAGCGCGTCGGCGACCTGGCCTGGGCCGCCGGCGACATGCAGGCGCGCGGCTTCCTGCTCGGCGGCACCAGCGGCCGCACCACGCTCAACGGCGAAGGCCTGCAGCACGAGGACGGCCACAGCCACATCCTGGCCGGCACCATTCCCAACTGCATCAGCTACGACCCGAGCTACGCGCACGAGGTCGGCGTGATCCTGCACCACGGCCTGAAGCGCATGGTCGAGAAGCAGGACAACGTCTACTACTACATCACGCTGCTCAACGAGAACTACCCGATGCCAGGGCTGAACCCCGGCACCGAGGAGCAGATCGTCAAGGGCATGTACCTGCTGGCCGAGGGGCCGAAGAAGACGCCGCGTGTCAACCTGCTGGGCAGCGGCACCATCCTGCGCGAGAGCCTGGCGGCGCAGAAGTTGCTGGACGCCGACTGGGGCGTGGCGGCCAACGTCTGGAGCTGCCCGAGCTTCAACGAACTGGCACGCGACGGCCAGGACTGCGAGCGCTGGAACCTGCTGCACCCCACCGATGAGCCACGCCTGGCCTACGTGACGCAGCAGCTCGGCGCGCACGCCGGCCCGGTGGTGGCGTCCACCGACTACATGAAGAACTACGCCGAGCAGATCCGCGCCTACATCCCCAAGGGCCGCGTCTACCGCGTGCTGGGCACCGACGGTTTCGGCCGCAGCGACTTCCGCAGCAAGCTGCGCGAGCACTTCGAGGTCAACCGCCACTACATCGTGGTGGCCGCGCTGAAGTCGCTGGCCGACGAGGGCACGGTGCCGGTGGCCAAGGTGGCCGAGGCGATCGCGCGCTACGGCATCGACACCGGCAAGGTCAACCCGCTCTACGCCTAACAGACTACACAACGGAGACAGGCCATGGCTTTGGTCGAAGTGCAGGTGCCCGACATCGGGGACTTCAAGGACGTCGAGATCATCGAAGTGCTGGTCAAGCCCGGCGACACCGTGGCGGTGGACCAGTCGCTGCTGACGGTGGAGTCCGACAAGGCGTCGATGGAGATCCCTTCCACCCATGGCGGCGTGGTCAAGGAGATGAAGGTGGGGCTGGGCGACAAGGTCAGCCAAGGTTCGCCGGTGCTGGTGCTGGAGGCGGCGGGGGGCGCGGCTGCGCCAGCCTCGCCCCAACCCTCTCCCGCCCCGGCGGGAGAGGGGGCCAAAACCGCTGCTCCGGTTGCTGCCTTGGCTCCCTCTCCCGCGCCGCGGGCGCGGGCGGGGGGGCAAAGCGGGGGTTTCGAGCCGCATGCGGCGAGCCCGCTGAGCAGTTCCGGCCTGCAGGCCGGAACGCGCACTGCAAGTGAGGGCGGTGGTACTTCGATCCAGGTCGTCGTGCCCGACATCGGCGACTTCGACGAAGTCGCCGTGATCGAGGTCATGGTCAAGCCCGGCGACACGGTCAAGGCCGAGCAGAGCCTGATCACCGTGGAAAGCGACAAGGCGTCGATGGAGATCCCGTCGTCGCACGCCGGTGTGGTGGAACGGGTGCTCGTGGCGGTCGGAGACAAGGTCGCCAAGGGTTCGCCGGTGGTGCTTCTGCAGGGGGTCGTGGGCGGTGCCACGCCACGCTCGCCCCAGCCCTCTCCCGCTCCGGCCGAAGCGGGCGTCGTAACCCCCTCTCCCGCTGTGCGGGACAGGGCGGGGGGTGTGGAGACTGCCTCCGCCGCCATGCCCACCCACGAGCCGGCCGCGCCTCAGGGCCTGCTGCCTCACGCCTCGCCCTCGATCCGCCGCCTGGCGCGCGAGCTCGGCGTGCCGCTGGCCGAGGTCACCGGCAGCGGCCCCAAGGGACGCATCACGCAGGTCGACCTGCAGCGCTTCGTCAAGGGCGTCATGGCCGGCAGCATGCAGACCGCCGCGCAGAAGGCGAAGGCGCCGGCCGCCACGGCGGCGGCCGCCCCCGGCGGCAGCTTCCCCGGCCTGCTCGCCTGGCCGCAGGTGGACTACGCGAAGTTCGGCCCCGTCGAACGCAAGGACCTGAGTCGCATCAAGAAGATCAGCGGCGCCAACCTGCACCGCAACTGGGTCCTGATCCCGCACGTCACGAACCACGACGACGCCGACATCACCGACCTGGAAGCGTTCCGCGTCCAGCTCAACAAGGAGAACGAGAAGAGCGGCGTCAAGGTCACGATGCTGGCCTTCCTGATCAAGGCCAGCGTCGCGGCGCTGAAGAAGTTCCCCGACTTCAACGCCTCGCTCGACGGCGACCAGCTCGTGCTCAAGAACTACTTCCACATCGGCTTTGCCGCCGACACGCCCAACGGCTTGATGGTGCCGGTGGTCAAGGACGCCGACAAGAAGGGCGTGCTGCAGATCAGCCAGGAGATGGGCGAGCTGGCCAAGAAGGCGCGCGACGGCAAGCTCGGTCCCGCCGAGATGACGGGCGGGTGCTTCAGCATCAGCTCGCTGGGCGGCATCGGCGGACGCTACTTCACCCCCATCATCAATGCGCCCGAGGTCTCGATCCTGGGCGTGTGCAAGAGCAGCACCGAGCCACGCTGGGACGGCAAGCAGTTCGTGCCGCGCCTGATGCTGCCGCTGAGCCTGAGCTGGGACCACCGGGTCATCGACGGCGCGTCGGCGGCGCGCTTCAACGCCTATCTGGGCGCCATCCTGGCGGACTTCCGCCGGGTGCTGCTGTAAGGAGCCCAAAGATGGCAACGATCGAAGTCCGGGTGCCGGACATCGGCGACTTCAAGGACGTGGCGGTGATCGAGGTGCTGGTCAAGCCCGGCGACACGGTCAAGGTCGAGCAGAGCCTGCTCACGGTGGAAAGCGACAAGGCGTCCATGGAGATTCCGTCGTCGGCCGCCGGCGTGGTGAAGGAACTGCGCGTCGCGGTGGGGGACAAGGTCAGCGAGGGCGTGATGATCCTGGCGCTGGAGGCGGAGGCGTCGGCCTCGCCACCCTCAGCCCAACCCTCTCCTGCCCCGGCGGGAGAGGGAGCAAGGCCCGCGGCTGCCGATCAACCGCCTGCGCGGGCCCAGGCTCCCTCTCCCGCAGCGCGGGAGAGGGCGGGGGGGCGAAGCGGGGGTTTCGAGCCGCATGCGGCGAGCACGCTGAGCGGTTCCGGCCTGCAGGACGGAACGCGCACGGCAGGTGAGGGTGTAACCAGCGCCGCCGCCGCCCCCCACACCGGCACCGCCGACCATGAATGCGACCTGCTCGTGCTGGGCGCCGGCCCCGGCGGCTATTCGGCCGCCTTCCGCGCCGCCGACCTGGGCCTCGAGGTCGTGCTGGTGGAGCGCTACGCCAGCCTCGGCGGCGTCTGCCTCAACGTCGGCTGCATCCCCAGCAAGGCGCTGCTGCACGTGGCCGCCGTGATCGACGAGGCGAGCCACTTCGCCGACCTCGGCGTCACCTTCGGCGCGCCGCAGATCGACCGCGGCAAGCTGCTGCAGCACAAGGACAAGGTCGTCGGCAAGCTCACCACCGGCCTGGCGGCGATGGCCAGGCTGCGCAAGGTGAAAGTGGTGCGCGGCTACGGTGCCTTCGTCGATGCGCACCACGTCAGTGTCGAAGTCACCTCCGGTGACGGCCAGGACAAGACCGGCCAGGCGCAGACCATCGCTTTCAAGCAGTGCATCATCGCCGCCGGCTCGCAGGCCGTGCGGCTGCCCTTCCTGCCCGACGACCCGCGCATCGTCGAATCCACCGGCGCGCTGCAGCTGCCACAGGCGCCGCGGCGCATGCTGATCGTCGGCGGCGGCATCATCGGCCTGGAGATGGGCACCGTCTACAGCACGCTCGGCGCGCGGCTCGACGTCGTCGAGATGCTCGACGGCCTGATGCCCGGCGCCGACCGCGACCTCGTCAAGGTGTGGCAGAAGATGAACGCCAAGCGCTTCGACCACGTCATGCTGAAGACAAAGACGGTGGCTGCCGAAGCCACGGCCGACGGCATCCGGGTGCGCTTCGAAGGCGAGGGCGCACCGGCGGAGCCGCAGCTTTACGACCTGGTGCTGCAGGCCGTCGGCCGCACGCCCAACGGCCGCAAGATCGGCGCCGACAAGGCCGGCGTGGCCGTCACCGACCGCGGTTTCATCCCCGTGGACGTGCAGATGCGCACCAACGTGCCGCACATCTATGCCATCGGCGACATCGTCGGCCAGCCCATGCTGGCGCACAAGGCGGTGCACGAGGCGCATGTCGCGGCCGA
>CAYJOA010000222.1:0-5338 GCA_964371495.1 uncultured Rubrivivax sp.
GCTCCTCCATCGACGCCGCCGTCTGCTCCAGCGCCGAGGCCTGCTCTTCGGTGCGCTGACTCAGGTCGGCATTGCCGGTGGCGATCTGCGCCGAGCCGGTGGCAATGGAGTCGGAACTGGCCCGCACGCGCTCGACCAGCTGCACCAGGCTGCCGTTCATGTCGCGCAGCGCCTGCATGAGCTGACCGATCTCGTCGCGGCCATCGCCTTCGATGTGCGAGGTGAGGTCGCCGGAGGCCACGGTGCGTGCCACGCCGACGGCACGCCGCAGCGGGCCGAGGATCATGCGCGACATCCACCAGCTCACGGCGACCGACAGGACCAGCGCCAGGAAGGCGAGAACCAGCGTCGTCGAGATCGTGGTGCCGACGGCAGCGGCCGCCGCCTTGGCCAGGCTGTCGCCCGACCGCACGTCGAGTTCGGCCATCGCCGCCAGCGACTTGCGCAATTCGGCATACGACGTCTCCGAGCGCGCCATGACGCCGTAGGCGCTGGCCAGCCCCATCGACTTCATGTCGAGCGTGTCCTTCACGCTGGCGCGAAACGTCGCGAAGGCCGCGGTGCCGGCCTGCGCCTGCGCCAGCGCTTCGGGCTGGTCGGCGGCCACGCTGTCCTGCAAGCCTTGGAGTTCCTTGCCCAGCGCATCGAAGTCGGCCAGGATGCGCTTGTCCAGCGCCGCGATGGTCTCGGCCTTCAGGCCGATGCCCTCGTAAGCCAGGCTCTGCATCACCATGCCGTTGAGGTGCGCGACGCGCTCGGTGACGCCGCCGGTCTGCGCAATGCGCGGCAGCTTGCGCTCGGCCAGGTCGAGCACCACGTCACGGGTGCGCACGCTGCTCAGCGTGCTGGTACCTGTCACGACGCACAGAAAAACCACCACCAGGGCCGGCGCGAACGCCAGCTTGTAGGACAGTGAGAGGTTGCTCAGCGGATTTGTCATGGTGCTCGCCGGCCGGGCGGCCGACTCCAGTCAAGGGTGTTGGAGAGGCCGCCGAGGCTTCAGCGGTAGATGCCGACGCCGACCAGGCCGTCGAAACCCGAGAGCTTGATCGAATAGGTGGACTTGGCCTCGAGCTTCTTCGTCACCGGGTGCACCCACTCGTAGTCGGTCCAGCCGGCACCGGCGGGGCCCTTGGTCGAGTCGATCATGGCCTTGGTGAAGTACTTGCCGGTCTGGTCCTTCATCTCGATCAGGTTCTTGCCGATCAGCTTCTCGTTCGCGCCGTGGGCCTGACAGTTGCCGGCCATGTCGAACGCCACGACGTACAGATCCTTCTTGTTCCAGGTCGCCTTGTCGTTGCTGAAGTCCTTGAAGGCCTTCTCGGCGCCGACCTTCTTCACGTGAGCGGCGGCCGCCTCGGCCATCGCCTTGGCTTCGTCCTTGGTGCCACGGTCCTGGGCCAACGCGCCCTGCGCGAACAGGGTCAGGGCGAGGCTCGCCAACAGAGCTTGGAGCAGTTTCTTCATGATGCGGATTTCCTGTGGGTGAATTTCAAAGAGGTGGGCGGTTCGCCAAGACTGCTTGCAGGCAAAGGCGATTTCCATCCCGCGGGGGCTGTCCGGATCGACCTGCACGAGCCGGGCATCGGCTTGTTCTCGGCGGCTCGCAGACGAACTTGAGAGGACCCGATCGTCGACGCAACGCATTCGACCAACACGCGGTCAGCGACACGGCTGACCTGCAGATTTCAGCGGTAGATGCCGACGCCGACCAGACCGTCGAAACCCGAGAGCTTCATCGCATAGGTCGACTTGCCTTCGAGCTTCTTCGTCACCGGGTGCACCCACTCGTAGTCGGTCCAGCCACTGCCTGCTGGGCCCTTGGTCGAGTCGATCACCGCCTTGATGAAGTACTTCCCGTTCTGGTCCTTCATCTCGATCATGTTCTTGCCGATCAACTTCTCGTTCGCGCCGTGGGCCGGGCAGTTGCCGCTCATGTCGAGGGCGAAGACGTAGAGATCTTTCTTCGTCCAGTTCGCCTTGTCGGTGGTGAAGTCCTTGAAAGCCTTCTCGGCGCCGACCTTCTTCACGTGAGCAACGGCCGCTTCGGCCATCGCCTTCGCTTCATCCTTGGTGCCACGATCCTGGGCCAGCGCGCCTGGCGCGAACAGGGCCAGCGCGAGGCTCGCCAACAGAGTTTGGAGCAGCTTGTTCATGATGTGGATTTCCTGTGGGTGAATATCAAAGAGGGTGGACTGTTCGCCAGGACTGCTGGCAACCCAGGCGCAGCCCACCCCGAGGTGGCTGTCCGGGTCGACCTCCTCGAGCCGGACATCGGCTTGTTCTCGGCGGCTCGCAGACGAACTTGAGTGGACCCGAGATGCGGTGAACCGCATCTGGCCAACACCGGGGCAAAAGTGCGTCTTATAGAAGACTTGGCACGGACGCCGTCGCCCCGCCGCACCCCTTCAGGCGAGTTGCAGCAGTCCCTCGAACTCGGCCACCGGCAGCGGGCGGCTGAACAGGAAGCCCTGGTACGCGGCACAGCGCTCGCGGGCAAGGAATTCGCGCTGCGCCTCGGTCTCGACGCCCTCGGCGATGACCGTCAGACCCAGGCTTTCGGCCAGCGCGATGACGATCCTGGCGATGGCGGCGTCGTTGACGTCGGTCAGGATGTCGGTGACGAAGCTCTGATCGATCTTCAGCTGGTCCAGCGGCAGCCGCTTCAGGTAGGTCAGCGACGAGAAGCCGGTGCCGAAGTCGTCGAGCGAGAAACCCACGCCGATGGCCTTGAGCGCCCTCATCTTGGCGATGATGCCTTCGATGTCGGCCACCAGCAGGCTCTCGGTCAGCTCCAGCTTGAGCCGCTGCGGATTCGCGCCGGTCTGCCGCAGCACGGCCTGGATCGTCTCGACGAAATCGTCCTGCTGCAGTTGCAGCGCGCTGATATTCACCGCGATGCACAGCGGCTCCGTGGTCTGGTCGCCGGCCCAGCTCGCGAGCTGCGCGCAGGCGGTCTGCAGCACCCACAGTCCGAGCGGGAGGATCAAGCCGCTCTCCTCGGCCAGCGGGATGAACTCGGCGGGCGAGACCATGCCTCGCCGCGGGTGTTGCCAGCGCACCAGCGCCTCGGCGCCGAACATGCGGCCCTCGCCCATCACCTGTGGCTGGTAGTGAACGACGAACTGCTCCAGCTTCACGGCCTCGCGCAGGTCGGCCTCGAGGGCGGCGCGGTGGCTGACCCTGGCCTGCATTTCCGGGTCGAAGAAGCGCAGCGTGTTGCGGCCTGCCGACTTGGCCTGGTACATGGCCAGTTCGGCTTGTTTCAGTGCCTCGTCGGCAGTGGCTTGCTGGCCGCTGAAGAGCGTTGCGCCGATGCTGGCCGTGCTGCGGTGCTCCTGGCCGGCGAGCAGGTAGGGCTGACCGAGTGAGGCGGCGATTCTCTCGGCCGCGGCCTCGGCTTCCGCCGCGGCCCCCTCGGAGCTCTCGCTCAGGCTTTCGAGCATGACGACGAACTCGTCGCCGCCCAGCCGAGCCACGGTGTCGCCTTCGCGCGTGCAGCTGCCCAGCCGCTGTGCGACGTGTTGCATCAGCAGGTCGCCCTGGTGGTGGCCCAGGGTGTCGTTCAGCGTCTTGAAGTCGTCCAGGTCGATCAGCAGCAGCGCGCCGTACAGCCGGCTGCGTTTGCCCGCAGCCACTGCGCGATGCAGGCGGTCCAGCAACAGCCGCCGGTTCGGCAGCGCGGTCAAGGGATCGTAGAACGCCAGCTGGGTGATCCGGTCTTGCGCCAGCTTGCGATCGGTGATGTCGACATGCGAGCCGACATAGTGGGTGATGACGCCCAGCTTCGACCGCACGGCCGTCAGGGTCACCCAATCCGGAAACACCTCGCCATTCTTGCGCCGGGTCCAGATCTCGCCTTGCCAGCCGCCGCTGCGTTGTGCGGCTCGCCACACCTGTTCGAAGAAGTCTTCGGCATGGCGGTCCGAGCGCATGAACTGCGGCTTGCGGCCCACGCATTCGTCGGCGGTGTAGCCGGTGATCACCGTGAACGCCTGGTTGACCTGAAGGATCACCTTGTCCGCGTTCATGATGTTCAGCCCCTGCTGCGACTCGAAAGCCGTGGCCGCGATGCGCAGCTGCTCCAGCGCGCCTTGCTGAGCCTCGATCATGGCGTTGAACTCCAGCGCCACGGCGGCGATCTCGCGCGGGCCGTCCACCGTGGCCCGGACCCCCAGGTTGCCGGCGTGCACCGCGTGTGCGGCGCTCTCCAGCGCGGCCACCGGCCTGGCGATGCGCCGGGCGATGAAGACGGTCAAACCGAGCAGCGCAACGATCGTCGCCAGCGCGACGGCAGCCGCAACGGCCGCGCGTTCGATGGCGGCGGTGTAGACCGCCGACATCGGCACGCTGACATAGGCCGTCCAGCCGGTCTCGGGCATGTGCACGACGGAGAAGTAGCGCGACGCGCCGTCCGATCCGGGGCCCTCGAGCTCGCCGTCCCTCAAGGCGACGATGCGCCGCGCGGTCTCATCGTCGCGGCGGGTACCGATCAAGGCGCCCGGATCGACGTTGCGCCAGACGAGCGTGCCGTCCTGGGCGAAGAACCCATAGCGGGTGCCGTCGGGCAGCACCTGGGCAGGAATCTTCGGGTCGAGCTGCTTCAGGTCGAGCGGCAGCCGGACCGCCCCGACCAGCGCCTTGTGCTCGTTCCAGATCGGCGCGCTGAGAGCCGAAGCCCACTGGCCGGTGATCGGGTCGGCCATCGGCTCGCCGACGGTGAAGCGTGGGTCGCGCAGGAAACGCTGGAACGACGGCTGACTCCCGGCGTCGGCGACCTTGCCGCTCGGCACCGGCAAGGCCGAACAGATCACCCGGCCCTGCAGGTCGACATAGAGAAAGTTCGTGTAGCCGGGGACCAGGCCGGGCAATTCCTTCAGGGCCTCGTCGCAGTGCTCGCCGTCGACCTGGCGCACCAGGGGGCGTGCGGCGATGCGTTCGAGCATCTGGCGCGCGCTGGCGATCTGCACCCCGGTGTTGGTCACCATCGCGCTGGCCAGCGTGCGCAGCGTGGTCTTGGTGTGGGACACCGTCTGCTGCACGTCGGCATAGATGCCGAGCCCGACGCCGACGACGAGCGGGGCGGACATGGCCAGAACCAACAGCAGCAGATGGGTCCGTATCGATGCTGCTCTCACTGGCCCTCGCTCTTGAACCGAAGCTCGGGGTGCGAACGCCGCACCCGCGACCGTCATCGGTGCGGTGTTATCGGCCGCCGGGGCGCACGACTTGACGCGTCGCCGGCCCCCGCTGCGTCGACCGGCGGCAGCTCGGGGGCGGGTGGCCCGGTGGCCGTCCTTACTGCAGCGTGGCCTCGACGAGCCCGAGCTCGGGGTCG
>CAYJOA010000223.1:0-5225 GCA_964371495.1 uncultured Rubrivivax sp.
CACCACGTCAACATCACGATGACGCAGGCCAAGGCGGTGAGCAACTACACCAACTCGATCCTGGCCAACATGGAAGCCACCGACGAAGGTTACGACGAGGCGCTGCTGCTGGACGCCAGCGGCTTCGTCAGCGAAGGCGCGGGCGAGAACCTGTTCATCATCAAGAAGGGCGTGGTCTACACGCCGGACCTCAGCGCCGGGGCGCTGAACGGCATCACGCGCGACACCATCTTCGCGATCTGCCAGGACCTCGGCTTGAGGCTCGTCGAAAAGCGCATCACGCGCGACGAGGTCTACATCTGCGACGAGGCCTTCTTCACCGGCACCGCGGCCGAGGTGACGCCGATCCGCGAACTCGATCGCATCGAACTCGGCAGCGGCGGCCGCGGCCCGGTCACCGAGAAGATCCAGGCCGCGTTCTTCGACATCGTCAACGGCCGCAACCCCAAGTACACCGAGTGGCTGACGGCGGTCTGATGCGATGAACGAAAGCAAAGCCCTGGTCGAACTCGCCGCCGCCGAACTGGTCGGCCCCGGCGTCACCTTCTGCCCCAACCCGCGCATGGCGCTGTGGAGCAACCACCCGCGGGTCTTCATCGACGTCGCCACCACCGGCGAGGGGCGCTGCCCCTACTGCGGCACCGTGTACCGGCTGAAGGCCGGCGAGAAGGCGCACGCCGGGCATTGAGGCGCGCCGCGCCGGCGCGCCGCCGGGCGGGCGGGTCAGGGTGCGCCGAAGCCGTAACGCGTGAACACCGCGCGCGCCGGCGGCTGGTTCAGAAAGAGCACGAAGGCGCGTGCCAGCACCGGCTGCTGGCTGCCGGCCACCACCGTGGCCGGGTAACGCACCGGCGGCTGCACGGCCAGCGTCTGCACCACGCGCACCCGCTTGTCGGCCGGCGCCACGTCGGTGGCGTAGACGAAGCCGGCATCGGCGTCGCCGCTGGCCACCGCTTCCAGCACCGCGCGCACGCTGTCGCCGGCGATGATCTTGTGCTGCACCGCGGGCCACAGGCGCAGGGCGTCGATGGCCAGGCGCGCGTAACGACCGGCCGGCACGGTGGCCGGGCGGCCCATGGCGATGCGCCGGATCTCCGGGCGCGCCAGGTCCTGCAGGCGCTGCACCGGCAAGTTGCGGTCGGTGGGCACGATCAGCACCAGGGTGTTGGTGGCGAACTCGCGCTGCGTGTCGGCCAGCAGCAGCCGGCGCTGGATGCCGCGCGCCAGTGTGTCGGCGTCGGCGCAGGCCAGCACGTCGGCCGGCTTGCCGCTGGCGATGTCCTGCAGCAGCACGCCGGAGGCCGCGACCTGCACAAGCACGGTCACGCCCGGACGCGTGGCCTCGAACTCACGCGCCACGTCGCGCATGGCGTCGCCCAGGCTGGCGGCGGCGGCCACGGTGACCTGCTGCGCCGCGGCGGGGCTCAGGCCGGCCAGCGCCAGCCACAGAAGGAAGAGGACTTTCATCACGGGGTCTCGAGCGCGAGCATAAAGGGCGTCGCGCCCTGCCCTGACTCCCGTCCTCCACCCGCCCCCAAAACGCCGGGGCCGCGCCGGCAGTGGTGCGGCGGCCTGCTCAGCCCGTCGTGTCGCCCATCAGCGCCTTGAACCAGGTGCCCATGTCCTCGAAGTTGTCGCCGTTGATCGACGCTGCCTCGGTGGGCGCGGCGGCCGCGCCGTTGACCATGGTCTGGCCGCCGTTGGACGCGACTTTCATCCTGCCGTCGGTGGCGTCGTACTGGTAGACCGCGGTCAACCACGACGCCGTGCTGGCCGTGATGGGCGAGTAGCAGGCCGAGTTGGCCACCGGCTGCGGGTCGGGTTGGTTGCCGGAGAGCAGGCGCACGATCGCGTCGGCGCAGATCTTGGCCTCCTGGTTGGCCACGTGCCCGGCCTTGGGCAGCCCGCAGCTGGACGCGTCGCCGATGACGTGGATGTCCCGGCCGGTGGCGGCGGTCGACTCGTAGCTCAGCACGTTGACGTTGGCCCAGCGGCCGTCGCTGCCATTGTTGAGCCCGGCCAGCGCCAGCCAGCCGCCCGGGGCGCTGCCGGCGGCGCGATGAGGCACGATCGGATTGACGACCTTGGCCTTCACGACCGTGCTGCCGGCCACCTGGTCGACATAGTTGACGACCCTGGTGCCGGCGTCGACGACGATATTGCTGACACCCGGAACGTATCGAACGACACCGGCGTGGATCGTCGAAAAGGCCAGCTCGAAGGTATGCCGCTCGGCCTGGATGGCCAGGTTCTCGTCGAGCACGAGCACCTTGCAGGCGGCGCGCTTGGTCCGCTTCAGGTAGTCGGCCACCACGCACGCACGCTCGTACGGTCCGGGCGGGCAGCGATACGGTGCCTTGGGTATGGTCATGACGAAGACATCGCCGTTGCGCATTGCCGCCAGCTGCTTGCGCAGCAGCGTGGTCTGGGCGCCGGCGCGCCAGGCATGCGGCGTGCGGATGTCGTAGTCGGCCTGCGTCAAGCCGTAGGCGTCGTCGAAGCTCACGCCCGGCGCCAGCACCAGGCGGTCATAGGCCAGCACCGTGGCGTCGGACAGCGTCACCGTGTGCGCCGCGGCATCCACCGCAACCACGCTGCCGGCCTTGCGCACGACACCGTACTTCGTGGTCAAGGCGTCGCGCGTGAACTGCAGCGAGGCCATGCTGCGGCTGCCGTTGAGCACGAGGTTGCTCATGATGCTGGAGGTGTAGACCGCGTCGGGTTCGACCAGCGTGACCTGCACGCCGGCGCCGCCCCACAGGCGCAGGTACTTGGCCGCAGCCATGCCTGCCATGCCGCCGCCGACCACCACCACGCGCTTGCCCACCAGACCGGTGTTGGCCAGCGCCGGGGTCGACGCGCTGCCACCCGAACCCTCGCCGTCGTCATCGTCATCGTCGTCGGCCAAGCCGGTGACCGGCAACAAGCCCGCGGCCAGACCGCCAGCAGCCCAGGCCATCAGTCGACGCCGGGAAAGCACGCCCTTGATTCGTTGATTCGTCATGGTGTGTCCCGTCGCTCACTGTTGCAGGTAGGCAATGATTTTCTCGAGTTGCTCGGGCGTGTAGCCCTGCGCGTGCGCGGCCATGATGTCGCGGCTGGCCGTCTTGGTCATGAACTCGAGCACCTCGCTGGCCTCGGAGCCGCGGATGTTGTCGAAGCCGCCGGTTCCCAAGGTGCCGTGGCACTGGAAACAGTTCGACGCGAGCAGCCGGCCCTCGGTGTTCAGCGGCTGCGCGACCAGCGTCGCGGTCGGCGCTGCAGGAGGGGTGGCGGGTGGCCTGCGGGCCGATGCGGCCTGTGCCGTGCCGTCCGTGCTCTCGGCGCTCGTCTCGGTGCCGCCGCCGCCGCAAGCGGCCAGGCTCAAGCTCATGACCACGGCGCTCAGCCCGCCGTACGCGGTGCGTCGGCGTGGGTTTCTCTGGAAGCTCACGGTCTCTCCTGGTGGATGGAATTCACGCGGATTGCGTGCCGTGGAGAGTGGAGGGTTCGTCTGAAGAAAACCTTAAGGACTTCGTGGTCAATTGTGTCGAGGCCGTGACAAGCGTATCGACACGAGCGCGGCACCGGGCTCGGCCGCCTGCACGGACCTCGGGACGTGGCCGCTCAGCGGCCGTGTTGCTCCAGCGCCAGCGCCGCCCCGGCCAGCGCGGACTGCGTGTCGGTGATCAGCGCCGTCGGGATGGCCTGCAGGTAAGCGTGGAAACGGCCCTTGGCTTCGAAGCGCTCGCGGAAGCGCGAAGCGAAGAAGCGCTCGCCCAGTCGCGGCACGATGCCGCCGCCGACGTAGACGCCGCCGCGCGCGCCCAGCACCAGCGCCACGTTGCCGGCAAAGCCACCCAGCAGCGCGCAGAAGGCGTCGATGGTGCGGCTGCTGACGGCGTCGTGCCGGCCCAGGCCGCGCTCGACGATCTCGCCGGCGCTCAGCGGCGCGGCGGCTTGCCCCAGCACGGTGGCCACGGCGGCGTGCAGCACCGGCAGGCCGATGCCCGAGAGCAGCCGCTCGGCCGAAACATGCTCGTAGTGGCGGCGCACGGCGGCCAGCAACGCGGCCTCGAAGTCGTCGCCTGCGGCCAGGCTGGCGTGGCCGCCTTCGCCGGCAACCGCCACCCAACCGTGTCGCGTGGACACCAGGCCGGCCACGCCCAGGCCGGTGCCGGGGCCGACGACGGCCAGCGTGCCGTGGGCCGTGGTCGGCGCCACCGGCGTGTCACCGATGGGCCGGACCTGCGCACGTGTGAGCCGCGGCAGCGACAGCGCCAGGGCCTCGAAGTCGTTGAGCAGCAGCAGTTCCTGCAGGCCCAGTTCGCGCTGTGCTGCGTGGCGCGAAAACGCCCAGCTGCTGTTGGTGAACTCGACGCGGTCGCCGTGCAGCGGGGTGGCCACCGCAAAGGCGCCGGCCCGCGGCGCGCGGTAGCAGCCACCGAGCACCGGCGCCAGCTGGCGCAGGTAGGCCGCGGCCGCGGCGATGGGGCCGTCGTGGCTGGCCGCCGGCATCGTGGCCACATGCTCGATCACGGCGGAGCCGGGCTCCAGCCAGCCGAAGCGCGCGTTGGTGCCGCCGATGTCGGCGACCAGCCAGGGCCCCGGCAGGCGGTGCACGCCGCCCGGGTCCGCCGCCGAATTTGCCACGCCAGGCTCCGACGTTCCCAGGGTCATGACACCCAGTTTAGTGGCCTCGTCGCTAGAATGCGAATCCTCCCGAGGAGCGTTGCAACGGCCGCAGCGAGCGCGCCGCCAGGCTCGGGGGTCCCGCGGCGCCTGGCGCACCGCAGGCCGCAACGGCGCTCACCCTCTGCACGAGCGACCAGGGTGAACGCCGCATGACCAGCCACGCATCTTCCCCGCCACCGCCGATGCGCCTGGCCGGCCTGGAGCCGGTGACCATCGGCGAGGGCCACCTGTTCGTCAACATCGGCGAACGCACCAACGTCACCGGCTCCAAGGCCTTCGCACGCATGATCCTCGAGGGCCGCTTCGAGGACGCGCTGGCGGTGGCGCGCCAGCAGGTGGAAAACGGCGCCCAGATCATCGACATCAACATGGACGAGGCGATGCTCGACTCGGCCGCGGCGATGGACCGTTTCCTCAAGCTCGTCGCCGGTGAACCCGAGATCGCGCGCGTGCCGATCATGATCGACTCGTCGAAGTGGAGCGTCATCGAGACCGGGCTGAAGTGCATCCAGGGCAAGGGCATCGTCAACAGCATCTCGATGAAGGAAGGC
>CAYJOA010000224.1:0-5206 GCA_964371495.1 uncultured Rubrivivax sp.
GTAGCCCAGCGCCGCGCGTTCGCTGGCGGACGCAGCGGCCAGACGCGGCGGCTGGGCCAGCAACGTCTGCGGCAGCCGGCGCAGCCAGCCGCGCTGCAGCAGTGCGTTCAAGTCCGGGCCGCGCGGCTCGACGGCGGCCGCGTCGTGCACGGCCGCCAACTGCACGGCGCTGACGCCGAGCACCGGCGTCGCCGCGCTCTCGTGGCATGCCAGGCAATCGTTGCGCGAAGGTACGGCGTAGCGGCCGCCGGGCGCTTGTGCCACCGCCAGCGCCGGCAGGCCGGTGGCGGGTGCCAGCACGGCGTCGCTGCCGTCCTCGTTCCAGACGTAGGCGGCGTAGCGCCAACGGCCGTCGGCGCGGCGCTCGATGTAACGCGTCTCGACGCGGCGGCCGCCGTGCGCGAATTCCTTCCACAGGCGCGTGCCGGGCGGAAAGACCCAGGCGTCGGGGCGCGACGCGTCGATGAAGGTGCCCGGCGGCAGGGACAACCAGCGTTGCTTGGCGGCGCCGTCGGACCACAGCGGGTACAACGGCGTGACGGCCAGCACGTCGGCGCGCACGGTGGTGGTCGATCCGGCGACGTACAGCCCGGTGTCGCGCAGGTGTTGCGGCAGCGCCGGCGCGGCCGCCGTTGCGGCGGCGGCCGGCAGCGGTGCGCCGACGAGCACGGCCGCCGATGCGGCCGCGACGGCGGCGACGAAGGTGGCGCTGCGGACGAGTCTCACGTGCTTGCTCCCGGGGCTGATGCCGGTGCTCGGGCGCCGGGGACGGCGGCGGCAGCGGCAGGTTGTCGATCTGGGGTGCCTGCATCGTGCCCAGCGGTGCGCTGCCCGACATCGCCCGCAGGAGCCAGCGGACGCGCCGCGACGGGCCACGCGGCGGGCCATGCGGGCCGGCGGCCGTGGCCCGGGGCGGGCCGCTGCGGCATTCGGCGCCTGGCGCAGGCGGCTTGCCGACCGCGCTAAGAAAACCCTAAGACGGCGGCGCCAGCATCCACCCCAAGGAGCCCGCATGAACCCGAAACACTTCCCGCACCGCAGGCGCAGCGTCACCGCGCTGGCCGCCATCACGATCCTCATGAGCGGTTTGTCCGCCGTGGCCGCAACGCCGGCCGAACTGCTGGACGGCTACCGCAAGGCCGCCGCCGCAGCACCCGCGCCCGGGCGCGGGCAGCAGCTCTTCAACACGCCGCAAGGCCGCGACTGGAGTTGCACCTCGTGCCATGGCGCGCTGCCCACGCGGGCCGGCCGCCACGCCGCCACCGGCAAGCCGATCGCCGCGCTGGCGCCGGCGTTCAACGCCGAACGTTTCACCGACGGCGCCAAGGTCGAGAAGTGGTTCCGGCGCAACTGCAACGACGTCGTCGGCCGCGAATGCACCGCCGGCGAGAAGGCCGACGTGCTGGCCTGGCTGCTGACGCTCGAGCGCTAAACGCCGAACGGCAAGCAGCCGCGCAGCGCACGACACATCCACTTCATCGACCGGAGTCCACACATGACAGCCACGACGACTTCCTGGCGCCACCGCGCACTGCTCGCGACGCTGGCCGCAGCGGCGCTGGGCTCGGCGGCCCGCGCCGACGACGACCGGCGTACGCCGCCAGTGCCGCCGTTGCCCAGGTACACGCAGGAGTGCGCCGCCTGCCACATCGCCTACCCGCCCGGTCTGCTGCCGGCAGCGTCATGGCAAAGGCTGATGGCCAACCTGCCGCGCCACTTCGGCACCGACGCGTCGCTCGATGCCGCCACGGCCAGGGAAATCGGCAGCTGGTTGAACCAGCACGCCGGCACGGCCAGGAAAGTGCGACGCGACCCGACACCGCCGCCCGAAGACCGCATCAGCCGTGCCGCCTGGTTCACGCGCGAACACCGCGAGGTGCCCGCCGCGACCTGGAAGCTGCCGGCGGTCAAGAGTGCCGCCAACTGCGCTGCCTGCCACACCCGTGCCGACGATGGAGACTTCAGTGAACGCCACATCCGCATCCCCCGCTGAGCCCCACGCGCCCGTGGCCACCGCACGCCGGGTGCTGGTCTGGGACGCGCCGGTGCGTCTCTTCCACTGGCTCACGGTGCTGAGTTTTGCCGGCGCCTACCTCACCGCCGAGAGCGAGCGCTGGCGACTGCTGCACGTGACGCTGGGCTACACGATGGCCGGGCTGGTGGTCTTTCGCCTGCTCTGGGGTCTGGTCGGCACGCGCCACGCGCGCTTCGCCAGCTTCGTCCGCGGCCCGGCAGCGGCGGCGCGTTACCTGGGCTCGCTCGTGCGCGGCCGGCCCGAGCACCACGCCGGCCACAACCCGGCCGGCGCGCTGGCCATCGTCGCCTTGCTCGGCCTGGCGCTGGCGGTGGCCTTCAGCGGCTGGGCCACCTACGACGGCGGCTTCGGCGACTGGGCCGAAGATCTGCACGAAGCCGCCGCCAACGGCATGCTGGCCCTGGTGGCGCTGCACATCGCGGCGGTGCTGCTGGCCAGCCGGCTGCACCGCGAGAACCTGGTCGGCGCCATGTTCAGCGGCCGCAAGCTCGGCCGCCCGCAGGACGCCATCCGCCGCGCCTGGACCAGCGTGGCCACGCTGATGCTGGTGGCGGTGCTGGGCTTCTGGTGGCTGCAGTGGCAGGCCGCCCCGGCTGCCGGCGGCTGGGCCGGCGAGCGGCCCGTGGCGGCGGCCCGCTCGAGCCACGACAGCGATCACGACGACGATTGAGCCCGGCAGCCGGACACCACAATCCAGCGCATGCGCATCCTGCTGGCCGAAGACGACCCGCTGCTCGGCGACGGCCTGCGTGCCGGCCTGCGGCAGCGCGGCTTCCAGGTCGACTGGGTGCGCGACGGCGCCGCCGCCGAACGCGAGCTGCGCGGCCAGCCTTACGCCGCCGCGGTGCTCGACCTCGGGCTGCCGCTGCTCGACGGCATCGACGTCCTCGGCGCGGTGCGGCGCGCCGGCGTGACTTTGCCGGTGCTGGTGCTGACCGCCCGCGACGCCGTGCCCGACCGCGTGCGCGGGCTCGATGTCGGCGCCGACGACTACGTCGTCAAGCCGGTGGATCTGGACGAACTCGCGGCCCGGCTGCGTGCGCTGGTGCGGCGCGCCCATGGCCAGGTGCAGGAGCGGCTGGTGGCGCAGGACGTGGTGCTCGACGCGGCGGCGCGCAGCGTGACCCAGGCCGGCGTGGCGGTGACGCTGTCGACCCGCGAGTTCGACCTGCTGCAGGTGCTGATGCTGGGCGCGGGCCGCGTGTTGTCGCGCGAGCAGATCGAGCAGCAGCTCTACAGCTGGGGGCAGGAGGTCGAGAGCAACGCCGTCGAGGTCCATGTCCACCACCTGCGCCGCAAGCTCGGCGCCGCCTTGATCCAGACCGTGCGCGGTGTCGGCTACATGCTGGTGCGCGAGCTGCCGGGGACATGAGGCGGATTGCGCGCTCGATGCAGGCGCAGTTGCTGGCCTGGGTGCTGGGCGTGGTGACCGGCGTGTGGGTCGCCGCCGCGGCCCTGACCTGGTTCGACGTCAACGAAGAACTCGACGAACTGCTCGACGGCCACCTGGCGCAGGCCGCGGCGCTGCTGGTGGTGCAGCAGGCGCAGGGCGAGGTCGACGACGACGACCGCACGCTGGACGCGCCCAGCCTGCACAAGTACGCGCCGCAGGTGACCTTCCAGGTCTTCCACGAGGGCCGGCTGGCGCTGCGTTCGGCCAATGCGCCGCCGCTGCCCATGGTCGAGCGCAGCCGGCACTTCAAGTCGGGCTTCACGACGGTGCGCATCGACGGCACCGCCTGGCGTGTGTTCGCCGCCCACGGCGCCGAGCGTGACGTGCAGGTCTACGTCGGCGAGCAGCTGCAGTCGCGCGCCGCCATCCTGTGGGCCGTGCTGCGCAGCACCCTGTGGCCGTTGGCGGTGGCGCTGCCGTTGCTGGCGCTGGTGGCCTGGTGGGCCATCCGCCGCGGCCTGCTGCCGCTGCGGCGCCTGGGTGGCCTGCTGGCGGCCCGCCCTGCGCAGTCGCTGCAGCCGGTGGTGCTGGCGGATGCGCCGTCGGAGCTCGAACCCATGGTCACCGCGCTGAACGGCCTGCTGGCGCGCATCGGCACGCTGGTGGAAGCCGAACGCCGCTTCACCGCCGATGCCGCGCACGAACTGCGCACGCCCATCGCCGCCATCCGCGCCCAGGCGCAGGTGGCGCTGGCCGAAGCCGACAGCGCACAACGCCGCCATGCCCTGCAGTCCGCGCTGGACGGCTGTGACCGTGCGACGCGCCTGGTCGAGCAGTTGCTGACGCTCTCGAGGCTCGAGGCCCACGCCGCGCCGCCGGCGAGCGTGGTGGACCTGGCCGCCGGGGCGCGGCGCGTGGCGGCCGACGTGGCGCCGCGCGCCGTCGCCAAGGGCCAGACGCTGGAACTCGACGCTCCCGAAACCTGCCCTCTGGCCGCCGACGAGACCCTGCTGGCCGTGCTGGTGCGCAACCTGGTCGACAACGCCGTGCGCTACAGCCCGTCGGGCGCGCGCGTGTCGGTGAGCGTGCAGCGGCGCGGCGACCGCGTCGCGCTGCGCGTCGAGGACAGCGGTCCGGGCCTGGCGCCCGAAGTGCACGGGCGGCTCGGCCAGCGCTTCTACCGCCCGCCGGGCCAGCACGAGTCGGGCAGCGGCCTGGGCTGGTCGATCGTGCGACGCATCGCCGAGGTGCAGCATTGGGACATCGAGACCGGCCCCAGCGCGATACTCGGCGGTCTGGCGGTGCAGGTGTCGGCGCCGATGGCCGCTGCCCCGCAGCACCGCCCGTCGCCCTGACCCCACCCCGTCCACCGATGCCCTCGCCGTCGAACAAGCGCAAGCGCGCGCCGTCCGGGCCGGACACCGAGCGGGCCTTGCGGCTGGCCATGCACGAGCACCGGGCGGGCCGCTTCGACGCGGCGCTGCGGCACTACCAGACCGTGCTGACGGCGCAGCCCCGGCACGCCGATGCATTGCACTTGTGCGGCGTGCTGCACGCCCAGCTCGGCCGGCACGACCGCGCGGCCGAGCTCATCGCCATGGCCATCGGGCAGAACCCACGGGAGCCGATGTTCCACAACAACTTCGGCAACGTGCACATGGAACGCGGGCGCTTCGAGCAGGCCGAAGCCGCCTACCAGCTCGCCCTGGAGCTCGACGACCGGCTGGTCGACGCGCTCAACAACCTGGGCGTGCTGTGGAGCCATCGCGGCCGGCCCG
>CAYJOA010000225.1:0-5111 GCA_964371495.1 uncultured Rubrivivax sp.
ACGCGGCTGGCGGTGCTGCCGCCGCCCGACGGGGTGGCGTTCCGCAACCGCATCGACTCGCTGACCGTCGAAGTCGAATTCCGCAGCGACCCGAACATCCCCTGCCCGACGCTGGGCGTCGTCATCCACGGCGCCGACGGCCGCGCCGTCACCAGCGCCGGCAACTGGCTCGACGGCGTGGTGCTGCAGCGCGACGGCGCCGGTGGCGTGCGCGTGGCACTGGAGTTTCCCGAGCTGCCGCTGCTCAAGGGCCACTACACCGTGTCGGCCTACGTGCTGTGCGAGCGTTCGATCAACGTCTACTCGGCGGCCGAGTACGCGGCCAGCCTGGACGTCGTGCAGGACCACGTCGAACAAGGCGTGGTGACGCTGCCGCGGCGGTGGACGTCGGGGGCGCGCCGCTGAGACCGCGACCTCATCCACACCATCCACCGCGACGAGTCCACCTTGCCCTTCAGCCAAAGCTCCCAGATCAGCGCCATCGTGGGCTACGCCCAGCAGCTGCAGCCCGGCTCGGTGCTGGACGTCGGCACCGGCATGGGCCAGTACGGCTTCCTGCTGCGCACCAACCTCGAGCACGTCAACCTGTTCGAGGTCGACGGCAGCTCGGCCAGGCAGCGGCAGCGTTCGTCATGGGCGCTCAGGATCGACGGCATCGAAGGCTACGCCACCTACCTCACGCCGGTGCACGACTACGCCTACAACCAGGTCCTCGTCGGCAACGCGATGGACATCCTGCCGACCCTGGGCGACCGTTCGTACGAACTCGTGCTGGCCATCGACATCCTCGAACACCTGTCGGCAGACGACGGCCGGGTCTTCCTGGCGCACTGCATCCGCATCGCCAGCCGTGCCGTGCTGGTCAGCACGCCCAAGGAGTTCGTGCCCCAGGAGGTGCCGGCCAACCCGCTGGAAAACCACCGCTCGGTGTGGACCGAAGGCGAGCTGCGGCAGCTGGGCTTCACCACCACGCTGGCCAACGACGAGAGCTGGGTCGTGGTGCACCGGCGAGCCTAGCGAACATGCCCGACTCGATCGCTGCACTGGCGGCAGACGCGATGCGCGCGCAGTCACCGGGGCGCGATGTCGAAGTCCGGATCGGCATCGCGCACGCCGAGGACGCCTCGGTGCCGGCAGCGCTGGACCGCACCGGCGCCTGGACCGCCGAACGACGCCGCTCGGCCCCGGCAGGCACGCGTGTCGTCATCGCGGGCCTCGACGGGCTGGACCCGCTGGCCTGTTTCGAAGACGTCGACGCCGGCCTGCCGCAGCCCTGCACACAGCTCGTCGTGCTGGCCGAAGTGACGCTGCAGTGTGATGCCGACAGCCCGGTCGGGATGCCATACCGACCGCATCTGTTGACCGTGGCGCAGCGCCAGGGCTGGCAACTGGTGGGCTGCGAAGACCTCAGCGCGGCCGTCGCGCGTTTCCTGGCCCTGGTGCTCGAGTCCGTTCGCCGCCAGGCGGGCCCGCTGCGGGCCCAGGGTCACGATACGAGGGCCGCGATGCGGCGCCTCGAGCAGCGGCTGGCCGCGCTGGGGTCGGGGTCGGCGGCCGGCCAGGCCCTGCAGTTCGAGCGCGTCGAACGCCCGACGCAGACCCTGGTCCGCGTCGGCGCCGAGCGCAGCGAGGCCATGCGCGCGCTGTTCCACCAGGTCTTCGGCCACGAGATGAGCGCGGCCCACTGGCAGTGGAAGTACGGCGACGGGCGGGCCTGCGCGGTGGGCATCGAGCAGGACGGCCGGCTGACGGCGCACTACGGCGGACAAAGGCGCGACCTGCTCGTGTTCGGCCGGCCCGACGTCGGCTGCCAGATGTGCGACGTGATGGTCGAGGCCAGCGCCAACCGGTCGCTGGCGCGACGCGGGCCGATGTATCGCCTGACCGCCACGCTGCTGGAAACCCAGCTCGGCTGGGGCCAGCGACACCGCATCGGTTTCGGCTTCCCCAGCGATCGCCACAACGTCCTGGCCAGGCGTCTGGGCCTGTACACCACGGTCGACGCCCTGGTGCAGCTGTCGTGGCCCGCCGCCGCAGCCGCGGCGCCGCTGCGCCAACGCAGCGAGACGGTGATCCTGGTGGGCGATGCGCTGGCCGCCGGGCAGCGCCGCGCCATCGACCGGCTCTGGCGCTCGATGGCCGCTGCGATGACCGACGTCGTGCTGGGTGTGCGCGACGCTGCGTGGCTGCAATGGCGTTACCTGCAGAGCCCGCACGCCACCTACACCGTGACCCTGGTGCGCAGCCGCTGGCTGCGGCGACCGCTCGGCCTGCTGGTGACGCGTGTGCGCGACGACGCCCTCGAACTGCTCGATCTGGTCGCGCCGCCGGCGGACTTCGCGGCCCTGGTCGAAGTGGCGCGCGCCCAGGCCGCCGCCGCTCTGCGGCCGCGCCTGCGGGTCTGGATCACGCGATCGCAGTCGGCGCGGCTGAGCGGCGTCGATGCAACGCAAGTGCAGATCGAGGACCTGCCGATCCATATTCCGGCCAACATCCACACCCCCGGCCCCGACCCGCGGGAGATCGAGAACCGATGGTTCCTGATGGGCGGCGACGCCGACTTCACCTGAAGGCACGTACGATGGCGCAGTTCTGGCAGCCGATCCCCGAACCCGACCTGGTGCCTTATGGCGCGGTGTCGGTGCTGCCGGTGCGTTCCATGCTGGTGCTGGCGCCCCACCCCGACGACGAGGTCTTCGGCTGCGGCGGCACGCTGGCGCTGGCGGCGTCGCAGGGGGTCGAAGCCCGCGTCGCCGTGGTCTCCGACGGTGCGCAGGGGGGCGACGCGGCAGCGCGGCAACTGGAGTGTCGGCACGCTGCAGGGGCCCTGGGCTACGACCGCGACGCCGCGGCGCTGCAGTTCTGGGGGCTGCCGGACCGGGCGCTGGCGCCCGACGCGGCGCTGGTCGAGCGCATCCGCCAGGCGCTGCAGGCGCAGGGCCCGGACTGGCTGCTGGCACCATCACCGTTCGAGGTCCACCCCGACCACCGCGCCGTCTGCCTGGCCGCCATCGCCGCTGCCGCCAGCGGCCGCGTGAGGCTGGGTTTCTACGAGATCGGCCAGCCGCTGATGCCCAGCCTGCTGGTCGACATCACGTCGGTGCTGGCGCTCAAGCAAGCGGCGCTGGACTGTTTTCCGTCGCAGCTGGCCAGCCAGCGTTACGACGAGCACATCCTCGGCCTCAACCGCTACCGTGCCTACACCCTCGGCCCGGCGGTCAGCCATGCCGAGGCCTACTGGTTTCCCGACCGCGACGACGCCGGCGAAACGCCGGGCGTGTATCGCGCCCTGCAAGGACTGCTGGCCCGCAGGCTGGGCGTGGCGCCGTGAGCAAGGTCTTGCGCGGCGCCGCACCCGGTGCAGCCGCGGCCCGGCGCGGCTGAAGCGGTCGCTGCATGGACGCCAGCGCGACGCCCGCGACAACGCCGCCAGGCCGCTACGAGGCGCTGGACGCGCTGCGCGGCGTGGCCGTGCTGATGGTGGTCTACGACCATCTCTTCGCCGTCGCCGGCGAGCGCATGGCCGGCGCGGCCTTCGCGCCGGTGCCCTGGGTGCGGCACTGGGTGAGCGGGCCGCTGGGCATCATCCAGGACTTCGGCTGGCTCGGCGTGTGCCTGTTCTTCCTGATCAGCGGCTTCGTCATCGCTCATGCCGCGCGTCGCGAGCCGCTGCATGTGTTTGCCGTGCGCCGCGTCTTGCGCATCTTCCCGCCGCTGGCCGCGGCCGTCGTCGTGGCCGCCGTCCTGCACCATCTCGTGGGCACCGAGCAGCCCTGGCAGAACTACCTCGTCGGCGTCACGCTCGCCGGCTACCTGGCGGTGCCGCAGATCATCGTGCTGGACGTGGCCTGGACGCTGGTCATCGAGGTCATCTTCTACGTGCTCATCGGCGTGCTGTCGCCGCTGCTCAAGTCACGCCTGCCGGCGCTGGCGCTGGTCGCGGGCACGGCGCTGCCGCTGCTGGTGATCGTCTTTGCCCGCGACTTCGGGGGCTCGTTCTTTCTCTTCGCCGCATCGACGGCCTACGTGCCGCTGCTGCTGATCGGCAGCGCCCTGTACCTGCGCCGCACCGGCTGCATCGGCCTGGCAGCCAGCGCCGTGCTGGTGGCGGCGAACTACGCCGTCTTCGTGCTCGGCCTGCGCAGCATACACACCGTGTTCCTGCCGATCGAGAACTCCTACCTCGTGTCCGCCGCCTATGCCCTGGGCCTCTTCATGTTGTCGCTGGACCGGCCTGCGCCGCGGGCGCTGAAGTTCGTCGGCGACATTTCCTATTCGCTATACCTGCTGCATGGCACGCTGGGCTTCTTCGTCGTCTACCGCCTGCTGCCTTACGGGGCGGGAATGGCGGCGCCGATCGTCGCCAGCGTGGTCTGTATCGTTGCGTCCTATGCCTTCTACCGTGGCGTCGAGCGCCCGGCCATGGCGCTGGGCAAGCGTCTCGCGTCGTCGCGACGGCGCGCCGAGGATTTCGTACTCAAACCTTAGGAAAACCGGACATGTTGGCCCGATTGACAGAGAACTACGAAGCGTGCGTTCGCGACTTCTACGACTACCTGCCCAGCGACGTGAAGGACATCTTCGTCAACGACGCGATCTACCACAAGAAGCGCTACCTGGAGATGCTGCAGCGCAGTTACGGCCGGCGCGTGCTCGAGCTCGGCTCGGACAAACCCTTCATCACGCATTTCCTGCGGCACGTGCATGGCACTTCGGCCTTCGAGACGATCTCGATCGACATCCCGCACAGCCCCTACCCGATCACGCGCATCGACATCGAAAGTGCCGTCTTCCCGTTCGACGACGGTGCCTTCTCGGACGTCGTCTTCACCGAGGTCATCGAACATCTCTTCCGCGACCCGGCCTGGACCGTCTTCGAATTGAACCGTGTCATGGAGCCGGGGGGCCGGCTGTTCCTGACGACCCCCAATGCCTGCGGCTACGACGCGCTGATCAACCTGCTGAACCAGGCCAACCCCAACGCCAGGTCGCAGTTCTACGCGGCGATCGAGTCGGGCCACCCACATCTGTGGACGGCGGGCGAATTGCAGGAGATCCTGCAGGTGCACGGTTTTGCCATCGACAAGCTCGACACGGTGGACTACGTCGAC
>CAYJOA010000226.1:0-4990 GCA_964371495.1 uncultured Rubrivivax sp.
GCGCGGCTGATGGGCATCTCGAGCATCCAGGCCGGGCGCGTGTCGTTCACGATGGCGGCCTTCATCGGCGCGTTGTCGGGCCTGCTCATCGGGCCGACGACGACGGTGTTCTACGACAGCGGCTTCCTGATCGGCCTGAAGGGCTTCGTCGCGGCCGTGTTCGCCGGCCTGGCGAGCTACCCGCTGGCGCTGGTGGGCGCGCTCGGCGTCGGCCTGCTCGAGAGCTTCGGCTCGTTCTGGGCCAGCGCCTTCAAGGAAGTCATCGTCTTCGGCTCGATCCTGCCGGTGCTGCTGTGGCGTTCGCTGCGCGACCCGCACGGCGAAGAGCACTGAGCCGGCAATGAATCCCGCATTGCGCCCCTGGGTGTTTCCGGCTTTCGCCCTGCTGATGCTGGTGCTGCCGGCGCTGCCGGTGCCCGACTTCTGGATCACGCAGAGCAACTACATCGGCCTGTACGCACTGGTCGCGCTGGGCCTGGTGCTGCTGACCGGCGTCGCCGGGCTGACCTCGTTCGGCCAGGCGGCCTTCGTCGGCGTCGGCGCCTACACCGCTGCCTACCTGGCCATCCATTCCGGCCTCTCGCCCTGGCTCACGCTCGGCGTCGGGCTGCTGCTGGCCGCCGCCGCGGCACTGGTGGTGGGCGCGATCACGCTGCGCATGTCCGGCCACTACCTGCCGCTGGCCACCATCGCCTGGGGCCTGGCGCTGAATTACACGATGGCCAACATGGAATGGCTGGGCAAGTACGACGGCCTGCTCGGCGTGCCGACGCTGAAGGTCTTCGGCATCGACCTCGGCAGCGGGCGCGCCTTGCACGTGCTGATCTGGGCCATCGCGCTGGCGGCGGCGCTGGCGGTCACGCACCTGCTCGACTCGCGCCCCGGGCGCGCCATCCGTTCGCTCAAGCAAGGCTCGACGATGGCCGAGGCGATGGGCATCTCGACCTTCCGCTACAAGCTGGTCGCGTTCGTGGTCGCCGCGCTGCTGGCGTCGATCTCGGGCTGGCTGTTCGCGCACTTCCAGCGCAGCGTGAGCCCCTCGCCTTTCGGCATCAACAAGGGCATCGAGTACCTGTTCATGGCCGTGCTCGGCGGCATCGGCAACGTCTGGGGCGCCTTCCTCGGCTCGGCGGTGGTGCGCCTGGTCGAGGACCAGCTGCAGGTGCTGTTGCCGCGGCTGATCGGCACCAGCGGCAATTTCGAGGTCATCGTCTTCGGCATCGTGCTGATCCTGGTGCTGAAATTCGCGCCCGACGGCCTGTGGACCTTCGTCGGCCGCTGGCTGCCGGCCGCGCCGCGCGTGCGCGACTGGGACGGCGCGCCGCCGCTGCCGGCGCGCGACAAGCCCGTGCACGGCGAACTCCTGCTGGAGGTGGACGCGGTGCGCAAGGCCTTCGGCGGCCTGGTGGCGGTCAACGACGTCAGCTTTGTCATCCGCGCCGGCGACATCGTCGGCCTGATCGGCCCCAACGGCGCCGGCAAGTCGACCACCTTCAACCTCATCACCGGCGTGCTGCCGCTGACCAGCGGCGCGGTGCGCTGGCGCGGCCGCCCGGTGCACGGCCTGCCGGCACGCCAGATCGCGCGGCGCGGCGTCTCGCGCACCTTCCAGCACGTGAAGCTGGTGCCCGACATGACGGTGCTCGAGAACGTGGCGCTCGGCGGCTACATGCGTTCGCGCTCGGGCACGCTGCGCGCCATGCTGCGCCTGGACCGCGACGAGGAGCGGCGCCTGTTCGCCGAGGCCGAAAAGCAGCTGGCGCGCATCGGCATGGTGCAGCACGGCAACGAGCTCGCCGGCAACCTGGCGCTCGGCCCGCAGCGGCTGGTGGAGATCGCGCGTGCGCTGGCCACCGACCCCGCACTGCTGCTGCTCGACGAGCCGGCGGCCGGCCTGCGCCACAAGGAGAAGCAGGCGCTGGGCGACGTGCTGCGCCAGCTCAAGGCCGAGGGCCTGTCGATCCTGCTCGTCGAGCACGACATGGACTTCGTGATGAACCTCACCGACCGCATCGTGGTCATGGAGTTCGGCACCCGGCTGATGGAAGGCACGCCCGCCGAGGTGCAGGCCAGCCCGGCGGTTCGCGCGGCCTATCTGGGCACGGAGCATTGAGATGAGCGGGTGCAGGGCCGCCCCAAACACGCTCGCGCCCCCGCGGGGGGCCGACGCCGCAGGCGTCTTGGGGGCCGGATGACCATACCGCTGCTCGAGGTGGAGAACCTGCACGCCGGCTACGGCGCGGCCGAGGTGCTGCGCGGCATCGGTCTGGCCGCGCCGCAGGGCAGCGTGATCACCGTGATCGGCCCCAACGGCGCCGGCAAGTCGACGCTGCTGGCGGCGTTGATGGGGGTGCTGCCGATCACGCGCGGCCAGGTGCGCTTCGGCGGCGCGGACGTGGCACGGCTGACGCTGGAGGAACGCGTGATGGCCGGCCTGGCGCTGGTGCCCGAGAAGCGCGAGCTGTTCGGCACCATGAGCGTCGAGGACAACCTGCTGCTCGGCGGCTGGCGTCCGATGCGCCAGCGCGTGCGCGCGTGGCGCGACGGCCTGGATCGTGTGTACACGCTGTTCCCGCGTCTGCAGGAGCGCCGCGCCCAGCATGCCGGCACCTTGTCGGGCGGCGAACGCCAGATGCTTGCCGTCGGCCGCGCGCTGATGGGCCAGCCCAGGCTGCTGATGCTGGATGAACCCAGCCTGGGGCTGGCCCCGCTCGTCGTGCGCGACATCTTCGCCACCATCCGGCAGTTGCGCGACAGCGGCGTGACCATCCTGCTGGTGGAACAGAACGCGCGCGCCGCGCTGGAAGTGGCCGACCACGCTTATGTCCTGGAGACCGGCGACCTGGTGCTCCAGGGCCCGGCCCGGCAACTGGCCGACGACCCGCGCGTCATCGAAACCTACCTCGGTGCCAAGAAGGCGCCGGCCTGAAGGAGAGGCCATGGAGATCCAGGGACACAGTGCCATCGTCACCGGCGGCGGTTCGGGCCTGGGCGAGGCCGTGGCCCGTGAACTGGCGCGCCAGGGCGCTCAGGTCGCGGTGCTCGACGTCGACGCCGCCAACGCCGAGCGCGTCGCGGCCGAGATCGGCGGCCTGGCCTGCGCGGCCGACATCACCGACACCGCCAGCCTCACCGCCGCGCTCGACGCCGCCGAAAGCCGGCACGGCACGGCGCGCCTGGTGATGAACATCGCCGGCATCGGCACCGCCCGGCGCGTCGTCGGCAAGGACGGCAACGCCGCGCCGCTGGAAGACTTCGAGCGCGTCATCCGCGTCAACCTGATCGGCACCTACAACGTGGTGCGCCTGACCGCCGCGCGCATCTGCACGCTGGCGCCGCTGGACGACGGCGAGCGCGGCTTCATGCTCATGACGGCCTCGGTGGCGGCCTTCGACGGCCAGGTCGGGCAGGAGGCCTATGCCGCCAGCAAGGGCGGCATCGTGTCGATGACGCTGCCGCTGGCGCGTGACCTGGCGCAGCACGGCATTCGCGTCTGCACGGTGGCGCCGGGGCTGTTCGCGACACCGCTGCTGCAGCAGCTGCCGCCCGAGGTGCAGCAGTCGCTGGCGGCGAGCATCCCCTTTCCGAAGCGGCTGGGTGCACCGTCGGAATTCGCGGCGCTGGCCGCCCACATCGCCACCAACGTGCATCTCAACGGCGAGGTCATCCGGCTCGACGGCGCCCTGCGCATGGCACCGCGTTGATCGCCACGCCGGTCACGCCACCCGGCGCCGCCCGCGACGGCCGGAGTGGGCCTTGGCGCTGGTCTAGCCGGCGGCCTTGACGGCCAGTACCGGGCAGGGCACCGAAAGGATGATGTCGCGCGAGACGCTGCCCATGATCAGCTTGCCCACCGGGTTGCGCTTGCGCAGCCCGACGACCACCAGCGAGACATCGGGCGACTCGGCCAGGTCCAGAATTTCGGCCACCGCGTTCTTGCCGCGCACGAACTGCTTGAACTCCGCATCCAGGCCGGAAGCCTGGAGTCGCTTCTCGACGGCTTCCACCTCGGTCGTGTCGGCGAGCGAGGGGTCGTTCTGGTTGTCGCCGGAGATGGCGTTCACGACCAGCAGGCGCTCGCTGCGACGGCCGGCGATTTCGATGCCCTTTTCCAGGGCGGCGCGGCCTTCGGGGCGGGGTGCATAAGCAACAAGTATGGTCATCGTCAACTCCAAGCGAAGGAACGGCACCGGCCCATTCCGTGGGCTGCGGTGCGTGCCAGCGCGGGCCTGCGCGTCCTGGACCACCCGGTGGGGCAGCACTTCGGGTCGGTCTGCGATGGAGCGGGTGAAGGGAATCGAACCCTCGTATGAAGCTTGGGAAGCTGCCGTTCTACCATTGAACTACACCCGCGCGGCTCGCGAGTCTACGCGATCAGGCCGCTCGGCACGCGGTCGCCGCACTAGGCTTTCTGGAACAGCGGGTGGAAGGCGCGGTCCACCGTCAGGATGTGGCGCCCGACGACATCCTGGGCCAGGAAATCGACCACCGCGCCCAGACTCACGGTGCCGTCCTGCGCCTGCTCGCCCAGGTAGGCGGCGCGCCGCAGCAGGCCGGCGTGGGCACGCTGGTGCAATTCCAGCTCGGCGTAGTGGTGCGCGGCGAGAATGGCCTCCTCGTCGGCGAAGTGCCGCCGCACGTGCTCGACGAGGGCATCGAGCGCCAGGCGCACGGCGCGTGGGTCCGCCGGCAAGCGGGACACGGCTTCGATGAGATGGTTGGCCATGGCGAAGAGCTGCCTGTGCTCGCCATCGATCGTCGCCTCGCCGCACTCGTAGGCCTCCTGCCAGACAAGCAGCAGCGGCGAGGCTCCGACGGGATCGGCCCAGGCGTCGGAGTTGCCGCGACGATCCACGACGACGCGGTTGCGGCCGCTGCGCTTGGCCTCGTACAGGGCGCCATCGAGGCGACCGAACCAGGACTCGTGATCCTCGGCGCCGTAGTGCTCGGCGACGCCGATGCTGATGGTGACGTGGCCGGCACCGGGAAA
>CAYJOA010000227.1:0-4984 GCA_964371495.1 uncultured Rubrivivax sp.
GGGCTATTTAGGCCAGTCTGCGGTTATGCGCAGAAAGCCCGCTGCGCGCACGCCCGACGTGAGTGAGGTCGCGCCTGACTCAACATAACTCCGCTGATCTACGCGGGGACGACCCGGCTGTCGGAGCAATCCGAACGCATCGATCCGGCCCAGCGAAACGTCGGCCGGCTGATGTCGTGCGCGCAGGCGCTCCGCCGCGGGTGAAGTACTGCCGCGCGGCTCCTGGCCTTCAGGCGCTACAGCTCGAGCACCCGCGCTGCATCTGCACCGGCGGACACTTGACCGAGCCGTACGAACAGAACACGCAGCAGTCGCCAGCCTTGGGCCGCAGCACGGTCTCACAGTGCTCGCACTCGTAGAAGAACTGGCACGCATCGGTCGGCATGACCTCAGGCTTGGCGTGTCCGCACTGCGGGCATGTCAACACCGATTCCAGTTCTGGGGCGGCCATGATCACTTCCTTACCGTCGAGGGGAAGCCCGCATCCGTCGTGGCCTTCGCCAGCGCCGTTGCGTTGGTCTTGTCGGCGTCAAACGTGACGGTGGCCGTCTTCTTCGCGAAGTCGATCTGAGCCTGGCTCACACCGGCCACCTTCTCGAGTGACTTCTTCACCGTGACCGGGCACAGCCCGCAGGTCATGTTCTGCACGTCGAGCACGGCGGTCTGCGGCGGCGCAGCCAGCGAAGCCAAGGGCATCAGCATGACGAGTGCTGCGGCAATCAAATGGCGCATGGGTAGGTCCTTCACAGAAAGAATGGCGCCAACCAGGGCACCGACAACAACGCGAGCAGCCCCAGCGTCACCAGCCAGAAGATCAGCCGCTGCCGCTTGAGGACGATCGGCTCGGCACACGCCGCGCCGAGCTCGCAGACCTGTGGCTGCAGGTACAGACGCCGGAACGCCAGACCCAGGAACAGCAGCGTCGCAGCGATGAACCAGGGCCTCAAAGGCTCCAGCGCCGTCAGGTTGGAGATCCACGCACCGCCGATGCCCAGCGTCAAAAGCACGAGCGGACCGACGCAGCACACCGACGCGCCGACGGCGGCCAACGCGCCGGCGAGCAGTGAACCTCTTGCTTTGAACGTGGCCATACACCGGGTGAACTTGTTTGATGTCGGAAAGTCTAGAGTCCGTACCATGGTACGGAGTCAAGGGGTCCAGATGACAAGCGAGCTGACGATAGGGCGATTGGCCGACGAGGCCGGCGTGAACGTCGAGACGATCCGGTACTACCAGCGCCGCGGCTTGATGGCTGAACCGGACAAACCGGCGAGCGGACATCGCCGCTATGGCCCGGCGGCGATCAAGCGTGTACGGTTCATCAAGCGCGCGCAGGTGCTGGGCTTCACGCTGGAGGAAGTCGCCAGCATGCTGGAGCTGGACGAGGCCTGCGCCTGTGCTGAAACACGCGAGCTTGCCGGGCACAAGTTGCAGGTCATCGAAGAGAAGCTCGCCGACCTGAAGGCGATGCGCAAGGCCTTGTTGGCGCTGCTGCGCCAATGCGATACGGGGGCGGCCACGGGCAGTTGCCCGATCATCCATGCCCTGGCCGCCGACTGACAAGCTACTCTGCGCGGCTATAGCGAGCGCAACCAGTCGAGCAGAGACTTGCTCTGCTGCCAGGATGGCAACGCTGGCGACGGCGACTCGCCGGCCACCTTCTCCAAAGCGCGCCGCTTCATCTCCAGGTTCGCCCGGGCGTAGATCTGCGTCGTCTTCACATCCACGTGCCCGAGGAAGTCGCGGATCATCTCCAGCGACACGCCGCTCTGCAGCAGGTGCATGCCCTTGGTGTGCCGCATGCTGTGGGGGCTGATCTTCTGCGTGAAGCCGGGCACGGCCGACCGGGCGGCCTGCACGTGGCAGTGCAGAAGGTACCGCAGGCCCGACCGCGACAAGCGCCCGCCCTGGCGGTTCTGGAACACCGGCAGGTGGCCTCGCTCGGGCCGATCGAGATCGTTCTCCCGCAGGTGTTCACGCAACAGCCGAGCCGTGGCGTCCATCAAAGGCACCACGCGAACCTTGCGCCCCTTGCCCAGCAACCTGACCTGGGCCGGCGTTGTCAAACGCACATCGTGGGCGTTCAGGTCGATCAACTCCTGCGCCCGGGCGCCGGTGTCGTACAGCACGCTGAGCATCACCGCGTCGCGCCGCCCGGCCGGCGTGGTCGGATCGGGATGCGCCAGCACCTGAGTCAGCTCGTCCTTGGACATGTAGGCCACCGGCACCTGGACATGGCGCCGCAGCGGCATCGCCATGATCTTCTGGCACTGCAGCATCCGCTCGGGCACCTCCGACTGCACGTAGCGGAAGAATGCGTGCAGCACGGCCAGCCGCTGGTTCTGTGTGCGGATTGAACACTTCCGCTCCTGCGACAGGTGATCGAGGAAGGCCTCGACGAAGGTCACGTCGATGTCGGCCAGGCAGAGGCGCTCGACGGCAATGCCGCGTCCGTCGCGGCCAAAGCGCAGGAGCAGCGTGAACACATCGCGGTAGGCCTTGATCGTGTTCGGGCTCAGGTTGCGCTGGCCGGCCAGGTAGCGCGTGAGGAAGTTCGTCACGTGCATGGAGAGGTCGGTCGGCTTCATGACAACCTCCAGGGCCTGCGCGGAATGACGTCGCTGAAGGCGGCATCCGATCGCGAGACGATCTCCGGGTACAACTCGGCGGTCATCTGCAGGTAGTCCTGCGTGCCGTCGATCGAGGCGTGGCCGAGATAGGTGGCCAGCACGGGCATCCTGGCCTGCAGATCGGCGCCCTCGCGGTACCAGCGCAGCAGGGAGTGCACTGCAAAGGTGTGGCGCAGGTCGTGAAGGCGAGGCCCTTCTCCTCGGCCACCGTGGCCGATATGACATCGGTGCAGCAGGTCCCGGTAGTTGCGGTACACGCCGCTGCCGTGAAGCTGGCCGCCGCGCGGTGAGGGGAAGAAGTAGTCATCGTCGGAGCGAGGCCCCAGTGCGGCCGCGTACTTCTGCAGACGAACCACCAGTGGTCGGGCCGGCGGCACCAGACGGTCCTTGCGGAACTTGGTGTCGTTGATGTGCAGCACGCCTTGGACCAGGTCAACGTCGCGCATGCGCAGGCTCAGCGCCTCTTCGAGACGAAGGCCGCATCCGTACAGCACGCGCAGCAGCTCTGGCAAGACGATGTGGCGCAGGTGGGTCGACGCCATCGGCTCGATCCGGTCAGCGGCGTCGAGCAAACGGCGGACTTCCTCGTGCGTCAACACGCGTGCCAGGAACGACTTCGATTCCTTGGCGCCGCCGCCCTGATCTGGCACGTCGGCGGGAAGGCCGAGTCGGCGCATGAACAGAGCGAATTGGCGGAACAGGTTGATGCGAGCGCGCTGGGTCTTGCCGGTCTCGTGCGGCTGCTTGGCCAACCACGATGAAGTCATGGACCTTGGCAACTCGACTTGCTGCAAGCCTTGGCGGCACAGATGGGCGTCGAGTCGACGGAGGCTCCATGCGCCAACGTTGTAGCGATAGCCACAGGCTCGCTTCTCCTGGACGAACTGCGCCATCAGTGGGGCCAAGGGGCTGCTGCCGGTGAATGTCGCGGGCTTACGAGGCGCGGCCATGGCGCACCTCCTCCGGATCGATGGCGGCGATGCGCAGCGTCTCCACATCGGCCTTCGCATAGATGAAGGTCGTTGCCGGCGAGGCATGCCCCAGCACGGCGGAGATGACCGGAAACGGTGTCTGTGCACCGAGCAGCCGGGTGGCCAGTGTGTGGCGCAGCGAGTGCAGGCCCTGGCGCTGTGGCGTCTTGAACTTGATGCCGGCCAGCTCCCGCCAATAGGTGACGACACGGTGGAGTCGATCGCGCTCGCAGATGGGCTCGAACGGCGGCGTCAGGTTGGTGAAGAGATGCCGGTGCTCCACCGGGGGTCGGCCTGCACGCAGATAGTCGATGAGCGCGGTGCCGACCTCCTCGATCAGCGGCAGGACCAGAGGCTCACCCGTCTTGTGCTGGACGATCTCGATCGTTGAAGTGGTCCAGTGCAGGTGGTCGAGCGTCAAACCCTTGATGTCGCCCAGGCGCAGACCCAGGCGCGCGGCGAGCAGCAAGATGGCGTAGTCACGCTTGCCCTTGGGTGAGCGGCGATCGACGACGGCGAGCAGCCGCTGGACCAGTTCCGGCTCCCAAACCGAAGGCACCGTGGCATTGCTCGCCAGTCGGATCGTTGGTATCGCGGTGCTGAGGTCACGGGGCAGGACGTCGCGCATGAACAGGTACTGCAGGAACAGCCGCAGGTCAGACGACACGCGTGAGACGGTCCTCGGCTTCCAGGCCGTCCGGGTCTGAATGAAGGCGCTGAGGTCTTCGGCCTGCAGGGTCTCCAGCGACTCCAATCCTCGCGCGCGCAGGAAGTCCAGGAACACTGCGATGTTGTGCATGCGCTCGGCCAGGCTGCTGGGCCGCAGATGCCGGCGCTCTCTGGCGTACTGCTCGTACTCGCGCAGCGCCTTGTGCATGCCCTCCGGCACGCGCAGCCCGGTCGTCTCGACCACGAAACGGCAGATGGTGCCGGTGCGTACAAGGTCGTCGAGCACCTTGATGCCGAAGACCAAGTGCCGCCGCCACTGTTGGCCGAGCTTGAGCACCTCCCCGTCGCGAAGGCCATATGCCTGCTCGAAACGCAGGGCCAGTTCATGTGTGTACTCGGCAGGCAGACCCTGGGCGCGGGCGAAGTCGGCCAGTTGCTCCCACACCCGCTTGTAGCGATTGATGGTGCGGATGGTGTAGCTGCGCATCAGCAGTTCCTGCGCAGCGCCTCGGCAAAGCGGCTCCAGCGTCAGCGCGCCGGGCCCATTGGAGTTGAGCGAATCCATGATCGTCTCCTCGTTGACGGCGGCCACAGCGGCCCCCGGGGAGGACGATCTTGGAAGCGTTATGCGCAGTCGGGATGGCCTACGTCACAGGAGGATCGCTCGGCTTGACGCCCTTGCTGCGCATAACCGCGGACGAACCTAAATAGGCG
>CAYJOA010000228.1:0-4966 GCA_964371495.1 uncultured Rubrivivax sp.
CCGAGCACGCGCCGAAGTACAGCCCGGTGTCGGTGTGCGGCTACCACATCCGCGAATCGGGTGCCACGCCGACGCAGGAGATGGCCTGGGCCTTCTGCATCGCGCGCGCCTATGCCGACGAGGTCATCAGGCGCGGCGTGGCGGTGGACGAATTCGCCGGCCGGCTGTCGTACAACTTCAACATCTTCGGCAACCTGTTCGAGCAGGTCGCCAAGTTCCGCGCCGGGCGCAGCCTGTGGGCGCAGATCATGAAGGAGCAGTACGGCGCCCGGGAGCCGGGATCGATGTGGCTGCGCATGATCGCCGGCGGCGGTGGCGGCGGCCTCACGCTCGAGCAGCCCGAGAACAACATCGTCCGTGGCGCCTACTACGCACTTATCGCGGCCTTGTCGGGCGCGCAGACGATGGCGCTGTGCTGTTACGACGAGGCCTACACGATCCCCAGCGAGTATGCGCAGCGCATCTCGCTGCGCACGATGCAGCTGCTGGTCGAGGAGATGGGGCTGGCCGACACGGCCGACCCGCTCGGCGGCTCGTACTACGTCGAGACGCTGACCAACCGCATGCGCGACGAGATGCGCAGCATCATCGAGCGCACCGACGCCGCCGGCGGCATCGTCAAGCTGGTGGGCGAGGGCGTGATCCAGTCGCAGGTGTCGGCGCAGGCCTACCGCATGCAGCGCGCGATCGAGTCGGGGGCGTTCGCCAAGGTCGGCGTCAACCGCTACCGCAGCGACGGCGACACCGAACGGCCGGTCGAGATGCATCCGTACAACGCCGCGGACGCGAACAAGCAGATCGACGCGCTGCGCCGCGTGCGCGCCGAGCGCGACGCGAACGCGGTGGCCGCGGCGCTCGACCGCATCGAGGCCGACGCCCGGTCGGGCGCGAACCTGATGCCGGCGATGGTCCGGGCCGTCAAGGCCTACGCCAGCGTCGGCGAGATCACAACGCGGCTGGTCGGCGTGTTCGGGCGCTACCGCGAGCCGATCCGCTTCGACGAGACGTTCATGCAGGAGGCCGCCTGATGGAGCACGTCGAACGCTACCTCGCGCCGACGCGGCTGCAGCAGGCGCTGGCCGCGCTCGGCGGACCCGGCGGCGCCATCGTGCTGGCCGGCGGCACCGACCTGATGCCGCAGAGCCACGCCGGCAAGTTGCGGCGCGCGCCGCTGCTGCTGAACATCCGCCGCGTCGAAGGGCTGGACAGCATTCGCGTCGAGGGCCGGACGCTGGTCATCGGCACGCTGGTCACGGTGACGCAGGCGATGCGCAGCGAGCTCGTGCGCCGGCACGCGCCGCTGCTGGCGGCGGTGGGCGAGAAGTTCGCCAGCGAGCAGGTCCGCAACGCGGCGACGATCGGCGGCAACGTCTGCAACGCGTCGCCGGCCGGCGACCTGCTGACGCCGCTGCTCGCGCTCGACGCCGAGCTCGAACTGGCGCGCCTGGCCGGCGACGGCGGCACGCTGACGCGGCGCGTTGCGGTGGCCGAGTTCTTCACCGGCCCGGGCCGCACGCAGCGCGCCGGCGACGAGCTGCTCACCGCCCTGCGCGTGCCTTGCGCCGGCGCCGATCAGCTGGCGCGCTTCTACAAGGGCGGCACGCGGCAGGCGCTGGACATCTCGACGATCTCGATCGCGCTCGTCGCCAGGCCCGGTGCCGACCGGCGATGGCACGGCGTTCGCCTGGCGCTGGGCGCCGTCGCGCCGGTGCCGATGCGGGCCAGGGGCGCCGAGGCGCTGCTCGAAGGCACGGCGCCCGATGCGGCCTCGATCGCCGCGGCGGCCGCGGCGGCGGTGGCCGCTGCGCACCCGATCGACGACGTGCGCGCCAGCGCCTGGTACCGGCGCGAACTGCTACACAACATGGTGCAAAGGATGCTCGAAGATGTCGTCGCCCGCTGAACCCGTTGTCGCTGCGGCGCCGCCGCGCGCCGAGCCCGCCGTCGAGTTGCGCTTCGGCCTCAACGGCGTGCAGCAGCGCGCCACGGCAACGCTGGGCATGAGCGCGCTGACGCTGCTGCGCGACGTGCTGGGCCTGACCGGAACCAAGTACGGCTGCGGCGAAGGCGAGTGCGGCGCCTGCACGATCGTCGTCGACGGCGCGGCGGTGAACGCCTGCCTGATGTTCGCCGCCGACCTGGACGGCCGCAGCGTCGCCACGGTCGAGGGCCTCGCCGCCGATCCCCGTGCGCGTGTGCTGCGCGATGCCTTCGTCGAGCACGGCGCCGTGCAGTGCGGCTTCTGCACGCCGGGCATGATGGTCCAGGCCACGCAGCTGCTGGTGCGCTGCCCCGAGCCCGACGCCGCCACCGCCAAGGCGGCGATCGAAGGCAACCTGTGCCGCTGCACCGGCTACCAGAAGATCGTCGACGCCATCGTCGGTGCCGGACAGGTGCTGGCGCGCGAGGGCCAGCGATGAGCGCCGTCGACGAGCGTGCCGCCGGCAGCCTGATCGGCCAGCGCATCGTCAAGCTCGATGCGGCCGAAAAGGCCAGCGGCAAGACACGCTACGTGCACGACATCGACCTGCCCGGGCAGCTGCACGCCGCGATCCTGCGTTCGACCCGCGTGCATGCACTGATCCGGCGCGTCGACACGTCGCGGGCGCGCGCGCTGCCCGGCGTGCACGCGGTGCTGACCGCCGCCGACGTACCCGACCAGCGCCCGATCGGCGTCGCCAAGGACCACCTGCCGCTCAAGCGCGATCGTGTCCGCAGCGTGCGCGACGAGATCGCCGCCGTGGCCGCCGAGACCGAGGCCATCGCGCGTGCCGCGCTGGCGCTGATCGAGGTCGAGTACGAAGACCTGCCGGTGGTCGCCGACGCCGAGGACGCGCTGGCACCCGGTGCGCCGCTGGTGCACCCGCCGCTGGCCGGCGCGCCTGCCGGTGCGCCGGTGGGCATCGCCGGCAAGGCCGACAACGTCGCGATGCGCTTCGACTACACGCACGGCGACGTCGCCGCCGCCGAGGCGGCCAGCGACGCCGTCGTCGAGGACAGCTACGCGCTGCACTACGTGACGCACTGCTGCATGGGCGTGTCGGGCGTGATCGCCGAGTTCGACGCCAAGGGCAACCTGGTGCTGTACTCGAACACGCAGGTGCCGTTCCTGCACAAGCGCGAGTTCGCCGAAGTGCTGGGCATGGACCCGGGGCGCATCCGCATCGTGCAGCCGCCGATCGGCGGCGGCTTCGGCTCCAAGCTCGACATCTACCCATTCGAGGTGATCTGCGTGCAGCTGGCGCGCCTCACCGGACGGCCGGTGCGGCTGGTGTTCAGCCGCGAAGAGGAGTTCCTCGCGTCGCCCACGCGCCAGCCGGTGCGGCTGACGCTGCGCTCGGGCTGCAAGCGCGACGGCACGCTGACCTTCCGCTCGGTGCACACGCTGCACGACAACGGTGCCTACACCTCGTGGGGTGCGACGACGCCGTTCGTCATGATGCAGACCTTCTCGTCGCTGTACCGCGTGCCGCATTGCGACTACCACACGGTGGCGGTCTACACGCACAACCCCTACGCCGGATCGTTCCGCGGCTACGGCAACCTGCAGGCCACCTTCGCCGTCGAGCAGCAGATGGACCGGCTGGCGGCGGCCATCGGCATGGACCCCCTCGAGTTCAGGCTCAAGAACGCACAGGCGCCGGGCGAGGTCAGCGGCCAGGGCATGGTGTTCCGCAGCTGCGGCTTCCGCGACTGCCTGACGATCGCCGCCGGGCGCAGCGATTTCCAGCGCAAGCACCGCGAGCATGCGGCGCGCCAGCGCGACGGCTCGACCATCAAGCACGGCATCGGCCTGGCGTCGATGCTGCACGTCGGCGGCGGTGCCAAGATCTACCCCAGCGACGGCTGCGGCACGATCCTGAAGCTCGACGACTTCGGCCACGTCACGCTGATCACCGGCGCCAGCGAGATCGGCCAGGGCAGCGAGACGGTGCTGGCGCAGCTCGTCTGCGAGGAGCTGGGGCTGCCGATGAGCGCGGTGACGGTGGTCAACAACGATACCGACATCACGCCGTGGGACGTCGGCGTGCACGCCAGCCGCACCACCTTCATCGCCGGCAACTCGGCCATCGGCGCGGCGCGCAAGGCCCGCGACAAGATCCTGGCCGCCGCCGCGCCGCGCTTCCAGTGCACGCCGGCCGACCTGGCGCTGGCGCAGGGCCACGTCGTTCGCCGTGTCGACGGCACGCGGCTGGTCGACCTGGCGCGCCTGCTGCGCAGCCTGCACTTCAGCGACCGCGCCGAACTCGTGATGACGAGCTTCTACTACGAACCGCCCAGCGTGCACCAGGACAAGGGCTTCAAGGGCGACGTCTCGGCCGCCTACGCCTGGGCCACGCAAGTCGCCGAGGTCGAGGTCGACACCGCCACCGGTGTCGTGCGGCTGCTGAAGGTGACCGGCGCGCACGACGTCGGCCGCGTGCTCAACCGCCTGGGCATCGAAGGGCAGATCGAGGGCGGCATCGTGATGGGCCAGGGTTATGCGCTGACCGAGAACCTGGTCGTCGAAGGCGGGCGCGTGAAGAACCCCAACTTCCGCGACTACAAGCTCGTCACCGCGCCCGAGATCCCCGAGATGGACCTGTCGTTCGTCGAGACGATGGACGGCGAAGGCCCGCAGGGCGCCAAGGGCGTGGGCGAGGCGCCGGCGATCTGCATCGCCGCCGCGGTGGCGAACGCGATCGAGAACGCCACCGGCGTTCGCATCACGAGCCTGCCCTTCACGCCCGAGCGTGTGTACCGCGCGCTGCACGGCGCGCTGCCCCAGGTGCGTCCCGTGCGGCCGGTGCCGCCGGCCGCGGCGGCAGGCTGACCGGTGCACCGACGATGAAGCCGCGTACCGTGCTGTCGCTCGAACAGGCGCTGTCGCTGCCTTACGCGACGCTGCGCTTCGCGCAACTCGGCTGGCGCGTCATCCGCATCGAGGCCACCCCGTCGGGCGACGGCCTGCCCGGCGACCCCAACC
>CAYJOA010000229.1:0-4907 GCA_964371495.1 uncultured Rubrivivax sp.
CGAGCAAGGCCACGACCTCGGGCTGGTCGGGGCTTTCGCGGCGGATGTCGATCTCGGCGGGCATGGGGTGGTCGAGAAAAAGGCGCGGCGTCGAAGCCGCGCCTGGCGTCGCGGCGTGACGTTCAGACGCGGAAGGACTCGCCACAGCCGCAGCGATCCTTCTCGCGCGGATTGTGGAACTTGAAGCCCTCGTTGAGGCCCTCGCGCACGAAGTCGAGCTCGGTGCCGTCGATGTAGGGCAGGCTCTTGGGGTCGACCAGCACCTTGACCCCGTGGTCCTCGAAAACCACGTCCTCGGGCGCGATCTCGTCGGCGTATTCGAGCTTGTAGGCCAGGCCCGAGCAACCCGTGGTCTTGACGCCCAGCCGCACGCCCACGCCCTTGCCCCGCCGCGCGATGTAGCGCGACACATGCCGCGCCGCCGCCTCGCTCATAGTGACCGCCATGACCTGCCTCAGTGTGTTTCCGCCGCGGACCCGTGCTTGGCCTTGTAGTCCTGCACCGCGGCCTTGATCGCATCTTCGGCCAGGATCGAGCAGTGGATTTTGACCGGGGGCAAGGCCAGCTCTTCGGCGATCTGCGTGTTCTTGATCGTCATCGCCTCGTCCAGGGACTTGCCCTTGACCCATTCGGTGACCAGCGAACTCGACGCGATGGCCGATCCGCAACCGTAGGTCTTGAAGCGTGCGTCCTCGATCAGCCCGGTGCTCGGGTTGACCTTGATCTGCAGCTTCATCACGTCGCCGCAGGCCGGCGCACCGACCATGCCGGTGCCCACGGTGTCGTCGCCCTTGTCGAAGGAGCCGACGTTGTGCGGGTTTTCGTAGTGCTCGACGACTTTCTCGCTGTATGCCATGTTGAACCTCCGTCAGATTAGTGGGCGGACCACTGGATCGTGCTGATGTCGATGCCGTCCTTGTACATCTCCCACAGCGGCGACAGTTCGCGCAGCCTGGCGACGCGGTCCTGCAGCGTGTTCACCGCGTAGTCGATCTCGGCCTCGGTGGTGTAGCGTCCGATCGTCATGCGCAGGCTGGAATGCGCCAGTTCGTCGCTGCGGCCCAGCGCACGCAGCACGTAGCTGGGCTCCAGGCTGGCGCTGGTGCAGGCCGAACCGGACGACACCGCGATGCCCTTCACGCCCATGATCAGCGACTCGCCCTCGACGTAGCTGAAGCTGGCGTTGACGTTGTGCGGCACGCGGCGCTCGAGGTCGCCGTTGATGAACACCTGGTCGATCTTGCCGATGCCGTCGAGCAGCCGCTTGTGCAGCATGCGGATGCGCTCGATCTCGGTGCCCATCTCGACCTTGGCGATGGCGTAGGCCTCGCCCATGCCGACGCACTGGTGCGTGGGCAGCGTGCCGCTGCGCATGCCGCGCTCGTGCCCGCCGCCGTGCATCTGCGCCTCGATGCGCACGCGCGGCTTGCGCCGCACGTACAGCGCGCCGATGCCCTTGGGGCCGTAGGTCTTGTGCGAGGCCAGGCTCAGCAGGTCGACCGGCAGTGCGTTGACGTCGATGGCCACCTTGCCGGTGGCCTGCGCGGCGTCGACGTGCAGCAGGATGCCGCGCTCGCGGCACAGCGCACCGATGGCCGGGATGTCCTGGATGACGCCGATCTCGTTGTTGACCAGCAGCACCGAGACCAGGATGGTGTCCTTGCGCAGCGTGTCCTTGAACTTGTCGAGGTCGAGCAGGCCGTTTTCCTGCACGTCGAGGTAGCTCACCTCGAAGCCCTGGCGCTCGAGCTCGCGCATGGTGTCGAGCACGGCCTTGTGCTCGGTCTTCAAGGTGACGAGGTGCTTGCCGCGCGCGCTGTAGAAATGCGCCGCGCCCTTGAGTGCCAGGTTGATGGATTCGGTGGCACCGCTGGTCCAGACGATCTCGCGCGGGTCGGCGTTGACCAGCGCGGCGACCTGGCCGCGCGCCTTCTCCACGGCGGCCTCGGCCTCCCAGCCCCAGGCGTGGCTGCGCGAAGCCGGGTTGCCGAAATGTTCGCGCAGCCAGGGGATCATGGCGTCGACGACGCGCGGGTCGCACGGCGTGGTGGCGCCGTAGTCCAGGTAGATGGGGAAGTGCGGGGTCATGATCTCGATGGCTGGGTCTTGACTAGACGAGCGTCGGCACGTTCACTTGATGCACGCGCTGCTGGCCTGGGGGCGGTTGGCACCGCGCTCACTTCGTGAACGCGTTGCCGAGGGCAAACACCGAATTCGGCGCCGTCACCTTGATCGGCTTGACCACCGGCGCGCTGGAGATCGCGCGCTTGACGGGCGCCTCGTCGATGGAAATGCCCTTGGCGAGCTGTTCGTCGACCAATTTCTTCAGCGAGATCGAATCGAGGTACTCGATCATCTTGGTGTTCAGGCTGGACCACAGGTCGTGCGTCATGCACTTGCCGGCGTCCTGGCCCATGCAGTCTTCCTTGCCGCCGCAGCCGGTGGCGTCGATGGGTTCGTCGACGGCCACGATGATGTCCGCCACGGTGATCTCGCCCGCGCCGCGCCCCAGCGAGTAACCGCCACCGGGGCCGCGCGTGCTCTCGACCAGTTCGTGCCGGCGCAGCTTGCCGAACAGCTGCTCCAGGTAGGACAGGGAAATCTGCTGCCGCTGGCTGATGGCGGCCAGCGCCACCGGGCCCGCGTTGGAACGCAATGCAAGGTCGATCATCGCCGTGACGGCGAAGCGGCCTTTCGTGGTGAGTCTCATGACCTTCTCCATGCGCCTGTGGCGCCCGGGGGAACGTGGGAAACCGCGCCGACGTCACGGCGCGAATCGCTGCTCGAGCAGTCTCGATCTCGCACGGCCCGGACCGCTCGGCTCGTTTCCTACTAATTTGCTCAAGTATAGCCGAAGTCGACCTGCGCGTTCAAGCCGGGCCGCCCCGGCGCGGTTCGCGCGGCAGCGACGCAGCGAGGCCGGCGACGAGGCCGTCGCAGGCGTCTTCCAGCAGGTCGAGCACGCGGTCGAAACCGGCTGCGGCGCCGTAGTAGGGGTCGGGCACCTCGACCACGTCGCCGTGGCGTCGTGCATGCGCCATCAGCAGGCCGAGGCGGGGCGTTGCGCCCGCTGGCAGGCGACTTTGCAGCCAGGCCAGGTTGGTTTCGTCCATCGCCAGCAGCCAGTCGAAGCGGGTGTAGTCCTCGGCCTGCACCGGCCGCGCGCGCAGGTGCGCGAGCTCATAACCGCGCTGTGCCGCACTGCGGACCGCCCGCGGGTCCGGCGGCTCGCCGGCGTGGTAACCGTGGGTGCCCGCCGAATCGACCACCACCCGGGTGTGCAGACCGGCCTGGCGCAGCTTGGCACGCAGCACGCCTTCGGCCATCGGCGAACGGCAGATGTTGCCCATGCAGACCAGGAGGACAGCCAGGTCCGGCTTTGAAATCAACGGCTTACGCTTCCAGAACACAGCTTTCCCACAGGCTTAGAAGGCGCCACTGTGTAGCTTGAAGCCAGCGACTTGCAGACGGCTGCCAGACGCGTTGATTGTGGATCAGCGCCTGGCGGCGCTGGGTCGCCCAGGGAGCGCCGGGCGCATCGCCCCGGCGTGAGCTGGCGGTAAGCGGCGACGCGGTTGAAGCCCGTCGCCGCGGCCTCACTCGTTGTCGTTGTTGATCCCTGGATCGGTCGAGATGCGCTGGCCGGTTCGTGCATTCACGACGGTCATCGTGTATTTGTAGGTTTGCGCGTTGTTGTTGTAGTCGGCCAGGGCCAGCGTGGCGGCGTTGACGTACCAGGCAATGGGGAACTCCTTGTCCGCGTCCGGGCTGTCGATCACCAGAGCCGTGCCGTCAGTGGGGAAGTAGTAGCCCGGGCTGACCAGCGAATAGACGATCAGCGCGTTGGCCGCTTTCGTCAGCTGCACCGGATCGGGGTTGAAGGCAAGGCGGGTGCCGGCGCCATTGACCGTGACGGTGACGGCGAAGACATTGTTCTGGATCGGCGTGGGCTGGCTGCTGGGCATGGTGCTGTACTCCCTCGAGGCAGGATGGGTGGACGGGTCACTTCGGCCGGTGATGCACCGGGGCGAGGCGCCGGGCCAGCTCGACTTGCCACTCGGGATGGCGGTAGGCCGATGCCCCCGGGTTCTCGGCCAGCGCGCGGGACTCTTGAGTACGGCCCAGGCGCAGCAGGGCGTGGGCGTACAAGGACTTCACGCGGGGTTCGGTTGATCCTTCGAGCAGCGGTGCCAGATGGCGCAGCGCCGCTCTGTACTGCTGGCCCGCCATGTCGGCCGACTCGCTCGCCCAGGCATCGCCCAGGCGCAACGACGCCAGCGCAAGCACCCAGCGACTTTCCGGATCGAGTGTTTTCTCCTGCCTGTCAACAGTCGCAAACCGCGCCAGAAATGCCATGAGCCTGCCGCGTTCTGCTTGTATCTCTCCGTGATGATGGGCGAGTGCCTGGCTCATGCGGGCCGCCAGCTCCCGGCCTCTGAGCCTGACGGCCCATGCCGGCTTGCGCGCATCCGCGGCCAGTAGCCGCTGGCTGATGGGCGCCAGCGCCTCCAGTTCCTGGCGCGCAAGCAGCGGCATCTCAAGCAACTGCGCGGTCTCGGCCAGCTGGAGCTGGGCGAAGCCGAGCTTGGCCTGCATTTCAAGGTTGTCCGGCGCTATGCGAGCGAGCGTGGTGTATGCATCTCGCGCCGCTTGGGCGCTTCCGAGGGCTTCCTCGCCTCGCCCGAGATTGAGCTGCAGTCGGCCGAGGGCGGAAAGCGTGGTGGCTTCCAAGTCCTGAACGGTTCGATCGCTCTTGCGATCGGTGTCGAGTGCACGAAGCTTGGACTGCTGACTGGAGATGCTGTCTTCGAAGAGCCCCAGCTTTTCCTGGCCCTCGGCCAGCCACCCCAGCGTCTTGGCCAATTCGATGCCCAGTTCCGGTCGCGTCGGCACCAACTGCTGCCATA
>CAYJOA010000230.1:0-3206 GCA_964371495.1 uncultured Rubrivivax sp.
GGCGCGTGCTGGCGGAACAGCGCGGCTTCCTTCTCGGTGGCGAAGAAGCTGCGCAGCGCCTGCGTGGCCACGGCACGCTCGCAGGCCAGCAGGCGCCGCCCCTCACGCGCGTAGAGCCACGACAGCGGCCAGCGGTGCCGCGGCGCGTATTCGGCCCACTTGGCCGAGTCGACGTCGACGAAGTCGACCAGCATCGGCAGCTCGGGATGAGCCTGCGCGTACTGCGCCATCGACGACGAGAACACCACGGCCGCGGCCATGCGCTCGCGCTGCACGGTCTGCGCCACCCAGCGGCGCAGGCCGGCGTTGCGGTAGTAGTGCAGCGTCAGTGCGTCGCCGGTCAGCAAGCCGGCCAGGCTGGCGACGCGCACCCGCCGCGGCTGCAGACGCGCCACGTGCAGGCCGGCGCACAGGCCGCGCAGCGTCTCGATGTGAGCTTCGTCCTCGGGGTCGTCGACGAAGGTGCCGACGAAAACGCGGTGCCGCGCCGCGAGGTGCCGCAGCAGGTGGTACGAACGCACCTTGTCGCCCTTGTTGGGCGGGTAGGGCAAGCGGTGCACCAGGTACAGCAGGTTGGCCATGGCAGGGGCTGTCAGCCCAGGTTGCGCACGATGTGCGGGCCCAGCCAGTTGGCCACGCCCAGCGGCAGGCGACGCCAGGCCTGGATCATCAGCTGGTACTTGGCGTTGGCGGGGTTGTTCTGCGGCACGGCGTCGCGTTTGTAGAGCTGGTACTCGTAGTGCAGCGGCGTGGGTTCGAAACCCCAGTTCTTCTTGAACGCATAGGGGCCCGTGCCCTGCTTGCTGCGACCGTAGTCGAACAGCTTCAGGCCCCGGGCACAACTGCGCCGCATCAATTCCCAGTATTTGAAGTCGTTGGCGGCGAGGTCGCGCGCGGCCTCGTCGTCGCCGGCATAGTAGGGCAGCACTTCGTCACGGAAGTAGAAACTCAAAACGCTGGACAGCGGCCGGCCCTCGGCACTGCTGACGGTGAGCAGTTCGCAGTCGCTGCCGAACTCACGCTGCAACTCCGCAAAGTAGCGCCGCGGCAGGGCCGGCGTGCCGTGCCGGTGCACGTTGTCGGCGTAGAGACGGAAGAAGCGGTCCTCGTCCGCGTCGACGGCACTGCGCAGGTCGTTCTTGATGCCCTTGCGCACCATCGCGCGCTGCTTGCGCGGGATGGCCAGCAGGTTGGCCTCCTCGTCAGGCAGGATGGCCTTGCGGAAAGTCACGTACAGGTCCTGCGCCGGCCAGTCGGGGTGGCGGCGTTCGCGGTGGCGCAGTTCCAGGTGCTGCACGCCCAGTCTTTGCGCCAGCACCGCGGCCTCGGCCTCGAGCGTGGCGGCGCTGGCTTCGTCGCTGGCGGCCACGCCACCGTAGACGGCAAACGGCAGGCTGGTCAGCGCGTTGCCGAACAGCAGGCTGTTCACGTGGGCCAGCGGCAGCACGCCGGTGATGCGGTTGTCGGTGACGGCGCAAAGGTAGTGCGTGCGGTGGCCGAAGACCTGTTCGAGGATGCGCTGCCAGCCGGCGCGGTGGAAGAAGGTGGCCTGCGGGCAGGCCATGACGAAGGCGTCCCAGGCGGCGGCGTGGCCGGTGTCGCCCGGAGCCAGGCGTTGGATGCTGGGCATGGCGTGCCTCAGCGGCTGGCGGCGTTCAGGGCAAGCGGCCCTCGTGCGGCGGGCTCCGGCACCTCGGCACGCTGCAGGAAGATCTCGTCCATGCGTCCCCAGCGGAAGTCGCCCAGCAAGGCCTGCAGACGGTTCTGCATGCGCGGGATGTTGACGTAGTGGCGAAAGCGCGTCTTCGCGTCGATGCCGGCGATGCGCGGCTGCTCGGTGTCGATCTCCCAGGGGTGGAAGTAGAAGACCGCGGCCTCGCGATCGTCGCGGTTGACGCGGCCGATCATCCAGCGCGACACCGGGTAGGGCAGCAGCCTGAAGAAGCCGCCGCCGCTGGACGGCAGGTTGCGGTTCATCACGCGCAGCGTGGTCACCGGTATTTCCAGCAGGCCATTGCCCATGCGGTAGGCAAAGCGCGGCGCGTCGGGCGTGCCGTAGTGGTCGTGCTGGATGGGGTAGATGCTGCTGCTGTAGCGGTAACCGGCACGAACCAGGGTGTCGAAGGCCCACAGGTTGCCCAGACCGATGGAAAAGCTCGGTGCCCGGTAGCCGTGCACGGCGCAGCCCGACAGGTCCTCCAGCAGCCGCTTGGCGCGCGAGACGTCCTGCCAGAGCTCGGGTTCGCTCAGGTCGCTGGCACGGTGGTGGCCGTAGCCGTGGCTGGCCAGTTCGTGGCCGCCGTCGACGATGCGGCGCACGACCTGCGGGTAACGCTCGGCGATCCAGCCCAGCGTGAAGAAGGTGGCCTTGGTGCCGCTGGCCAGCAGCAGGGCCAGGATGCGGTCGACATTGGCCTCGACCCGGCACTCGCGCAGGTCCCACTCGTCGCGCCGGATGTAGGGCGCAAAGGCCGAGACCTGGAAGTAGTCTTCCACGTCGATGGTCAGGGCGTTGGTGATGGCGGGGGCGAGCATGTGCGGGGCAGTGCGTCCTCGTCGGCGCGCAGGGCGCGCGGCGTTGACCACGATGGTAGGCGCCCCGGGTGCATGCGGGTGTGACGTGCGCCGCAGGATGCGCGCCTGCGCAGGGGTCGGCGCGCCGCCACCCCCCTGTTTCAGGGGGTGCCAGCCAGCAGCCAGGCGTACAGGTCGGCGGCGATACGTTCGGCGGCGCGGCCGTCCCACAGCTCGGGAACGCGCCCGCGCTTGCCGCGGCCGGCCAGGATCTCGGCCACACCGTGGCGGATGGCCTGCACGTCGCGGCCGACCATCGTGTTGGTGCCCTGCTCCACCGTGATCGGGCGCTCGGTGTTTTCACGCAGCGTCAGGCAGGGCACGCCCAGCGCGGTGGTCTCCTCCTGCAGGCCGCCGGAATCGGTGAGCACCAGCGTGGCGCCGTCCATCAGGCCCACCATCTCCAGGTAACCCTGCGGCGGCAGCACGGCGACGTGCTCGGGGCGCAGCAGCGCGCCAAGGCCGAAACGGTCGATGCTGTGGCGCGTGCGCGGGTGCATCGCGAATACCAGCGGCAGCTGCGCCGCCACCTCGGCCAGGACTTCGAGCAGCGGCCGCAGCGCCACGGCGTCGTCGACGTTGGAAGGCCGGTGCAGCGTGACCACGCCGTAGCCCTGCGGGTGCGACAGCAG
>CAYJOA010000230.1:3306-4864 GCA_964371495.1 uncultured Rubrivivax sp.
GGCACGCCCTTCTTCACCGCCACCAGGGTGCAGGCGAGCGTGGAGTTGACGTCGCCCACCACCAGCACGCAGCTGGGCCGGTGGCTGTCCAGTGCCGGCTCGAAGCGCTTCATGACCTCGGCGGTCTGCACCGCGTGGCTGCCCGAGCCGACCTCCAGGTTCAGGTCGGGCTGCGGCAGCCGCAGGTCGGCAAACAGGCGGTCGCTCATGCTGGCGTCGTAGTGCTGGCCGGTGTGCACCAGCAGCGCCGGCAGCGCCGGCACGTGCGCCGCCAGCGCGCGCAGGATGGGCGCGATCTTCATGAAGTTGGGCCGCGCGCCGACGACGCACATCACGGGCCCCAGCGGCGGGGTCGGCGTGGCGGCAGTCGGGGTCATGACGCTTTGTCGCCGGGCTTCTTCACCGCACTGACCAGTTTCTGCAGCATCGCCAGCGTCTGCACGTTGATGCGCTCCAGCCGCAGCAGGCTGCGCTCCAGGCGCTGCAGCTGGTCGCCGCGCTGGTCGGCGGTGAGGGCGGCAATCTGGCGCGACATGCCCTGCGCCTCTTCGGCATCGAGCTTGAGCTCGCTCATGTCGACGTCGAGCACCGCGCCGGCCAGTCCGCCGGGCATCGTCGGGTCGGCACCCGCCGCCAGCGCCGCCTCGGGCTGGCGGGACGGCACGCCGTTCTCCTGCTGGAACTCCTGCACCACCTCGGCCACGTCGGCCAAGGTCAGGTGCGTGTGGTCGCCCAGGAAGCCGGCCAGCAGCAGCCGGTCGCAGACGGCGTTGATGCGCCGCGGGATGCCGCCGCTGGCCTTGTGGATCTCGGCGTAGACGCCGGGCTCGAAAGTCGGCTTGCCGCTGGCTCCGGCGCACTTGAGACGGTGCTCGATGTAGGCCCGGGTCTCGTCGGCGTCGAGCGGACCGATGTGGCAGGTGGCCGACACGCGCTGGCGGAACTGCTCCATTTCGGGCCGCTGCAGGATCTCGCGGAACTCGGGCTGGCCGACCAGGAAGCTCTGCAACAGGGCCTGGTTGCCGAACTGGAAGTTGCTCAGCATGCGCAGCTCCTCCACCGCGCGCGGCGTCAGGTTCTGCGCCTCGTCGACGATCAGCAGGCAGCGCTTGCCCTTGCTCGTCTGGCTGATGAGAAAGGCCTCCAGCGTGATCAGCAGCTCGCTCTTGGGCACGTCCTTGACGCGGAAGCCGAAGGCCGCGCCGACCATGCGCAGCGTGTCCTCGGCTCCCAGCTGCGTCGTCACCAGGTGGCCGGTGATGACGTTGCTGCCGTTCAGGCCCTCGATGAGCGAGCGCAGCACCATGGTCTTGCCGGCGCCGATTTCGCCGGTGATGACGATGAAGCCCTCGTTGCGCGAGACGCCGTACTCCAGGTAGGCCTTGGCGCGCCGGTGCTGCTTGCTGGCGAAGTAGAAGTTGGGGTCGGGGTTGAGCTGGAACGGCTTGCTCTTCAACCCGTAGAAGGCTTCATACATGGCTCAGAAGCTGAGGTTGAGCGCGGCCGACAAGGTGTTTTCCTTGTACTCGTTGGCGCCGTTGGCCTGCGAGTGGCGGGC
>CAYJOA010000231.1:0-4843 GCA_964371495.1 uncultured Rubrivivax sp.
GTGAGCGTCTGGCCGCCCCATCTTGACGCGGGGTCTGAAGTCGCTATCGGCTTGGTTTAACCACCCCGACGAAGGCGAGACACTCCACCAGGTTGAGCGCGCCCAGCATGAGGTACTTCTCCGCCTCGGTGCGCACGTCCATCAGGTCGTGGTCGCCAAGGTAGCCATACACGAAGGCCAGTAAGTAGCGCTCGGCATGTTCGTTGTGGAACTGCTCGACGACCTTGGTTGCCAGGTCCTCCGGCACCCCCTCGTTGAAGCGCGCACGGGCCGTCAGGCGCTGCAGGCAGCCATCCTGGATGTCCTCGGTGACCAGCGGCCAGTGGTGCCCGCTGAGCTTCATCGCCTGGAAGGTGACGAGCAGGATGTGCAGCGTCACTTCCAGCTGCGCCATGTCCACCCCCATGCGCGGCAGCGCCAGGATCGAGGCCAGCATGTTGGGTTGCTGGGCGTAGATCTCGTCGGCCAGGCGCACCTTCTGGTCGTGGCTCATGCGGCGCACGTCGACGTCGGCCTCGATCACCACCCGCTGGGTGAGCCGTCCCATCGTCAGGCCGGCCGCCAGCGATGCGGCAGCAGTTCGTCCAGCCGGTGGTTGGGATGCGTGTGGATGCGCGCCAGCACGTCGCGCAGGTAGGCCCACGGATCCAGGCCATTGAGCTTGGCCGACTGCACCAGGCTCATCACCACCGCCGCACGCTGGCCGGCCAGCGCGCTGCCGGCGAACAGCCAGTTCTTCGCGCCAAGCTTCCAGGGCTTGATCTGCCGCTCGATCAGGTTGTTGTCGATGGGCACTGCCCCGTCGACCAAGTGCAACGTGAGCGCCTTACAGGCGTTCAGGCTGTAGTCGATCGCCTCGGCGATCTTGGTGCCGTCAGGCACCTGTGTTCGCTGCAGCTTCAGCCACACCTCGAACTCCTCCCACAGCGGCCGGCTCAGCACCTGGCGCGCCTGCCGGCGCTCCTCACAGCCCATGTCGGCGAAGGCCGCCTCGGCACGGTAGATCCGGGTCCAGCGCAGCATCGCCTCGGTGGCCTCCGGCGTCGCTGCGCCGCCAGCGCGGCAGCCGGCGAGCGCTGCTTCTGGCTGACCCACGACGACATCGGCGATGCAACGCGACACTCTTCGCGATCCTGGACGATCGCGAGCGGCCCTACTATGAGCACCGCATGGCGGCATAACCGGGGAGTACCGGCTACCAAGACGTTTGCTACCGACCCAGTGCGTCGGCCGGCCACGGGCGCTGGGGCGCCGGGATAGCCGTCAATTCGTAGCTGGCACACAGGTCCTCTCAAGGACGCCGTCGACCCCGCGAGTCAGACTGACTGCTACCCAGGAACGTTGCCCAGTCGTTCATCAGGTGCACCCGCTTCTCGAAGAGGTCACCGCGCCGATAGGCGGCCTCGACTTTGTCGCCCACTGCGTGGGCGAGCGCCATCTCGGCGACCTCACTGGAGTGGTTGGTGTGCTCGGAGCACCAATCGCGAAAGGTACTCCGGAATCCGTGCGCGGTGGCATCTACCTTCATGCGGCGCAGAACGGCGGTCAGACTCATGTCCGAGAGCGGCCCGCGCAAACCGGGGAACACCAGGTCGTCAGGCGCGCCCGTCGGCAAGTCGCGCAGCAGCGTCAACGCCGGCTTTGACAATGGGACGCGGTGTTCCCGTCCGGACTTCATGCGCTCTGCCGGTACGGTCCACAAGGCCGCGGCCAGATCCAGCTCCGACCAAACGGCTCCGCGAACCTCACCCGAACGAGCCGCAGTGAGCACTGCAAACTCGAGCGCCTTGGCGCCCATGCCTGATTGAGCCCGCAAGCGCGTCATGAACGCGCCGATTTCATCGACGGCGACGGCAGCGTGATGGCGCACCTTCGCAATCCTGCCGGGCTTGGGCAGCGCAGCGTCAAGGTTGCCTCGCCAGCGCGCAGGATTCGGGCCTTCGCGAAGGCCCCGCGCCGCGGCAAAGTCCAGTATCAGTTCCATTCGAGACCTGATTCGCCTCGCCGTTTCGGTCTTGGCGGTCCAGATCGGTTCGAGCACCTTGATCACATGCACGGTGGTCACGTCTCGAACGAGCAAGGAGCCGATAACGGGTTCGGCGTATGTGCGCAGCGTCGAAGCCCACTGGGCCCCATGCTTCACGTTCTTCCACGACTTCGCATGCTGAGCGATGTACTGGGCAGCGACCGTTGCGAACGACTGCTGCGAGTCTCGGTCTGCGGCGGCTGCGCTCTTGGCAGCCCGCCGCTCGGAGATCGGGTCGGCACCCTGATCCACCATGGCGCGGTGGGCGCGAGCCTTTTCACGCGCTTCGGCCAGCGGCACGGATGGAAAGCTGCCGAGCCCCATCTCGCGTTGCCTGCCGCCCACCGAGAGGCGCAGGACCCAGCTCCTGGCTCCGGACTCCGTGACTTGCAGAGCCAAACCGTCAACGCCGCCAACGCTCCACCGGCCCGGCCGCGACAATCGACGGACCTCGAGCGGTGAGAGTTCCTTCGCCTTGCGCGGCATTTTCGTACCCCTTATCTACCCCCAATAGATGGTGAGATTGTAGGGGACGATACGAGATCGGGCAGGACATCACCCATGGTGATTCACCTATGAAAAAGGCCCCTGACGGGGCCATTTCACTGCAGCATCTGGCGGAAAGGGAGGGATTCGAACCCTCGGTACTACGAAGTAGTACACCGGATTTCGAGTCCGGCGCATTCGACCACTCTGCCACCTTTCCGGGGTGCGGTTTCGCGTACAGCGAAGCCGCGCATTCTAGCGGATCAGGGGCGCAGCACTTCCGTGCCGCCGAGGTAGGGCCGCAGCGCCGCGGGCACGGCGACCGAGCCGTCGGCCTGCTGGTGGTTCTCCAGCACCGCCACCAGCGCGCGCCCGACGGCCAGGCCCGAGCCGTTGAGCGTGTGCACGAACTCGGGCTTGCCCTGCGCGTTGCGAAACCGCGTCTGCATGCGCCGCGCCTGGAAGGCCTCGCAGTTGCTGCACGAGCTGATCTCGCGGTAGGTGTCCTGCGCCGGCAGCCAGACCTCCAGGTCGTAGGTTTTGGCGGCGCCGAAGCCCATGTCGCCGGTGCACAGCGTGATCACGCGGTAAGGCAGTTCCAGCTTGCGCAGCACGGCCTCCGCATGGCCCACCATCTGCTCCAGCGCCGCGTCGCTGCGCTCGGGGTGCGTGATCTGCACCATCTCGACCTTGTCGAACTGATGCTGGCGGATCATGCCGCGCGTGTCGCGCCCGGCGCTGCCGGCCTCGGAGCGGAAACACGGGCTGTGCGCGGTGAGCCTGATCGGCAGCGCTGCGGCGTCGAGGATCTGCTCGCGCACGCTGTTGGTGAGCGAGATCTCCGAGGTCGAGATCAGGTACTGCTCGGGCTGCGTCTCGTCGCCACCCCGCGTGACCCAGAACATGTCGTCCTTGAACTTGGGCAGCTGCCCGGTGCCCTCCAGGATCTCGCGGTTGACGATGTACGGCGTCCAGCATTCCGTGTAGCCGTGCTCCTGCGTCTGCAGGTCCAGCATGAACTGCGCCAGCGCCCGGTGCAACCGCGCTGCCGGGCCGCGCAGGAAGGTGAAGCGCGACCCCGACAGCCTGGCACCGGTCTCGAAGTCCATGCCCAGCGGGCCGCCGACGTCGACATGGTCGCGCGGCGTGAAGCCGAAGCTGCGCGGCGCCGGCCCGTGCGGGCTCCAGCGCCGCACCTCGACGTTGCCGCTTTCGTCGGCACCCGGCGGCACGCTGGCCTGCGGCAGGTTGGGCAGCGACATCAGCAGGCCCTGCAGTTCGGCCTGCAGGGCCTCCAGCCGACGCGCGCCGGCGTCGAGCTCGGCGCCGATGCCGCCCACCTCGGCCATCACGGCCGCGGTGTCCTCGCCCTTGCCCTTGAGCTGGCCGATCTGCCTGGACAGCGCATTGCGCCGCGCCTGCAGTTGTTCGGTGCCGACCTGGATCTGCTTGCGTTCGGCCTCCAGCGCCGTGTAGCGCGCCACGTCCAGGTAGGGCTGCGGGGTCTTGCGCCGCTCCAGCTGCGCGATCACGCCCGGCAGGTCGCGGCGCAGCAGATTGATGTCGAGCATGGTGTTCCTAACGATGTTGCTGAAGAAGAAACGGCGCCTGCAGGCGGCGCCGTCTTCGTGGTGGGTCCAGGAAGCGGCCGGGTCAGGATCGGGACGTTGCCGGTTCGTCCATGCTGCGGTCGCCCAGGCCGCGCGGCAGCGGAAAGTGCACGTTCTCGCTCACGCCGTCCATCTTGCGGATGCTCAGGGCACCCAGCTCGCGCAGCCGCGCGATGACCTGCTGCACCAGGATGTCGGGGGCCGAAGCGCCGGCCGTCAGGCCGACACGTCGGCGGCCCTCGAACCAGGCCGGCTGCAGATCGTCGGCGCCTTCGACCATGTAGGCCACGGTGCCCAGGCGCTCGGCGAGTTCACGCAGACGGTTGCTGTTGCTGCTGGTCGGGCTGCCGACGACGATGACCACGTCCACCGCCGGTGCCAGCACCTTGACGGCGTCCTGCCGGTTCTGCGTCGCGTAGCAGATGTCCTGCTGCTTGGGCTCGCGCACCTGCGGGAAACGGCGCTTGACCTCGGCCAGGATGGCGGCGGCGTCGTCCACGCTCAAGGTCGTTTGCGTCACCACCGCGAGCTTGTCGCCGCGCGGCCGCACGCCCGCCACGTCGGCGCAGTCCTCGACCAGGTAGATGCCGTCGCTGAGCTGGCCCATGGTGCCTTCGACCTCGGGGTGGCCCTTGTGGCCGATCATGATGAATTCGTAGCCCTCGCGCGCCAGCTTGGCCACTTCGACGTGCACCTTGGTGACCAGCGGGCAGGTGGCGTC
>CAYJOA010000232.1:0-3026 GCA_964371495.1 uncultured Rubrivivax sp.
GCTGCCCCAGGGCGGCAGGATGAGGTCGACCTTGTCGCTGCCCATCAGCTTCTCGTAAGTGCGCACCACGGTCTCGGTGTCGCTGCGGTCGTCGCTGCTGATGAATTCGATCGGCCGCTTCGTGCCCTTGACGTTCAGGCCGCCGGCGGCGTTTTGCTGCTCGGCCCACAGCAGGTAGTTGGGCTCCTGGCTGACCTGCGCTCCGGGGGTCGCCGGGCCCGTGCGCGACATCGTGTAGCCGATGCGCACCGGCGCGGCCTGCGCCGACACGAGGGCCGGGAAGGCCAGTGCCGCCGGTGCGGCAGCCAGGGCCTGGACGACGGTGCGGCGCTTCAGTCCGGTGGGCGGGGTGCGGTGGGCGGTCATGTCGGGTCTCCGTTATGGGGCTGGCGAAACCCGGCGTTCGGCGGCCGGGCGCTGGGGGCAGCCGGATTCTGCGAACGCCGACGCCGCGGTGCTTGCCCTGGCATGCAGTCCGGCTTGACGATCCGTGCACCCCGGGTCGGGGGTTTCCCTTGGCCGCTTGCCCGCTCGCTTGAGCCGACTTGCGACTCCCGATACGCTCGCGGTCTTTCCCGTCAGCAAGGAATCCGCCATGGTCAACCCGAGCGTGATGAGCACCGACCAGGTCGCCAGCGCCGAGCGCCCGGCGTTCTGGGGCGACTGGATCAACCGCCTGTTCTGCGGCCTGAAGTCAGACCTGTACGGCGATACCGACTTCGACGGCCGCATGGCCACCGTGCGCGCCGGCGACGTCGTGCTGACGCGGCTGGAAGCCAACCGCCACCGCGTCAAACGTTCGCCTTCGCTGGTGCGCGCCTCGGAGGTCGGCTACCTGAAGATCGTCGCACCTTACGTCGGCTGCGCCGGTGTCGAGCAAAAGGGCCGCGAGGCCTGGGTCACGCCCGACCAGTGGAGCATCTACGACACCACCGACAGTTATGCGGTGGCCAACCCGGTGCGCGTCGAGCACCTGATCGTGATGGTGCCCAAGGAACGCCTGGTCGAGCGTGGCTTGTCGCTGGACCCGCTGATGGCGCGCCGGCTGGGCGGCTCGGGCGGCGTGGCGCGGCTGGCGCTGGAAACCATGCGCTCGGCCTATCGCGAACTGCCCGGCATGTCGGAAGCTGCCTCGCAAGGCGTCGGCGACGCGATCACGCAGTTCGTGCACCTGGCGATGCTGGACCTGGCCGGCATCGGCAACGCGATGACGCAGCGCGAGGCGCTGCGCGAACGCATCAAGCAGCACGTCACCGACCATCTGGGCGACCCCGAGCTGTCGGTGGACGCCATCGCGCACGCGCTGAACTGCAGCCGGCGGCATTTGTACAACGCCTTCGCCGAGGAGCCCGACGGCGTCGCCGGCTACATCCTGCGCCGGCGCCTGGAGGCCTGCCGGCGTACCTTCGACGACCGCGCGAATTCACACCGGTCGATCACCGACATCGCGCTCAGCTTCGGATTCTCGAACATGGCCCATTTCAGCCGTGTCTTCCGCAGCCACCTCGGCCTGCCGCCCAGCGACTACCGCCGCGGCGCGCTCGGGCTGGCGGGCTGACGCTAAGCCGCCCGGGCGGGCCGCTCAGTAGATCAGCCGGTCCGGCCGCAGGTCGCGCAGGATCGTGGTCGCGATCTCCTCGATCGACTTGTGCGTCGACGACAGCCAGGCGATGCCGGCGCGGCGCATCATGGTCTCGGCCTCGTTGACTTCGTAGCGGCAGTTCTCCAGCGCCGCGTAGCGGCTGCCGGGCCGCCGCTCGTTGCGGATCTGCGCCAGGCGGTCGGGGTCGATGGTCAGGCCGAAGCACTTGCGCTTGTAGGGCGCCAGCGCCGACGGCAGCCGGCCGCGCTCGAAGTCGTCGGGGATCAGCGGGTAGTTGGCGGCCTTGATGCCGTGCTGCATGGCCAGGTACAGCGAGGTCGGCGTCTTGCCGCTGCGGCTGACGCCGACCAGCACGACGTCGGCGATGTCGAGGTTGCGCGCCGACTGCCCGTCGTCGTGCTGCAGCGCGAAGTTGATGGCCTCGATGCGGTCGTGGTACTCCTGGCTGTGGCTGGCGTCGGAGAAGCGGCCGACGCGGTGGTTGCTCTTGACACCCAGTTCCTCTTCCAGCGGCTCGACGAAGGTACGGAACATGTCCAGCACCAGACCCTTGCAGCGCTCGCTGGTGACGATGTCGCGCACCTCGTCGGCGACCAGCGTGATGAAGACGATGGGTCGCTTGCCTTCCTGGCTGGCCGTCTCGTTGATCTCCGAGACCACGCGCGCGGCCTTCTCGACGCTGTCGATGAAAGGGCGCCGCACGTGGCGCGGCTTGGCCGGGAACTGGTTCAGGATCGAGTTGCCGAAGGTCTCGGCGGTGATGCCGGTGCCGTCCGAGACAAAGAACACGGTGCGTTCATGCATGGTGCGGGTGGCGGCGGCGCGCAGGGGGAATGGGCGCGTCATGATAAGTAGAAACTCTTAGAATCCTGAGCATCTTTCCGCCCGCCCGGCCCCGACGTGAACCTCGCCAGTCGACCAGCAGAAGAACAACGCGCCGCCAGGCGCCGCTGCCGTGGTTCGGTCGCGCATGCGGAAGCACCGGTTTATCCACATCACGGAGCTTTCCCATGTCTTTGGCCCCCCTGGCGACCGCCCTGGTCGTACCGTTTGAAGCACTGAGGATGACCGATGTCGAGGTGGTCGGCGGCAAGAACGCCTCCCTCGGCGAGATGATCAGCCAGCTGGCCGCCACCGGCGTGCGCGTGCCCGGCGGCTTTGCCACCACGGCGCACGCCTACCGCGAGTTCCTGCGCCACGGCGGGCTGGATCAGCGCATCCAGGACAAGCTGGCCACGCTCGACGTCGACGACGTGCGTGCGCTGGCCAGCGCGGGCGCGTTGATCCGCCAGTGGATCGTCGACACGCCGCTGCCGCCGGCCCTGGAAGCCGGCATCCGCGAGCAGTTCACGCGGCTGGTGGCCGGCAGCCCGCAGGCCAGCTTCGCGGTGCGCTCGTCGGCCACTGCCGAGGACCTGCCCGA
>CAYJOA010000232.1:3126-4706 GCA_964371495.1 uncultured Rubrivivax sp.
GTGCAGCCGGGCGACGTGCTGGTGACCGACATGACCGACCCGAACTGGGAACCGGTGATGAAACGCGCGTCGGCCATCGTCACCAACCGCGGCGGCCGCACCTGCCACGCCGCGATCATCGCGCGCGAGCTCGGCATCCCGGCGGTGGTGGGCTGCGGCGACGCCACCGCGCGCGTGCACGAAGGCGCCCTGGTCACCGTCTCGTGCGCCGAGGGCGACACCGGCTATATCTACGATGGCCTGCTGGAGACCGAGGTCAGCGAGGTGCAGCGCGGCGAGCTGCCCTACTGCCCGATCAAGATCATGATGAACGTCGGCAACCCGCAGCTGGCCTTCGACTTCGCGCAGATGCCGAACTCGGGCGTCGGCCTGGCGCGGCTGGAATTCATCATCAACAACAATATCGGTGTCCACCCGAAGGCCATCCTCGACTACCCCAACATCGACCCCGACCTGAAAAAGGCGGTGGAATCGGTGGCGCGCGGGCACGCTTCGCCCCGCGCCTTCTACGTCGACAAGCTGACCGAGGGCATCGCCACCATCGCGGCGGCCTTCTGGCCCAAGCCGGTGATCGTGCGGCTGTCCGACTTCAAGAGCAACGAATACCGCAAGCTGATCGGCGGCACGCGCTACGAGCCCGACGAAGAGAACCCGATGCTGGGCTTCCGCGGCGCCAGCCGCTACATCAGCGCCGAGTTCGGCGACGCCTTCGCAATGGAGTGCGAGGCCCTCAAGCGTGCGCGCACGGAAATGGGCCTGACCAACATCGAGATCATGGTGCCCTTCGTGCGCACCGTGAAGCAGGCCGAACGCGTGGCGGCCATGCTGGCCGAGCGTGGCCTCAAGCGCGGCGTCGACGGCCTGCGGCTGATCATGATGTGCGAGGTGCCGAGCAACGCCATCCTGGCCGAGCAGTTCCTGGAACATTTCGACGGCATGTCGATCGGCTCCAACGACCTCACGCAGCTCACCCTGGGGCTGGACCGCGACTCCGGCCTGGAGCAGCTGGCTGCCGACTTCGACGAGCGCGACCCCGCCGTCAAGGCGCTGATCTCGCGCGCCATCACGGCCTGCCGCGCCACCGGCAAGTACATCGGGATCTGCGGCCAGGGTCCCAGCGACCACCCCGACTTTGCCGACTGGCTGGCCGCCGAAGGCATCGTCTCGATCTCGCTCAATCCCGACAGCGTGATCGAGACCTGGACGCGGCTGGCGGCACGCTAGCGGCCCGCCCGCGCGCCGAATCCGGGGCCCGCGAGGGCCCCTTTTTTTGCGCGCTGCAGCATCCGCAGCGCCCGGGTCGACGGCCGGGCGCGCTAGGGAAACACCTATGCGGGGATGCGCGCGTGTGGCACCGGTCTGTCAGAAAGCCGTAAGCGCGCACGCCAACAGTCGGCCGGTCCCATTGGAGAGGCTGCCTCGGTGCTGTTGTTTCTATCCGCTGTGAAGTTGGTCTGCGAGATTGCCCTGCTGTCCCTGCTGGGGCAGGGACTGCTGTACGTCCTGGCGGGCGCCAAGCGCGAGTCGAACTTCTTCTATCAGCTGCTGCGCATACTGACGTCGCCTTTCACGCGAGCGAT
>CAYJOA010000233.1:0-4643 GCA_964371495.1 uncultured Rubrivivax sp.
CCAGCGCGCTGGCCTGCTCTTCGGTGCGCTGGCTGAGGTCTTCGTTGCCCTGGGCAATTTCCTGGCTGGCGCTGGCCACGCTCTCGGAGCCCTCGCGCACCTGTCGCACGGCATCGGTCAGACCGAGCTGCATCGCCTGCAGCGCGGCCATCAGGCTGGTCGAGTCACCCGGCTTCAGCACGATAGTCGTGCTCAGGTCGCCGGAGGCCACCGCACGCGCCAGCTGCACGGCGGTGCGCGGTTCGCCACCCAGCTGGCCGAGCAGGCTGCGCGTGATGAGCAGCGCCATCCCGGCGCCCAGCACCAGCGCCGCCACCACCAGTGCCAGTACCACCTTGCGCGTCCGTGTCGAGGTCGCATGGGCCGCGGCGGCCGCGTTGTGGCCGCCCTCGAAGTTGTAGCGCGTGATCGCCGTCAGCGCGACCAGCGCCTCGTCCACGTTCATCGACGAAGCGCCGTCGGAGATGTCGGCAGCATCGGTCTGCTTCTTGTCGCGGCCCAGGGCCAGCACCTGCTGGCTGAACTTCTGGTATTCGGCCCAGGCCTTGTCGAAGGTGGCCAGCAGCTTGGCTTCGTCTTCGCCCGCCACCAGCGCCTTGTAGGCTGCCAGCGCGGTGACCGCCGTCTTGCGCGCTTCGGCGAACTTCTCTTCGTACTCCGACTGATAACTGCGGTCGTCGGTACGGCTGTGCTTGACCTCCAGGTCGCGCATCTCGATGATGGCGGCGCGGGACTCGGCGAGGTGCCCCACGCCGGCCAGCCACTTGCTCTCCAGTTCACGCGCTCGTTCGTCGGCCTGGCCCAGCGACAGCAGCGACACCGCTCCGAGCGCGGCCATCAACAACAGCACCGTGGCGAAGCCAGCCGCGAACTGCCGACCGACCTTCATGCGGGTGAATGCGGCCATCACGGCGCCCAGGATCTTCATGGTGTCTGTCTCTCGAGTGGGGGCACCCCACGGGGGCGGCCCTTAGGTGCCGTGCGGCGCGGCCGGGGCACGGCCCGTGGGCATCACTTCTTGTGGCCGATGTAGCTGACGCCGACGATCTTGCCGCCGGCGTCCTTGATCGGGTTGTAGCAGGCGTCGAAGGCGGTGCCCAGCACGTCGATGGCGCCGCAGAACTGCTGGCCCTTGCTGACGGCGGCGTAGGCGGCGTTGCGCGCGAGCTGGGTGCCGATGCCGCGCTTGCCCTCGGGGGTGAGCACGTTGGTGCTGACGCGGACGAACTCCTCGCCGTCCTTCACGAACACCGTCGCGGTGGCGCCGTGGGCCCTGCGCACGGCATCCACGACGTCGTAGTTGTTGTTGATCTTGCGCTCGCCGAAGAAGATGGCCGGCACGGACTTGCCGGCGACGGTGTCGGTGCCTTCGATCTTGGCGACGCCGATCTTGGCCAGGCGCGCATCGAGGTCGGCGATGGTGGCCTTGGGGTCGTAGGCATGGGCCGACATCGAGGTCGCGAACACGGCCATCACGGCCAGGGCATGGGGGAACGTCTTCAAGGTTGCACTCCGCTGAACAATGGGGAAAGGCTTGGCCGGCAAGCCGACCCTCGAGGATCTTTCGGCAGTGTGGCGACGAACCTGAGGCCCCGATCACCCGAAAAAGGCGCAGCCAGGCCGGCAATTCGCGGCCGCGGCCTCGCCGCCACCGCCCCGGCGCCGAAGTGCGGGCGCAAAGGCTCGCTTCTCGGCCTTCAGTCCGCAGCGCGGACGGCCGATAGTCCACGAGCACCACAACGCGTCACTTACGGGCACAAGCAGCTGTCGGATCTGGCGCAGCCACGTTCAAAGGACACGACTGTGAGACTCTCCGACTTCAGAATCGGCACCCGCCTGGCGCTGGGCTTTGCAGCGGTTCTGGCGCTCTCTGCGCTTTCGACTTCGTACGCACTCTTCAGCGCCAGCAAGAACGCGCAGGCGACGCGCCACATGATGGAGAGTCCGCTGGCCAAGGAGCGCACCGCTTCCGACTGGTACGTGCTGATCTATGCGGCCATCGCGCGGACCTCGATGATCGCCAAGAGCACCGACGGCACGCTGGCGACGGTCTTCGCCGAAGAGATCTCGGCAAGCATCAAGAAGGCCAGCGAGACGCTGAAGACCCTCGAGCCGCTGCTCACGACGGAGGCGGAAAAGGCCGTCTTCAAGGCGTCGATCGAGTCCCGCGTGAAATACCAGGCCGCCAAGGATCTGGTGATGGACGCCAGGAAGGCCGGCAACGACGCCGAAGCGGCGCGCCTGTATGCCGAGGCCTTCCTGCCGGCGGCCAAGAGTTATGAACAGCGCGTGCAGGAATTCCTGGCCTACCAGCGCAAGTCGATCGACGACACCGCGCACGCCATCGATGCCGCCAACAGCCGCAGCCTCTACTTGTTGCTGGCCCTGGCCGTGCTGCTGATCGGGCTCGGCGGCATCCTCGCCCTGGTCATTTCGCGCAGCATCACGCGGCCGCTGGCCCGCGCCGCGGCCGACGCCGAGCAGATGGCCAGCGGCGACATGACGGTGGCGCTGCGGCTGGACGGCAAGGACGAGGCCGCCGACCTGGTGCGCGCGCTGTCGAACATGAAGGACAGCCTGACGCGCATCGTCGGCGGCGTGCGCCAGAACGCCGAAGGCGTGGCCACGGCCTCGGCCGAGATTGCCCAGGGCAACCAGGACTTGAGCCAGCGCACCGAAGAGCAGGCCAGCGCGCTGGAAGAGACGGCTGCGTCGATGGAACAGCTCGGCTCGACCGTGAAGCAGAACGCCGACAACGCCAGGCAGGCCAATCAGCTGGCGCTGGGCGCCTCCACGGTGGCCGCCAAGGGCGGCGAAATCGTCGGCCAGGTGGTGACGACGATGAAGGGCATCAACGACAGCAGCAGGAAGATCGCCGACATCATCAGCGTCATCGACGGCATCGCCTTCCAGACCAACATCCTGGCGCTCAACGCCGCGGTCGAAGCGGCGCGCGCCGGCGAGCAGGGCCGCGGCTTCGCCGTCGTGGCCAGCGAAGTGCGCAGCCTGGCCGGCCGTTCGGCCGACGCCGCCAAGGAGATCAAGGGCCTGATCACCGACAGCGTCGAGCGGGTCGCGCAAGGCACGGCGCTGGTGGACGAGGCCGGAGCGACGATGAACGAAGTGGTCGACTCGATCAAGCGCGTGACCGACATCATGGGCGAGATCAGCGCCGCGGCCAGCGAGCAGAGCACGGGCGTGGCGCAGGTCGGCGAGGCGGTGAGCCAGATGGACCAGGCGACGCAGCAGAACGCGGCGCTGGTGGAAGAAAGCGCTGCCGCCGCCGAGAGCCTGAAGGGCCAGGCGCAGCAGCTGGTGCAGGCGGTGGCGGTGTTCAAGCTGGCGCAGGGCGCAGCGGCGCAGGCTGCCGCGCCGGTGCGGCAGAGCCCCGAGCGTCGCAGCCCCGAACGCGCCAAGAACGTGACGCGGCCGAGCTTCGGCAAGGCCAGGACGCCAGCGGCTGCGGCTGCGGCTGCGGTCCCCACGGTGGCCGTTGCCGCAGCGCCGGTGCCGGCCAGGACCGGCACCGACGGCGACTGGACCAGCTTCTGAGCCCGGCCTCGCGGCGTCTGGAACCGCGCCCGGCCTGCCGGGCGTTTGCCTGTCCGGGCCTCGCCGGCCGCCGGCAAAGTGGGCGCCGAAGGGTCCGCTACCCGGCCTTCAAATTCGCCCGGAACGGCCGATAGTTCCGGTGCTCGCTGGAGCACCGGCGTGAGACGACATCTCGCACGGGTCGCCTTTAATCGATCTACACCAAACAGTCATCATGAAACTCGCCCTCAAACTGCCGCTGGCCATTGCCGCGGCGCTGCTGCTGGTCCTTTGTGCGGCCCTGTATGGCATCTACAGCCTCAACCAGTCGATCGAAGCCTACGCCACGACCGTGCAGGCCAGCCACCGGAACGAGGCCGCCGCCGGCCAGCTGCTGAGCCAGTTCAAGACGCAGGTGCAGGAATGGAAGAACACGCTGCTGCGCGGCAAGGATCCCAAGGCACTGGAGAAGTACTGGACCGCCTTCAACCAGATCGAACGCGAGATGGCCGCCGAGGTCAAGACCCTGTCGGCCGCACTGCCCGCGGGCGATGCCAGGACCTTGGTCGACAAGTTCGCGGCGGCCCATGCCACGATGGGCCAGAACTACCGCAAGGCCTTCGAGTCCTTCAAGAGCGCCGACTTCGACGCCAGCGTCGGCGACAAGGCGGTCAGCGGCATGGACCGCGAGCCGGCCAAGCTGCTCGACGAAGCCGGCGCGAAGATCGCGGCCGACAGTGCGGCGCAGTCGGCCGCTGCCGCCGAACAAGCCAGGCATGCCACGATCGTCAGCATCGTGTTGATGCTGGTGGTGTGCGGTGCCGGCATCGTTGCCGGCGTGCTGTTCAGCCGCTCGATCACGCGCCCGATCGGGCGCGCCGTGGACGTGGCCCGTGCCGTGGCCGACGGCGACCTGACTGTCGCGGTCGCTGCGCAGGGCAAGGACGAGGTCGCGCAGCTGCAGAGTGCTTTGTATCTGATGCAGGACAAGCTCGCCCGCCTGGTGAGCGAGGTGCGCCGGAACTCCGAGGGCGTGGCCAGCGCCAGCGCGCAGATCGCCCAGGGCAACGAAGACCTCAGCCAGCGCACCGAAGAGCAGGCCAGCGCGCTGG
>CAYJOA010000234.1:0-4639 GCA_964371495.1 uncultured Rubrivivax sp.
TGGCCGCAAGCAGGCACCACCGGCTTGTCGATCGCCCGCCAGCCCTTTCAGGCCCAACCCCGCTCGCGCAGCTCGGCTTCGGCCTGCCCGGCGCTGCTGAACTGCAGCGCCTTCCAGCCCAAGGCCCGGGCAGCCAGCACGTTGGGCAGGCGGTCGTCCAGGAACACCAGCTCGCCGGGCGCGGCACCGAATCGTGCCGCAGCGATTTCGAAGATCGCCGCCTCGGGCTTGTTGGCATGGACCCGTGCCGAGAACACGCCGTCGCGGAACCAGCCCACGAAGTCGTGGTGGGCCTGCAGGTGGTCGGCGTAGGGTGCCGGCATGTTGGACAGGAAGTAGAGCTCGCGCCCGGCGTCGCGCAGGCGGCGCAGCAGCGCCACGGTGTCGGGGACCGGCTGCAGCTCGTGTGGCACGGCGTCGACGATGCGTTGCACGTCGTCGGCCGCCAGTCCGGCGCGGCGGGCGATGCGTTTCACGAGGGTAGCCGCGCCGACCGTGCCGCGGTCGAAGTCGCCCCAGTCGCCGGCGTAGCCCTGGAAGATCTGCTCGACCCAGTGCGCGGCGCTGGCTTCGTCGTGCGCCAGGTGGGGGGTCTCGCGCTGCAGCATCGCCGCCGGCTGCCAGCGGAACAGCACGCCGGCAAAGTCGAAGACGATCTTCATACCCGCAGGCGCGCCAGCAAGCCGGCGGTGGACGCGTCCAGGCCCTGCGTGTCGCCCGAGGCGAAACGCGGCAGCAGCTGGTTGCACAGCGCCTTGCCGAGCTCGACGCCCCACTGGTCGAAGGAGTTGATGCCCCACAACGCGCCGCTGGTGTAGACGCGGTGCTCGTAGAGTGCAATCAGGGCGCCCAGCGAGCGCGGCGTCAGCGCCTGCAGCAGCAGCGTCGTGCTCGGCCGGTTGCCGGGGAAGCTGCGATGGCGCGCCAGCACGGCGGCGTCGATGCCGGCGGCCGCCGTCGGGGCCTGCTCGGCCGCGGCCTCGGCGGCCGTCTTGCCGAGCATCAGCGCCTGGCTCTGCGCCAGGCAGTTGGCGAGCAGCTTGTGGTGCTGGTCGGCCAGGCCGTGGGCAGGTGTCTTGACCGCGATGAACTCCACCGGGACCACGTCGCTGCCCTGGTGCAGCATCTGGAAGTAGGCGTGCTGACCGTTGGTGCCCGGTTCGCCCCAGACCACCGGGCTGGTGCCGTAGGGCAGGGCGCGGCCGTCGAGGTCGACACGCTTGCCGTTGGATTCCATCTCCAGCTGCTGCAGGTAGGCCGGCAGCCGCCGCAGGCCCTGGTGGTAAGGCGCCACGCTGCGGCTGGTGTAGCCGTGGAAGTTGCGGTACCAGACGTCGAGCAGCCCCAGCAGCACCGGCAGGTTGCGCTCCAGCGGCGCCGTGGCGAAGTGACGGTCCATCGCATGGGCACCGGCCAGCAGGGCGCGGAAGTGTTCGGCGCCGACGGCGATGGCGATCGGCAGCCCGATCGCGCTCCACAGCGAATAACGCCCGCCGACCCAGTCCCAGAAGCCGAAGGTGGTGTCGATGCCGAATGCCGCCGCGGCCGCGACGTTGGTGGTGGTGGCGGCGAAGTGGCGCGCGATGTCGCTGCCGCCTTGCGCCAGGAACCACTCGCGTGCCACCGCCGCGTTGGCCATCGTCTCCTGCGTCGTGAAGGTCTTGCTGGCGACGATGAACAGCGTCGTTCGTGCATCGAGCTGCTGCAGCAGCGGCGCGATGTCGTGGCCGTCGACGTTGCTGACGAAGTGCAGGCGCTTGTCGGCGCGGCCGTAGGCCTGCAGCGCCGGCACCACCATCTGCGGCCCGAGGTCGCTGCCGCCGATGCCGATGTTGACGATGTCGCTGATGCCGGTGTCGCCGCGCACCGCCTCGGCGTAGGCCAGCATGGCGTCGAGCACGCCGTGCACCTCGTCGCTGAACGGGCCGCTGCCGCGCGGCGCGCGCAGCGCCGTGTGCAGCACGGCGCGGCCTTCGGTGGCGTTGGCGATGTCGCCGCGCAGCATCGCGTCGCGCCGCTCTTCGAGTCCGCATGCGCGCGCCAGCTCGACCAGGAAGTGCAGCGTGGCGGTGTCGAGCAGGTTCTTCGACAGGTCGGCGAAGACCTCGGGGGCTTCGAACGACAGCGCGGCGAAGCGGCCGCGATCGCGCGCGAAGGCCTCGCGCAGGTCGAGGTCGCGGCCGTGGGCCTCGAAGTGGCCCTGCAGCGCGGCCCAGGCGGCGGTGTGGTCGCAGCGTTTCATGAACAGGCCCCGTCGACCGGCCGCCCCGGCGCTGCATCGCGCGCCCGCATCTTGGCCGACACGTAGGCGCCATGCGGGATGTGCAGCAGGTCCGAGACCTTCCACATGACGTGGTTCTCGTGCGCGCTCAGCGCGCCGTCGGCATAGGCCACGCGCCACATGTGTTCGATCATGCGCAGCTTCTGCTCCATCGTGAACGACTCGTTGATCCTCGACGTGAAGCCGAAGAAGTCGGTGGCGTCGCGCGCCGTGCGGTCGGCCAGTTCGAGCAGGCGGTCGCTCTCGTCGGCGGAAAGCACGAACTTGTCGCGCAGCGCCGCCAGCACGGCGTGGCGCTCGGCGGCGCCGACCTCGGCGCTGGCCCGCATCACCTCCACCAGCAGCACGGCGGTGGCCAGTTCCAGCGTGTGCTCGGTGGGCGCGGCGGCGCGGCCGGCCTGTGGCGGCAGCACGGCGTTGAACAGGTCCTTCAGGGTCTTCAGCATGGTCAGGCGATGTACAGCGCGCGGAAGTCGTTGACGTTGGTGAAGGTGGGACCGGGCGCCACCAGGTCGCCCAGCGGCTTGAAGAAGTTGTAGGCGTCGTTGCGGACCAGGAATTCGGCCGCCTTCAGGCCCATGGCCGACGCCCGCGCCAGCGTGCCGGGGGTGACGATGGCGCCGGCGTTGTCCTCGATGCCGTCGATGCCGTCGGTGTCGGCGGCCAGCACGTGCACGCCGCTCTCGCCCTGCAGCGCGATGGCGCAGCCGAGCAGGAATTCGGTGGCCCGGCCACCGCGGCCGCCCTTGTTCCTGACGGTGACGGTGGTCTCGCCGCCCGACAGCAGCACGCAAGGCCGCGCGAAAGGCTCGCCGCGCCGCGCCACCGCGCGCGCCAGCGCGGCGTGCACCTTGCCGACTTCGCGGCTCTCGCCTTCGATCTCGTCGCTGAGGATGTGCGCCGCGACGCCGGCCGCGCGGGCCACCGCCGCCGCCGCCTGCAGGCTCTGCTGCGGCGTGGCGATGAGGTGCACCTGGTTGTCGGCGAACACCGCGTCGCCGGGCTTGGGTGTTTCGAAGGCGCCGCTTTCCAGGCCGGCGCGCGCCGCCGGCGGCAGCTCGATGGCGTAGCGGCGCAGGATCGCCAGCGCATCGGCGCAGGTGCTGGCGTCGGCCACCGTGGGGCCGCTGGCGATGACTTCGGGCGCGTCGCCCGGCACGTCGCTGATGAGCAGCGTGACGACGCGCGCCGGCCGGCACATCGCCGCCAGCCGCCCGCCCTTGATGGCCGACAGGTGCTTGCGCACGCAGTTCATCTCGTCGATGGCCGCGCCGCTGGCCAGCAGGGCCTTGTTGACGGCCTGCTTGTCAGCCAGCGTCAGCCCCGGCGCCGGCAGCGACAGCAGCGCCGAGCCGCCGCCCGACACCAGGCACAGCACGAGATCGTGCGCCGTCAGCCCGCGCGTGAGCTCGACGAAACGCTGCGCGGCGCGCTGCCCGGCGGCGTCGGGAACGGGGTGGGCCGCCTCGACGACCTCGATGCGCCCGGGCCGCGCGCGGTACTCGGGCGGCACGTGGTCGTAGCGCGTCACCACCAGGCCGGCCAGCGGCGCCGCGGCCGGCCACAGCGCGTCGACCGCTGCCGCCATCGCGCCGCCGGCCTTGCCGGCACCGAGCACCAGCGTGCGGCCCCTGCGCGGCCCGCTCGGGTCGGGTGGCGCGGGCAGGAAGGCGGCGGTGTTGTGCGCCGGCAGCGCACGCTGCACGGCGGCGTCGTAGAGGCTGCGCAGGAAGGCGCGCGGGTTGGCGATGGCGGGCATGGCGGGCGGCGTCGGGGCGGCGTCAAGGCGGCGTCAAGGCGGCGTCAAGGCGGCGTCGAGGCGGCGCGGGGTGCGTGGCGTCGACCCAGGCCACGCCTTCCGGGGCCTCGACGGGTTCGATGTCCAGGTTCACCGCCACCGCCTCGCCGTCGCTGCGCACGAGCACGCACTCCAGCGTCTCGCTGCGGCTGGCGTTGATCTCCTGGTGCGGCACCCACGGCGGCACGTAGATGAAGTCGCCTGGCCCGGCTTCGGCGGTGAACTCGAGCCGTTCGCCCCAGCGCATGCGGGCGCGGCCCTTGACGACGTAGATCACGCTTTCCAGCGCGCCGTGGTGGTGGGCACCGGTCAGCGCGCCGGCGTGGATGTGCACGGTGCCGGCCCACAGCTTGCGCGCGCCGACGCGGGCGAAGTTGATGGCCGCCTTGCGGTCCATGCCGGGCGTCTGCGCGGTGTTGGCGTCCAGGCGGTCGGCGGGCACGACGCGTACACCGTCGTGTTTCCAGCGTGTCTCGGTGTGGGCTGGCATCTGCAATCTCCTGCGGCGGGGGGCCCGCAGGTGCATTGTGCGGCCGCGCGCAGCGCCTCAGGCCGGCTGA
>CAYJOA010000235.1:0-4634 GCA_964371495.1 uncultured Rubrivivax sp.
TCGCCAAGTACGGCATCGAGGGCGACATCAGCTACATCTCCACCGGCGGCGGCGCTTTCCTGGAGGTGCTGGAGGGCAAGACGCTGCCGGCTTTCGAGATCCTCGCGCAGCGCGCGGGACAGCGGGACACGCGCTGAAGCGCGGGCACGGGCGACGCATCGGGGGCGCCGCGCGCTCTGAATCAGGGGTCCGGGGACGGGAGCGGCGCTGGTTCGGGCAACATCCCACGCCAGGCCTTGATCGCGAGGTGGCGCAGCAGCAAGGGTGTGGGCATGCGAAGAGCATGCGCACGAACGTAGACCACGAACGCGGCCAGCCTGCCGGCGGCACCCTGAGCAGGATCCAAAGCCCTTCGGTAAAGGGGCCACAGCCAGCGCGGCCGGGGCCCGGGGTGCAGGCGGTCGATCACTTGCTGGGGAACCGGCGCGTCGAACACCTGTCTCGCCAGCGTCAGGCCATAAGCCACGGGCAACGCGAGGTCGTTGCCGGCCGCGCGGGCGGCCAGCCGATCCCAGAACCCTGCCTGGGCGCCGAAGACGCGCGCCATCTCGTCCACGTCGTGCAGGTCGCGGATCCCGTTGTGCAGTTCACCCTCGTGCATCAGATGGGTGAGGCTATGTATCAGGAGGTCTTCCGGACAGGGCACGCGCAGCGGCGCCCATGCTGGCAGCGGCTCGGCACGCTCGATGATGCTCGCGGCGTCCGGCGCGTGGCGCGCGGTCAGCGGCAAGATCGTGTGGTGCACGTCGAGCACGGTGCCGCGCCGGATATGTGTCATCGGTGGCAACTCGTGCATCCACTCGCGGTAGTAGCGCTGGTCGTAGGCGTCGGCCTTCGCGCTGACCCAACCACCGAGCATCAGCCGGCTTTCGACGGCGCCGAGCGCCTTCCGTGGCACCAGGATGTCGATGTCACCGAACATGCGGCCGCGGCCGAGGCCGCAGTCGCCCATCACATACGCCGCTCCCTTGAGTAACACCACCGGTAGACCCAGCGGGGCCAACGTCTCGGCAAGTTGGGCAACCTCCCAATGGACCGACAGGCGCTGGCGCTCGGCCAGTTGACGCGCACCCTCGAGGTGGCGTTGTACGGGGACCGGTAGCTCGACGTCGGCCTCTGCGCAGCGCACGGCCAGCGCGCCGATCAGGTTCGTGCGGCGCGCCGTTGCCAGCAGCCGGGTCCAGTCAGCCGGCAGTAGGTGTGCGAGGGTCGTCGGCGCTCGCAGACCGCCGACCAAAGCTACGAGCACCGGGCTCACGCGGCACACACGCGGCGCACGATGTCCAGCCCTTCCTGAGTCGACCGGTATCCAATCTCGAAGCAACGCGCGCCGTCGAGCAGCCGGCACAGTGCCTCGAACCCGCGCTTTCCCATGCGCTCGTTGTTGAACGACTGCTCGGAGATCATCGTGAAGGCCTCGACGCGGCTGATCTCCTCGCAGCGCGCCGGTGCGGCGGCGTCGAAACGCGGGAACACGACCCACGCGACACGGGCGCGGTCGGCAGCGGTCCGAACCGCCACGGCCGGGCAGGCGAGGTGCGAGACATCCCCCTTGCGCGTCTCCCGGTAGATCGGACCGAGGCGCGCGCCGGGGAAGTCGGAGACGACGCCGATCGACGCGTTCTTGACACTGATCGGTCGTGCATGTGGCAGCAGTCGCCCGTCAACCGGGTCCAGGATTGCTAGCTCGTCCGATAGCAGGCGCCAGCCCTCGCAGTACGCCAGCGCCGCGCACATCGTGCTCTTGCCAGCACCCGGAAAGCCCGGCATCATCACGGCCTGCTCACCGCGCGCCAAGACCGCAGCGTGCATCACGAGGTAGCCCAGCGGCCGCTGCGCGACGCACCAGTTCAAACCCCACTCGAACATGGGTGCCGCCTGCGACGCCGGCAAGGGGAAAAAGGGTTCGTGGCCGTCGAGCGCAAAATGCGTCTGCGCGCGCCACCAGCGACGCAGCCCGCGACCGGGTCGCAGTTCGAGGTCGAAGTCGACGAAGGCAGCCGCGCCGGGCCGAGCGTGGTCGCCGTAGAAGAATCGCAGATGCTCGGCTACCGCACGATAGGGTGTGCGAACGCGGACCGTAAACGGTGGAACCGCGAGTACGTCGTCGATCAAGGAGTGGTCTGGCATCGGGCAGGGCCCGATTGTGTGTCAGGCCGCCGGCACGATCAGGCCGCAGCGCTGCAGTTCCGACAGCATTTCGCCGTCAACCGCGACTTCCAGTGGGGCGGCGGCACCGGACACCGCGCTTTCGACCGTCCGCAACATGACGTCGGCATCGTGCCCGAGCACCCAGTAGTCCCCGGACGCGGCGTCAAACACAATCACTGTGTCGCTGTCCCAAGCTGGACCGCGACACAGCTGGCGGCCAGGGCGCGGGCGCCAACCTGCAGCACTCATGGGGCGATCGTGCAGGCTGGAGTCCGGCAACACGGCGGTCATCCGCCCCCGCCGCCGGGGCAGTAGTTGGGCACCGCGGCGTTGATGTCGTACATGTTTTCAATGTAGCTCTTGACCTGGTCGCTGGTCCAGCCAGCCGCGGCAGTGCAGGCGGCCCCCGACGGGCAGTAGTAGCCCAGCGTAGTCAGCTGTGTCCACATAGCCTTGACTTGCTGAGGCGTCAGCGGGTACTGCGGCGCGCTGCCCTTGAAGTAATTCGCGTTCAACCAGGCGCAGGCCAGGTGGCGGGCGATCTGTCCACTGCTGAAACTATTGGGCGAGTAGATGACTGCCCAAAGGCTGACAGGTCTGAGGACCGTGATCCCCGATTTCGGCGTCAGGTCATTGCCGAAGACCGACTGAAAAGTCGTTCCGGAGTCGACGATTGCGGTCAGCGCCAGCCCACCGGTTCCCGATGCACATTCCTGCAGTATCGGGTTGAAGGTCGGGGGCGTCGCGCCCGCCTTCGTCCATGCGCCGAAGTGCTGCGGCTGGACCCAGTAGCCGGGTGAACGACCGCCGGAGCAGGAAGCACCGTCGTCCGGGCGAGGGCTGGTGTTACCGCTGAATATCGCCGACGGGCTCTTGCAGACGCCTCCTCCAGTGCCTCCGGCAAGCGCGGTTCGGGCAACTACCGTCAAAAGCACGCCGGTGCCACCGGCAACGCCTCGGAACAGCCGCCGGCGGACGGCGTCAATGCGCGGCGCGGCGGAGGACGGATCCTTGCCGGCCGGATTGGGGGAATGCAACTCGCGATCGTTCATGTGGAATCCAGCATCGTCGGGAGATGACAAGCATAAATTCTGCCACCCGATGATCGCACGTAGCCGGCGGGCCGTAGACCCGCGCCAATGCTCAATTTGCGACTTCCCCCCGGTTTCAGGGGGGGGTGCTCGCGGCGCCTGCGGCGACCCCGAAGTGGAAAATAATCCGACAGTGCGATCCGGCTCATTCGGCGAAACGGTCTGGGATCAAGTCGGTCATGCCTGAAGTCATGGCGGCGCGGCCCAGATCGCTTACCCCATGCGCAGCGAACATCGCTGTTGTCGACGAAAGCACGCTCCATCGGCAACGGCTCGCCGCTCAGGATCAGACGCGCCGCAGCCGCCAGCGTCTCCGTCGTCCCGGCGCGCGGCCAATTGCCGTTGACGGCAATTCACTGCCGTGCCATCAGGCATCGAGGGCGCAAGAATATGCTGGACGAGTTCGGTCGCGGTACCCTCCGTCATTCGGGTCACTACATACGAAGCAAAGGAGACTGCCGATGACCAAGCCCCTTTCCGACGCCGAACAGGCGCTGCGCGAAGCGGCGCTGGAGTACCACCGCGCGCCGACGCGCGGCAAGATCTCGGTCACGCCGACCAAGCCGCTGAGCAATCAGCGTGACCTGTCGCTGGCCTATTCGCCGGGAGTGGCGTACGCCTGCCTGGCGATCGAGGCCGACCCGTCGCTGGCGCACGAATACACCTCGCGCGGCAACCTGGTGGGCGTGGTCACCAACGGCACCGCGGTGCTGGGGCTGGGCCACATCGGCCCGCTGGCCGGCAAGCCGGTGATGGAAGGCAAGGGCTGCCTGTTCAAGAAGTTCGCCGGAATCGATGTCTTCGACATCGAGCTCGCCGAGCTCGACCCCGACAAGCTGATCGACATCATCGCCGCGCTGGAGCCCACGCTGGGCGGCGTCAACCTCGAGGACATCAAGGCGCCCGAGTGCTTCTACATCGAGAGGAAGCTGCGCGAGCGCATGAATATCCCGGTCTTCCATGACGACCAGCACGGCACCGCGATCATCAGTTCGGCCGCGCTGCTGAACGGCCTGGAACTGGTGGGCAAGCAGATCGGTGAGGTCAAGGTGGCGGTGTCGGGCGCCGGCGCGGCGGCCATCGCCTGCCTGGACGTCATGGTCGGCCTGGGCGTGCGGCGCGAGAACATCTTCGTCTGTGACTCCAAGGGCGTCATCCGCGAGGGCCGCGACGACTTCAAGTCCGGCAAGCTGGACGAGAGCAAGCAGCGCTACTGCCGCCCTTCCACCGATGCGACCGAAGCGCGCACGCTGGCCGACGTGGTGCGGGACGCCGACGTCTTCCTGGGCTGCTCGGCCCCCGGCGTGCTGAGCGCCGAGATGGTGACGACGATGGCCGCGCGGCCCATCATCCTGGCGCTGGCCAACCCCGAGCCCGAGATCCGGCCCGAGC
>CAYJOA010000236.1:0-4214 GCA_964371495.1 uncultured Rubrivivax sp.
TGAGCGCCGGCGCGGCGCGCCAGCCGACCCGGAGGCGCCGCACTGGCAGGTCGTTCATCGGATGAAACTCACCTTCATCGGCGCGGCGCAGGAAGTCACCGGTTCGTGCTTCCTGGTCGAGGCCGATGGCGTGCGTTTCCTGGTCGACTGCGGCATGTTCCAGGGCGGGCGCGAGGCGCGCGAGCGCAACCTGGCGGCGTGGCCTTTCGAGCCGCGCGACATCGACTTCGTGCTGCTGACCCATGCCCACATCGACCACAGCGGCCTGCTGCCGCGGCTGTGCGCCATGGGCTTCGGCGGCCCGGTCTACACCACCACCGCCACCGCCGACCTGCTGTCGGTGATGCTGCTGGACAGCGCCTACATCCAGGAATCCGAGTGGGCGCGCGCGCAGCGCAAGCAGGGCCGGCAGCAGCCACGCACCCGGGCCATCGCGCCGCTGCTGTACACGGTGGCGCAAGCCCAGGCCTGCCTCGAGCAGGTTCAGGGCGTGGCCTACGGCGAGGATCTGCAGGCGCACGCCTCGGTGCGCTGCCGCTTCCAGGATGCGGGCCACATCCTCGGCTCGGCGATCGTCGAGGTCTGGGTGGGCGCAGCAGGACACACCCGCAAGATCGTCTTCTCCGGCGACCTCGGGCAGCCCGGGCGGCCGATCGTGCGCGACCCGACGGCCGTCGCGGCGGCCGACGTGCTGGTGGTCGAATCGACCTACGGCAACCGGCTGCACCGCCCTCTGCAGGAGACCGTCGACGAACTGGTGGTCGTGATCGAGGACACGCTGCGGCGCCGCCAGGGCAACATCATCATCCCGGCCTTTGCCCTGGGCCGCACGCAGGAGCTGCTGCACCTGCTGGTGGACCTGTGCCGGCAGCGCAAGCTGCCGCGGCTGCAGGTCTTCGTCGACTCCCCGATGGCCGACAAGGTGACCGAGATCACCTGGAGGCACGAGGAGTTCCTCGACGACGAGACACGCGCGCTGCTGTCGCTGCGGCAGTCGCACCCGGAGTGGCTGGACCTGCGTTTCACGCGCAGCGTCGACGAGTCGATCGCGTTGAACCGCATCAAGGCCGGCGCCATCATCGTCGCGGCCAGCGGCATGTGCGACGGCGGCCGCATCAAGCACCATCTGCGCCACCACCTCGGGCGGCCGGAGTGCGCGGTCGTGATCATCGGCTACCAGGCTGCCGGCACGCTGGGCCGGCGCCTGGTGGACGGCGACAAGCACGTGCGCATCTTCGGCGAGGAGGTCACGGTGCGCGCCGGCATCCACACGCTGGGCGGGCTTTCGGCGCATGCCGACCAGGCGGCGTTGCTGGCCTGGCTGGAGGGTTTTGCCGAGGCACCGTCACGCACCTTCGTCGTTCACGGCGAGGCGCAGACCGCCTGCGGCTTCGCCGACCTGGTGGCAGACCGCTACGGCTGGAGCGTCGAGGCTCCGGCGCGCGGGACGCGGGTCGATCTCTGACGCCTTTCAGCAGGCGCGCGGGACCACGGTCCGCGGCACCCGTGATGGCGCCCGGAATCAGGCCGATGCCGCGGCGCTGCATAGCTCAGGGCGTGTCGTCGGTGTCGAGCCGGCGCACGATCGCCGCCCGCGCCGCGTCGCGCAGCTGCACCGCGGCAGCGAACAGCTCGACACCGGCCGCCGGCTCGATCGGCTCGCCGACGTGCAGCGCCAGCGTCGCTTGCCGCGGCCACCAGCGCCCGCCCGGCAGCATGCGGCGCGTGCCGCTGAGCGTCAGCGGCAGCACCGGCACGCCGGCCTGCGCGGCCGCCAGGAAACCGCCGAGGTGGAAGGGCAGCAGTCCCGGGTCGTCGCCGAACGTGCCTTCGGGGAACACCAGCAGCGAACGCCCGGCCCGCACCGCGTCGGCCATGTGCGAGGCGTCGGCGACGCTGCGCTGCGCATCGAAGCGCTCGACGAAGGCGCAGCCCAGCCGGCGCAGGAAGGGTCCGGCGACGAACTGGCGCTCGAGTTCACGCTTGGCCACGAAGGCGTAGGGCCGCGGCAGCGCCGCCACCAGCACCAGGCCGTCCAGATAACTGGCGTGATTGCACACCAGCACACAGGGCCGGCTGGCCGGCAGCCCTTGCAGCCCCTGCACGGCCAGCGGCACACCGCACAGCCGCAGCAGGGCGCGCGCCGCGCGGCGGCAGAAGGCCCAGGCCGCAGCCGGCGTCGGCATCATGACTGCCACCAGCCAGGCCGGCGGCGCGACCAGCCAGAACAGCGCCGTGGCGCGCAGCCCGAACAGCAGCGTGCCGGCCGCCGTCGCCGCTGCGGCGGCAGCCGCGTGCAGCCGCCATTGCGCCGCCTCGGCCGCCAGCCGCCACCACTGCCGGCGCACGCTCGCCCGCGCATTGCCGATGCGGCCCTGCTCGACGAGTTCGCGGCAGGCCGACCGCCGCACCTTGCCGCTGGAGGTCTTGAGCACCGTGTGCGGCGGCGCGAGCACGATCTCGTCGGCCGGCTCGCCGATGGTGTCCACAACGGCACGCGACACGGCGTCGCGCAGTGCTTCGGCGGCACGCGGCTGGCGTGGGTCGGCTTCGGCCAGCACGACCAGACGTTCGGTGCCGGTGCGCGCGTCGGCGCTGCCGAATACGGCGACGCAGCCCTTGCGGATGCCGCTCACCGCGCCCACCGCGGCCTCGATCTCCTGCGGGTACAGGTTGCGGCCGCCGCGGATCACGATGTCCTTGACGCGCCCGGTGATGAAGACGTCGCCTTCGGCGGCGTAGGCACGGTCGCCGGTGTCCAGCCAGCCTTGATCGAACAAGCGCGCCGTCTGCTCGGGCGCGCGCCAGTAGCCGCGCGTGGCCGAGGGGCCGCGGAACTCGAGCCGGCCTTCGACGCGCTCGGCCACCGGCTGGCCGCCGTCGTCGACGATGCGCACTTCGTGCCCCGGCAGGACGTGGCCGCAAGCCACGAAATGCAGCGTGCCGGTGCCGTCGGCGACCGCCGGCAGCGCGCGGCGCTCGCTCTCGAAGCGCCGGCGATAGATGCGGTCGACGCGCGGGCCGCGCCCGAGCGGCGGGAACAGCAGCCCCACCGAGGCCTCGGCCAGGCCGTAGACCGGTGTCATCGCTTCGGGTCGCAGCCCGCAGGCGGCGAAACGTTGGCTGAAACGCTGCACGGTGTCGGGGCTCACCGCCTCGGCGCCGTTGAAGGCCAGTCGCCAGCGGCGCAGGTCCAGTCCGGCCAGCGCGTCGTCGCCGATGCGCGACAGGCACAGCTCGTAGGCGAAGTTGGGGCCGGCCGACAAGGTGCCGCCATGCCGGGTCATCGTCTCCAGCCAGCGCCGCGGACGCGCCAGGAAGGCCAGCGGCGACATCACGACCAGCGGGAAGCCGACGTACAGGCTGCCCAGCCAGGCGCCGATCAGCCCCATGTCGTGGTACAGCGGCAGCCAGCTGACGAAGACATCGTCCGGCGTGGCGGCGATGGCCTGCGCCATGGCGCGGATGTTGGCCAGCAGGTTGGCGTGCGTCAGCGCCACGCCCTTGGGCTGCCCCGTGCTGCCCGAGGTGTACTGGATGAAGGCGATGTCCTCGGCCTGCACCGGCACCGGCGCCGGTGCGCCGCCGCCTGCGGCCAGCTGCTCCGGCGTCAGCACCGCGCGCAGCCCGGGCACACGGGCCTGCAGCAGGCGCGCCACCGCCATGGCCTGCGGCACGCTGATCAGCAGGGTCGCCTGCGCGTTGGCCAGGATGGCGGTGTGGCGGCGCACGTGGTCCTCGAGCTGCGAGGCGCGCGCCGGCGGGTAGATCGGCACCGGGATGCCGCCGGCGCGCAGGATGCCGAAGTAGGCGTAGAAGTAGCCGGGCGAGGTCGGCAGCATGATGGCCACCGTCTGCCGCGGCTGCAGCCCGGCGCGCTGCAGCCCGGCTGCGACCGCCGCCGAAGCGTCCGCCAGCTGGCGGTAGGTGATGGAGGTCTCGGCCTCGTCGGCGAGGACGACGATCTGCACGCGGTCGGGGTGCACCTGGAGGTGGGCGTCGAGCACTTGCAGCAGGGTCGACGCCGTTTGCCAGGGCTCGGCACCGGAGCCAGCGTCGGTGCCGGCCGTGGTGCCGACGGCCGCGGCCGGCTCTCGCGCAGCTGTTGGCGGTGGGGGCGTTCCCGGCCCGGCCGGCGCGCCCGCTCCGCCCGCCGCCGGCCGGGCCCGGCCGCGTTGCCCCGCCCGCCCCCCCAGGGCCCCGGGCTCGGCACG
>CAYJOA010000236.1:4224-4537 GCA_964371495.1 uncultured Rubrivivax sp.
GGGGGGGGGGGGGGGGGGGGGGGGGGGGGGGGGGCCCGGCCCGGGCGGGGGCCCGCCCCCCCCCGCCGCCGGCCGGGCCCCGGCCGCGTTGCACCGCCAGCCACAGCTGGGCCACGGTCTCGGCACTTTGCAGCGTGTCCTCGGGCAGGGCGACGCCGGCTGCGGCCTCGATGCGCAGCAGAAGTTCCATGCGCGCCAGGCTGTCCAGGCCGAGATCGCGGTCCAGCGAACTGGCCGCCGTTATCGCCGGCAGGCCGGGCACGCCGGGATGCAGGTCGCGCAGCGTGGCGGCCACCAGCGCATGCAGGTCCGG
>CAYJOA010000237.1:0-4478 GCA_964371495.1 uncultured Rubrivivax sp.
CCCCCACACCCCTTTGCCGCCACCATAGCCCGCACGCGAAAGCGGACACCCGGCAAGGTCCGCAACGGGCGGCAAGCCGCCGCCAGACCTGGCGCCCGTACCGCCCGTTTGGGAGCCGACGGCGCCATTTCCTTGCCGCCGAACCCGCGTTCGCTTGCACAGCGACCCGGCAGATCGCCGCGCACCGCAGAATCGGCGCCCATGCAGAACCTTCCCCTCCTGGCCGCGCTGCTGGCCGGTGTGCTCGCGGCCTCGCCCCTGCGGGCCGCCGAAACCCGACCTGGACTCGAACCGTGCCGGCTGCAGGGCGTCGAGCACGAAGCCTGGTGCGGCAGCGTGCGCCGGCCACTGGACCCGGCCGCGCCGCAGGGCACGCAGATCGACGTCCACTTTGCCTTGCTGCCGGCGCTGGCGCGCAACCGCAAGCCCGACCCGGTGTTCTTCTTCGCCGGCGGGCCGGGGCAGAGCGCGGTCGAGATCGCCGGCAGCGTGGCGCGTCTGCTCGGTCGCCTGTCGAACCGGCGCGACATCGTGCTCATCGACCAGCGTGGCACCGGCCGTAGCGCGCCGCTGCTGTGCGACGAAGTCAGCCCGACGCAGCCAATGGCTGATGCGGTGGACCCGGCGCGGCTGCTCGAGCGCCTGGCCGACTGCCGTGCCCGGCTGCAGAAACTGCCGCACGGCGACCTGCGCCAGTACACCACCGCGGTGGCGATGCAGGATGCCGACGCCGTGCGCCGCCAGCTGGGGGCCGAGCAGGTCAACCTCGTCGGCGGCAGCTACGGCACACGGGCGGCGCTGGACTACATGCGCCAGTTCCCGCAGGCCGTGCGGCGTGCCGTGCTCGACGGCGTGGCGCCGCCCGACATGGTGTTGCCGGCTTCGTTCTCCACCGACAACCAGGCCGCGCTGGACGCCGTGTTCACCGCCTGCGCAGCCGACCCGGCCTGCGCCGCACGCTACCCGGAGCTGCGCGCCGACTGGCACGCGCTGCTGGCCACCCTGCCGCGCGGCGCGAGCGTGGCACACCCGATGACCGGCGAGGTGCAGCGGCTCAGGCTCACGCGGGACACGCTGCTGGGGCTGGTGCGCACGCCGCTGTACGTGCCAGCGCTGGCGTCGGCGCTACCGCTGGCGCTGACCGAGGCCGCGCGCGGCCGCTTCGAAGCGCTGGTGGGATTGGCCACGGCCTTGTCCGGCGGCCGTGCCGCGGCGCTGTCCGAGGGCATGCACTTCTCGGTGGTGTGCACTGAAGACGTGCCGCGCACGTCGCAGGCAGCCGACCGGCCAGGCGCCGACTTCGGCACGGCCTTCGCCGACATCTACCGCCGCGCCTGCGCCGACTGGCCGCGCGGCGTGGTGCCGGCGGCGTTCTACACGCTGCCGCCGGCGCCGGCGGCGACGCTGGTGCTGTCGGGCGGCGCCGACCCGGTGACGCCGCCGCGCCACGGCGAGCGGGTCGTGCAAGCCCTCGGCGCCAAGGCACGCCACGCCGTGGTGCCCCAGGCCAGCCACGGCGTGATGGCGCTGCCCTGCATGCGCGACGCCATCTTCCGCTTCGTCGACGCCGCCAGCGACGCCGAGGCGCTGAAGATCGACACCGACTGCGCGCGCGCGCTGCCGCGGCCGCCGGCCTTCGCACCTGTCACGGCAGAGGTTGCGAAGTGATCGAGTTCCAGCAGCTCAGCAAGCGCTTCACGCAGGGCCGCGGCGCCAAGGCGCGCAGCGTGCTGGCCGTCGACGGCGTGAGCTTCACCGCCGCCGACGGCCGCATCACCGGCCTGCTGGGGCCCAACGGCGCCGGCAAGACGACGACGCTGCGCATCGCCGCGGCGCTGATCGAGCCCGACGCCGGCAGCGTGGGCGTCGACGGCATCGACGTCGCCACCCGGCCCACCGAGGCGCTGGCGCGCATGGGCGTGCTCAGCGACGCGCGCGGCCTGTACCCGCGGCTGACGGCGCGCGAGAACATCGTCTACTACGGCCGCCTGCACGGCATGAGCGGTGCCGCCGCCACGGCGCGCGCCGCAGTGCTGGCGCAGATGCTGGACATGCAGCCGCTGCTCGACCGCCGCACCGACGGCTTCAGCCAGGGCGAACGCATGAAGACCGCGCTGGCGCGTGCGCTGGTGCACGACCCGGCCAACATCGTGCTCGACGAACCGACCAACGGACTGGACGTGCTGGCCACGCGGTCGCTGCGCGACACCCTGCGCCGCCTGCGCGACGAGCACGGCAAGTGCATTGTCTTCTCGACCCACATCATGCAGGAGGTCGAACGCCTGTGCGACGCGGTGGTGGTGGTCTCGCAAGGCCGCACCGTGGCCGTGGGCAGCGTCGCCGAGCTCAACGCCGCCAGCGGCCAGGCCGACTTCGAGCAGACCTTCGTCGCGCTGGCCTTCGGTGCCGACGAGCGCCAGCACGGGAGCATCGCATGATGGCCGCGGCGTGGACGGTGTACCTGAAGGAGCTGGTCGACGCCCTGCGCGACCGGCGCACGCTGCTGGTGGTGCTGCTCAGCTCGGTGGCCATCGGCCCGGCGGTGCTGGTGCTGGTGTCGCAGCTGGTGGCCGGCATCGAGCAGCGCGCCGAGGCACGCGTCGTCGTCGTGCACGGCATCGAGCACGCGCCGACACTGCGCAATTTCCTCGAACGCCAGACCTACACGGTGCGCGAGGCGCCCGCAGGCTACGAGCAGCAGCTCAGGGACAGCAAGCTCGGCGATCCGGTGCTGGTGGTGCCGGCGGACTTCGAGCACGGCCTGGCGCACGGCAAGGCGCCAGTGGTGGAACTGCTGGCCAGCGCCACCAACCCGCGTTCGCAGACCGGCAGCGGCGCCGCGCTGCGCCTGCTGCGCGGCTTCAACCAGGAGCAGGCGACGCTGCGGCTGGCGGTGCGAGGCGTCTCGCCGGCGGCGCTGGAAGCCGTACGCATCGAGGAGCGCGACCTCGCCGACCCGGCCAGCCGCGCCGCGCAGCTGTCGACCATGGTGCCGTTCTTCGTGCTCATGGCGGTGCTCTACGGGGCGCTGAACGCGGCTCTGGACACGACGGCGGGCGAACGCGAGCGCGGCTCGCTGGAGCCCTTGCTGATGAACCCGGCGCCGCGGCTGGCGCTGGTGCTGGGCAAGTGGGGCGCGGTGGCCAGCGTCGGCATCCTGATCGCCGTGCTGTCGTGCCTGAGTTTCCTGCCCGGGCAGTGGCTGCTGCGCAGCGAGGCACTGTCGGCGATGTTCCGTTTCGGCATCGCCGAGGCGGCGGCTTTCGTCGGCCTGCTGCTGCCGCTGGCCGGTGCGCTGGCGGCGTTGCTGATGGCGATCGCGATCCGCTGCAAGACCTTCAAGGAAGCGCAGGCCAACGCCACCGTCGTGGTGCTGGGCGTGTCGATGCTGCCGCTGGTGACGATCTTCAACCAGGAAGGCCCGGCGCCCTGGCACCTGTGGGTGCCGGCGCTGGCGCAGACCACGCTGATGGGCCGCGTGCTGCGCGGCGAGGCGCTGCCCTGGGCCGACGTGGCGCTGGCCGCCGGCGTGTGCGCGCTGCTGGCGGCGGCGGCGATCGTCTTCGTCGCCCGTACCCTGCGCACGGCAGCGCTGAAGTAGCCTGCGCTCCAGCGTCGCCAGCGTCGCCAGCGTCGCAAGCGGCGGTCAGTGCGCGCGCGCGCCCAGCGCGCGCTGTACCTCGCTCTGCCAGGGCAGTGCGCGCACGATCTCGTTGAGGAAACGCGCCGACTGCTGTGCGGTGAGGACCTCGCCCTGTTCGCCGACCAGGCGCAGGTTGGTGATCACCGACATCGGGTCGGCCATGGCCACGACGCCGCGCGTGATGAGGATCCAGTCCCAGGCCATGCCGGCCTGGCCATCGGCGGCGCTGCCGCCCCAGATCGTCTGCCCGGCCGGCGGTCCCAGCGGGTTGCCGGTGTACGTGATACGCGTGCCAAGGTGGTGAAACCGCACACGGGCCGGTTCGCCGGCCTGCCACAATAACGGCGGCCAGGCATGCAACGACCAGGGGGTGACAGGGGGCGCGGGCTTCTCGCGCGGGACAGAGGCAGTTTGTTGCATGGCGCTATCTTTGGGCAAGTGGGTGTGCAGCGAAAGCTGTAAACCCTGTCAGGGCGCCGGCCAGGGCCGGTGGGTTGTGGTCTCTGCGGAGAAGGAGAACGATGCTCCCTGGCGGCTATCTGGCGGTGATGCAGGCGCGGGATCGTGGCGAGTTCCGTGAAGAAGTCGTGCGCTTCACGCAAAAGCTCGGCTTCGAGACGGTGTCGGCCATTGCCGTCATCGACCACGGCATGGGCAAGAGCGAGTTCATCAACATCGATAACACGCCGTCCGACTACGTCGAGCCCTACGCCGACCCGTCCTATTACCGTCGTGACCCCGTGCTGCAGCACTGCAAGCGCAACAGCGTGCCGATCATCTGGAACCAGGAGACCTACGTCGAGCACGGCGCGGCCGACCTCTGGGAACAGCAGGC
>CAYJOA010000238.1:0-4446 GCA_964371495.1 uncultured Rubrivivax sp.
GAGCGACGGAATCATAATCCGCAGGTCCGGGGTTCAAATCCCTGAAGCGCCACCAGAATTCCCCTTACAGATCAGCCACTTGCGAGAAATCGTGAGTGGCTTTTTTCTTGCCCCAGGGGCTGGCGGGACACTGGCGGGACACTTCCCCGGAAACCAGCAGATCAATCGACCGGCCCCCCGCACCATGCAGGCAGGCCCGCGGGACTCTACTCCAGCGCCTGCCAACCGGCACGGCAGACGGCTCGCAGTCAGGGGACTGCCCACCTGAGAACAGGTCCAAAACAGCCGATTCTGGACGGTCAGTGCCCCAAAGATGCCCCATGGCGCCAATACTTCTAAAGAAGATTGTTTTAGATCAATGGCTTACTAACTTACAGCAACGGATTGTTGTTCCGTTGTTGCGTTTTGCGCTCGAAGTTTCTACACTGTCCCCACGACTTCAGGGGCGGTCATGGCATCGATCGAAAAGCGGCAGGCGGAAGACGGCTCGACGAGCTACCGGGTGAAGGTCAGGCTTCGCGGCTTCGAGCCCGTGTCGGCAACATTCACGCGGCTAACGGACGCGCGCACCTGGGCGGCGCAGACCGAAACGGACCTGAAGGCCAACCGCTACTTCGGCGCGGCAAAGCGGCACACGGTTTCCGACCTGCTCGACCGCTATGCAAAGGAAGCACTGCCGCACCTGAAGAGCGAGCGCGCAGTGAAGCAACGGCTCGACGTGTGGCGGGCGCGCGTGGGGCACCTGCTCCTTTCCGACCTGTCGGTCGGCACGATCAAGAAGCACAAGGACGAACTGAAGGCCACGCCCAAGGCCCACGGCGGCGGCGAGCGCACCGGCGCGGACGTGAACCGCACGATGGCGGCGTTGTCGTCGGCGCTGTCGTTCGCGGTCAAGGAACTGGAGTGGCTGGAAGAGAACCCGATGATCCGGGTTCGCAAGTTCGCAGAGACACGCGGCCGGGTACGCTACCTGAGCGAAGAAGAACTGCCCGAACTGCTCAAGGCCTGCCGCGCGTCGAAGAACCCGGACCTGCTGCTGGCGGTCCTGCTGGCGCTGTCCACCGGGGCGCGCCAGTCCGAAGTCATGGGCCTGCGCTGGAAGCAGATCGACCTGAAGGCAAAGACGGCGCTGCTGATCGACACGAAGAACAGCGAGCGCCGCGCGCTGCCCATCGTGGGCGATGCGCTGGAACTGCTGAAGGAGCGCGCGAAGGTTCGCAAGATCGACGACGACCGGCTCTTCCCGCCCGGCAAGCGTTCCAAGAAGCCGGGCGCTGTTGCAGACCTGCGCGCGCCCTGGGAAGCGGCCCTGAAGATGGCGAAGCTGACCGATTTCCATTGGCACGACTTGCGCCACACCTGCGCGAGCTACATGGCCATGTCCGGGGTGTCGCAGCTTGAGATGGCGAAGCTGCTCGGGCACAAGACGCTGGCGATGACGATGCGCTACAGCCACTTGTCACCGCAGCGAACGATCGAACTGGCCGATGGGCTGGCAAAGCGGCTGGGCATCTGATGCCGCACTTCCCGGCTAGCGATGCCAATTGGCTCGACGAAGCTTGGCGCCTTCTCGAAATCGTCGAAACGATGCCGAACCGCCGACTTGGCAAAGGCATGTTGGACTCCGTGGAACGGTATCGTGAGCCGACCGAAGACTGGACGGCTGCTTCCGCCAAGTGGCAGGCCATTGAGCTATTGCACAGAAAGATCGCGGCACACCTTACGCATCGGTTAGACACTGTCCACAGAACACGACCGGACCCGAAGAATGGTCGAAAGCGAGTCTATTTTCTTGGGTCGCGCACACCGAAAGCAGCGCTTACCTTTCACCGCCTGATCTGCGGACTGGACTTGAAGTTGTCTAGCGGCGATCACGCTGCTTTGGCGGCACTCATCTTCTTGGCCCAGCTCTTGAACGATGGATTCATCGGAGACCGCTGGAAGCGGGAGCTCCCCTTGCTCGTAGCGTCGATTGGCGGGGAGTCAGCCAGTCAGCAGGCACGCATGAATGCGAAGCAACTGCGCAAGCACACGGATCGTCGCGGCCCGCTGGCCAAGGCGGTGGCAGACGAACGGCGCAAGGACCCCCATGCGACCTGCTGGGAAGTCCTGCACCGGCTTGCTGGCGGCGATGTGGTGGAGAAGCTGAAAGACGACCGGGTCTTCTACTGGAACAGGAAAGGCGAGCTCACCGACATAGGCTTCGATCGCTTCGAGACGGTCTACTCGGAACAGCGACCTTCCACGGGTTAGCGCGCGAACCCATAGTTGTGCTCTTCTACTCCTGATAGCCGCAAAACAAGGCGGTATCACCCGGCAACGGTGCCGGGCGAATCAGGAAAGGCAAGTGCATCTTGGAAACCACTCTCGCAACCATCGCCGCGAATGTGAACAACGCGGCTCCGGCGACGCCTTGGCTCGCCACTGTGGAAGTCACGGCCACAGTCTTTGCCGACGCCGGCAAGACGGCATCGGCCATTAGAGCCGACATTTTCAAAGCAGAAGACCGGCTCAACTCTCGCGGCGAACGCATTTCGGGAAACGGGCTCGCCGCCCACGGCGCGGTCATTCGTCGCGGCCGGAAAGTCCTGCTTGACGTTCACCGCTATGGCAACTGGCTTGCCGGTCGCCCGCCGGCGGACGCCTGACCGGGAGCGCACGATGCAGAAAAAAGGCACCGCCGGGATTGTTGACGCAATCCACCACGGCACCGCTCAGACAATTTCCTACCTGCCGAATTTTATAGCAACCGCGCGTTCATTTGACCAGCTGGCAGTCCTTGTTTTCGTGCTGGCGCTATTGCTCGGAGCGGTGCTGTGACACACGACTTCGACCAGCAATTCAACTTCTCGACTTCGCCCGCAGCGCACGCCCTGGTGCGCCGCGCCTGTCACCGGCTGATCCCCGACTGCAGCGGCGTGGCTCGCGCCACGCAAGCCGACGACCGGCGTGGCGTCGATTACTGGGTCACGACTCCGAAGCGCCGCATCGGGCTCGACCTGAAGCTGCGGACCCGGGACTACGGCGCTGCACGCGGCCGCGCGGTCGATTGCGTTCTTGAGCTCGACGGGCACGGCACAAGTGGCTGGCTGCTCAAGGCCGGGGGCGCAGACCTGCTGTTGTTCGCGTGCGCCGACTCGGGCCGCGTTGCGCTGTTCGACCGGGTTAAGCTGCGCACGGCCGTCATGGTCAATCTGTCGCGCTGGATCGCGGACGGCCGCGCCAGGGAGATTGAAACCACGTCCCACCGCGACGGCCGATTCTGGAAAAGCCGGGCCGTCATTGTCGGCGCCGACCTGCTCACGGAAGCCATTGACCGGCTCGACGGCGCCGACTGGCTCGAAGCGGCGAACGACTGGGCCGCGCCGTGAAGCGGGACAAGCCATCGCCAGACCCCCGCGGCGGCCACGTAAGGCTGTATTTCGCGTTGATCGACAGTCCGGCATGGTCCTGCCTATCCGCGACCGATCAACGCGCCTACGTGGCTCTACGGCGGTCGCTGGGCAAGTCAAACAATGGCGACCTGTCCCTGCCACTGTCGCGCGCCAGGCACTACGGGATCACGAGTCCGGCCACGCTGGCGAAGGCCCTGCGGGCACTCGTCGCTGTTGGGTTGATCGCGGTCACCCGGCGCGGCGGCTGTACCCGCGGCGGGCAGCGGCTGCCGACGCTGTACCGCTTCACCGACGAACAGGTCTTCGAGATGCGGCCGAAGCTGATCGACGCCTGCAAGGCCACCAATGACTGGAAGGCGATCACGTCGATTGCCCACGGCACGACGGCGATCAAGCATGCCGACCAGCACGCGCGCGATAGCGCAGAAACGAAACGCCTGCTTCATAAATTGAACGGCACCACTACGGAAAGTGAAGCGGTCAAGCCAAAGACCGCTACAGAAATCGAAGCATGGCGCCTTGGACCAGTACGAAAAGTGAAGCGGGCGACGAAGGCCACCACACCCCAAATCGCAAGCAATGACGCGGGTTTTGACGCCGTCGGCTCGATCAAGCCCTAGACCGGGCCACACTTCAGAAAGTGAAGTCCTATGTATTGTTGCCATACCTACGAGCGCAGCGGGTGCAGGGTTGTCCACGGCGGCGGGCGGGCGGCGCTTGCGACGAACCGAACGACCGACGCGGTGGTCAACCCGTGTTCGACGCCGGAGCAGCCGTGCACACACACCTGGGAGCCGTCATGACCAATACCGTCACCACGAACCGCAAGGCGGCCGCCCGAGACCGGGTGCGGCGCTACCGGCAGGCGCACTCGACACGTCTGGACTACGTTCCCGGCCCCGCAGCCCGCAGAGTCATCGCAACGTGGGTGAACGGCGGCAAGCTGGACCCCACCATCGCCGGGACGCTGGACGCGCTCATTCTGGCCGGGGACGCAGCGCTGCGCGCCACAGGACGCGAGCGAGTTTCCGGAAATGAACCGTGACGCAAC
>CAYJOA010000239.1:0-4412 GCA_964371495.1 uncultured Rubrivivax sp.
TGCCGCCGCCGCCACCACCATAGCCGCCGCCACCACCGCCGCCACCATAGCCGCCACCACCACCACTGCGGCCACCGCCGCCGCCGCCAAAGCCACCCGGGCGCTCTTCACGCGGACGGGCCTCGTTGACGACGATGGCGCGGCCTTCCAGGGCCTGGCCGTTCATGCCGTTGACGGCGGCTTGCGCCTCGGCGTCGGAGCCCATCTCCACGAAGCCGAAGCCCTTGGAGCGGCCGGTCTCACGGTCCATCATGACCTTGGCCGAAGTGACGGTGCCGAATTGACCGAAAGCCTGTTGCAGCGAGTCGTCGCGCACCGAATAGGCCAGATTACCTACGTACAGTTTGTTTCCCACGGGGAGCCCTTAAAAGATCGACAAGAACCATGTGGAGCTCAACCCTGCATGAACCAATCAGGCGAAAGGTGCGGCTGCCAGACACAGACTCCGTATTATGGAGTCGGCAAAGCTTTGCCCGTAAAGTGCCCTGCCGTCAAGTGTTGTTTTGACGCCCCCGTGAAAACCCTGGGCCATTGAAAGCGGGTACACGCAGCCGCGCCTTCAAGGGGTGCGGGCACCGGGCAGGGCCTACCATCCCGCCATGGATCTGCTCAAGCCGCTGGTGGCGCTGTTGGCCATCGTCAACCCGATCGGCGTCGTTCCATTCTTCATCCACTTCACGCAGACCTTCACGCCCGAGGAGCGCCGGCGCACGATCCGCATCAGTGCCTTCACCGCCTTCCTGGTCATCGCCGTCAGTGCCGTGGCGGGGCTCAAGGTGATCGAGTTCTTCGGCATCTCGCTGGCCTCGTTCCAGGTCGGCGGCGGCACGCTGCTCTTGATCAGCTCGCTGGCCATGCTGAACGCGCAGCCGGCCGAGACCAAGCCCGCCGACGTGACCGAGGGTGAAGCGAAGGTCGACGCGGGCGCCAGCATCGCGGTGGTGCCCCTGACGATCCCGCTGCTCACCGGCCCGGCCACCATCTCGACCATGGTGATCTACGCCGAGAAGACACGCCACGCCTGGGAACACGCCGTGCTGGTGGGCTACGGCGTGGTCATCGGCCTGGTGACCTTCGTCGCGTTCACGGCCGCGGGCCGCATCGCCAAGGGGCTGGGCCGCACCGGCATCAACGTCATGACTCGGCTGATGGGGCTGATCCTGGCCGCGATGGCGGTCGAGTTGCTGGCCGACGGGCTGCTCAAGCTGTTCCCGGTGCTGGGCAGCCACCTGGCGCGCTGAAACCGCTGCTGGCACGGCCGTGACACCCGACTGCGCCAGCTACGACCACGTCATCGTCGGCGCCGGCACCGCTGGCTGCCTGCTGGCCAACCGCCTGTCGGCCGACCCGCGCCGACGCGTGCTGCTGGTGGAAGCCGGCGGGCGCGACAACTACCACTGGATCCACATCCCGGTGGGCTACCTGTACTGCATCGGCAACCCGCGCACCGACTGGCTGTACTTCACTGAAGAGGACGCCGGGCTCAACGGCCGCAAGCTGCGCTATCCGCGCGGCCGCGTGCTCGGCGGCTGCTCCAGCATCAACGGCATGATCTACATGCGTGGCCAGTCGCGCGACTACGACCACTGGGCCGCTCTCACCGGCGACCCGGCCTGGCGCTGGGACGCCTGCCTGCCTTACTTCAAGCGCCACGAAGACCACTGGCGCGGCGCCGACGCCTGGCACGGTGCCGGCCAGGAGTGGCGCGTCGAGCGCCAGCGCCTGAGCTGGGAAATCCTCGACGCCTTCGGCGCCGCGGCGCGCGAGGCCGGCATTCCCGCCACCGACGACTTCAACCGCGGCGACAACGAAGGCGTGGGCTACTTCGAGGTCAACCAGCGGCGCGGCGTGCGCTGGAACACGAGCAAGGCCTTCCTGCGCCCGGCGGCGGGCCGCGCCAACCTCGAGGTCATCACCGGCAGCCTGGTCACGCGCGTGCTGCTGGAAGGCTCGCCGCCGCGCGCCGTGGGCATCGAACTGCGGCCGGCTGCCGGCGGCGCACCGCGGCAGGTGCGCGCGGCACGCGAGGTCGTGCTCGCCGCCGGCGCGGTGGGCACGCCGCAGCTGCTGCAGCTGTCGGGCATCGGCGCCGGCGCGCTGCTGCACGGACACGGCGTCGTGCCGCGCCACGAGCTGCCCGGCGTCGGCGAGAACCTGCAGGACCACCTGCAGATACGCGCCGTGTTCGCCGTGGAGGGCGTGAAGACGCTGAACGCGATCGCCCAGACGCCCTGGGGACGGGCCACGATCGGCCTCGAATACCTGTTGCGGCGCAGCGGGCCGATGAGCATGGCGCCGTCGCAGCTGGGGGCCTTCACGCGGTCGTCGCCCGACCAGCCGTGGCCGAACCTCGAATACCACGTCCAGCCGCTGTCGCTGGACGCCTTTGGCCAGCCGCTGCACCGCTACAACGCCTTCACCGCCAGCGTGTGCAACCTCAATCCGGGTTCGCGCGGTTTTGTCCGCATCGCCTCGCCGAAGCCCGAGGACGCACCGCGCATCCAGGCGCGTTACCTGTCGACGCCCGAAGACCGCCAGGTGGCGGCCGACTCGCTGCGCCTGACGCGGCGCATCGTGGCCATGCCGGCGCTGGCGAAATACCGGCCGCGCGAGGTCAAGCCCGGCGTGCAGTTCCAGAGCGACGAGGAACTGGCACGCCTGGCCGGCGACATCGGCACCACCATCTTCCACCCGGTGGGCACCTGCCGCATGGGTGCCGCCGGCGACGCCGGCGCGGTGGTCGACGCCCGGCTGCGCGTGCACGGCGTGAGCGGCCTGCGCGTCGCCGACGCCAGCGTCATGCCCACCATCACCAGTGGCAACACCAATTCGCCGGTGCTGATGATTGCCGAACGCGCCGCCGACTGGCTGGCCGAGGCGACGGGTTAGCCCGAATGGCGGGACCCGGCGAGCGGACTACATTGCGCCCACTCGTGGCAGCCGGCAGCAGCGCCGGCCTGTCCCCGGGGGTCTGAGGAGACGACAGAAACAACACCGAACGATGAACACGGACCGGCGGGCAGCCGGCCCTTGCATGCGCCGCACCGTCGGCGCATTTTTCTTCCCGGATCTGGCGGGCAATGGCCGCTCGTTTCCCGGCCCACGCCGCGCCCGGCCCCGGTAGCATCGAGACTTGCCGCCTTTGCGGTCGCGCCATCCGCCATGCCCGTCAACTCCGAACTGCGCAAGCTCGACATCGACATCCCTGCGCAGCCGCAATCGCTGGTGCAGCTGTCGCTGCTGCTGGCTGACGACGACATCAACCTGCAGGCCTGCGCCGAGCTGATCGAGTCCGACATGGCGCTGGCCGCGGCGGTGATGAAGGCGGTGAACTCGTCGCTCTACGGCCTGAAGGGCCGGGTGCAGACCGTGCACCAGGCCGTGACCTACCTGGGCCTGCACGAGGTCGCTGCGATCACCTTCGAAATGGGTCTGCGCGCCGCCTTTCCGCCGGCCGCCGAGCTGGAACCGTTGTGGGAGCGCGCCGCTCGCCGCGGCCTGCTGATGGGCCGGCTGGGCGCGCGGCTGTCGCTCGACGCCTGGGCCGCCCATTCCGCGGGCCTGTTCGAGGAATGCGGCAAGGCGGTGCTGTTCCGCCATGCCAGCAAACACTACGCCGCGATGCTGCGCGCCGCCGGCAGCGACACCGAGCTGGTGACCCTGGAACATGCCGGCTTCGGCGTCAGCCACGATGCACTGGGCGCCGCGCTGTGCGAAAGCTGGGGCCTGGGCCCGGCGGCGGTGGCCAGCGTGCGCCACCACGTCGCGGCGCAGGCCACGCTCGAGCTGCCGGAACAGCCGGGGCGGCGAGTGATCTGCGCGCTGTCGGTGCTGGCCCATGCGCTGATGACTGCCCCGGACACGCTGGACACCGTCGCCTGGGCGCTGGCCCCGCTGGCCGAACTGGACGTGACGCTGGTGCTGCGCGCCTCGCGCCAGGTGCAGGAACAGATGGAAAGCGCCGCCGCGCACGCACGATCGGCGTAGGCGGCGCCGGGCAAGGCCCGGGACCGGCGGCGCAACGTTTCTGCGCCTGCCATGCGGGAAGTCCTGCTGGCCGCCGCCGCGCCGCCTGGTTACGCTCGCGGGCCCAAGCAGACACCGGCACCCGCCGCGGCCCACGACACCATGGCTTCCACCGTACCCGCCGACGCGCTCGCCCTGCAGCGCCTGTACCACTGGGAAGCGACGATGCCCGACCGCGTCGTGCTGACGCAGCCATTGGGCGGCGGCGCGGTGCGCGACTACACCTGGCGCGAGGTGATGGACCAGAGCCGGCGCATGGCCGCGCACCTGCAGAGCCTGGGCCTGAAGCGTGGCGACAAGGTGGCGCTGCTGTCCAAGAACACCGCGCACTGGCTGATGAGCGACTTCGCCATCTGGCTCGGCGGTTTCGTCTCGGTGCCGCTGTA
>CAYJOA010000240.1:0-4385 GCA_964371495.1 uncultured Rubrivivax sp.
CGGCCAGGGGGGGGCCGCAGCCGGCCGGGGGCTACAACCCCCCCCCTCCCCGGCCCCGCCGCCCGGCGCCGCCACCTGGCGCGGGGCGGCACTTGCTTTTGATGTTCGCCTACTTCGAGCGCCGCATCCGCCCCACGGCCCTGCCCGGCACCGCGCCGCCGCAGGGCCTGCTGGCGTTCTACTGGCACTACGTGCGCCAGGCGCGCGGCCTGTTCGCCACCATGTTCGCCACCGGCCTGCTGGTGGCGCTGATCGACACCCTGATCCCGCTGTTCATCGGCCGCCTGGTGCGGCTGATGGAGAACGCCGACCGCGCCGCTGCACTGGCCGACGAGCTGCCGATGCTGGTGGGCATGGCGCTGCTGGTGCTGATCGGCCGCCCGCTGGCGCTGCTGCTGGACAGCCTGGTGCGCAACAACGCCGTCGTGCCCGGCGTGACCAGCCTGATCCGCTGGCAGAGCCACTGGCACGTCGTGCGGCAGAGCTGGCCGTTCTTCCAGAACGACTTCGCCGGCCGCATCGCCAACCGCGTCATGCAGACCAGCAACGCGGTGCGCGAGTGCGTGGTCTCGAGCATCCGTGCCGTCTGGTACATCGTCGTCTACGGCCTGTCGGCACTGGCGCTGATGAGCCTGGCCGACTGGCGGCTGGCCATCCCGACCGCGCTGTGGTTCGTCGGCTACGTGGTCTTCCTGCGCCGCTTCGTGCCGCGCATGCGCGACCTGGCCAAGGCCAGCAGTGAACTGCGCAGCATGGTCATGGGGCGCGTTGTCGACAGCTACACCAACATCCTCACCGTCAAGCTGTTCGCCCGTGCCCGCGACGAGGACGCCTACGTGCGCGAGGTCATCGACGAGCACACCGGCGCCATCGCGCGCCACATGCGGCTGATCACCACCTTCATGACCACGCTGTCGGCGCTGAACGCGCTGCTGCTGGTGAGCACGGCGGCGATCGGCATCACGCTGTGGGCCCAGGGAGTGGTCGACGCCGGCACGGTGGCCACGGCGCTGCCGCTGGCCTGGACCATCGCCAACGTCGCCGGCTGGGTGAGCTGGGAAGTGACCGGCATCTTCGAGAACATCGGCGTCGTCCAGGAGGGCATGGAGACGATCGCCGTGCCGCACGCCATGAGCGACCGGCCGCAGGCGGGCGAGCTCGAGGTGAGACGCGGCGAGATCCGCATCGAGCACCTCACTTTCACCTACGGCCGCGACGACGGCAAGAAGGTGCTCGACGACCTCGACCTCGTCATCCGCGCCGGTGAACGCGTGGGCGTGGTCGGCCGCTCGGGTGCCGGAAAGAGCACCCTGGTCAACCTCCTGCTGCGCTTCCACGACCTGGAGCAGGGCAGCCTGCGCATCGACGGCTTCGATGTGCGCGAGGTCACGCAGGAGAGCCTGCGCGCGGCCATCGGCATGGTGACGCAGGACACTTCGCTGCTGCACCGATCGATTGCCGCCAACATTGGCTACGGCCGCCCGGGCGCCACGCACGAGCAGATCGTGGCGGCGGCGAAGAAGGCGCAGGCGCACGAGTTCATCCTCGGCCTGCAGGACTGGAAGGGCCGCACCGGGTACGAGGCGCATGTCGGCGAACGCGGCGTCAAGCTCAGCGGCGGCCAGCGCCAGCGCATCGCGATCGCGCGCGTGATCCTCAAGGACGCGCCGATCCTGGTCCTCGACGAAGCCACCTCGGCGCTGGACAGCGAGGTCGAGGTCGCGATCCAGGACCAGCTGCTGGGGCTGATGGAAGGCAAGACGGTGATCGCCATCGCCCACCGGCTGAGCACCATCGCGCGCATGGACCGGCTGATCGTGCTCGAGCAGGGGCGCATCGTCGAGCAGGGCAGACACGCCGAGCTGATCGCGCGCGGCGGCCACTATGCCAAGTTGTGGGCGCACCAGAGCGGCGGTTTCCTCACTGACGATGTGCCCGACGCGGCGCTGCAAGAATCGCCGGCCGAAGACGGCCCGCTGGACGAGATGCGGGCCGAGGAGCGCGCCGAACCCGACGTCGACCCCGAACCGCCACCGGCGCGCACCTGAAGCCCGGCCCAACCCCGATGGAACTCGCCGCCTACCTGATCGATTTCGTGCTGCATGTCGACCGCCACCTGACGGACTTCGTGCTCGCCTACGGCGGCTGGGTCTACGCGCTGCTGTTCGTCATCGTCTTCGTCGAGACCGGCGTCGTCGTGATGCCCTTCCTGCCCGGCGATTCGCTGCTGTTCGTGGTCGGCGCGCTGTGCGGGCTGGGGCTGATGAGCCTGCCGCTGGCGATGGCGCTGCTGGTGGCGGCCGCGGTGCTGGGCAACCAGACCAACTACAGCATCGGTCGCCGTGTCGGACCGCGCGTCTTCTCGTGGCCGCAGTCGCGCTGGTTCAACCGCGCCGCTTTCGACCGCATGCACGCGTTCTACGAACGTTACGGCGGCGTGACCATCGTGCTGGCGCGCTTCATGCCCTTCCTGCGCACTTTCGCGCCCTTCGTCGCCGGCGTGGCGCAGATGACGCGCAGCAAGTTCACCTTCTACGACGTGACCGGCGGCGTCTTGTGGGTGTGCAGCCTGACGCTGGCCGGCTACGTCTTCGGCAACGTGCCGTGGGTCAAGGCCAACCTCGGCACCATCATCTGGCTGATGATCGGCGTGCCGGGAGTGCTGGTGCTGTTCGGCGCCTGGAAGGCACGGCGCGCGGCGGCCGAGGTCAACGCCGCGAAATGACTGCAAGAGAGGCCGTCGCGTCGAGCTCGTGAAGATTTCGTCGTAGCAGAAAGACTCACGGCCTCAGCCGGGGCAGGCCGCGATCACCTGCGCCACCGCCGCCGTCAGCTTCTTGCCGTAAGGCACGTGCAGGAACTCGTTCGGCCCGTGGGCGTTGCTCTTCGGGCCGAGCACGCCGCAGACCATCATCTGCGCCTGCGGGAAGCCCTGCGCCAGCATGCTCATGAGCGGGATCGTGCCACCCTGGCCGATGTAACCCAGCGGCGCACCGAAGTGCGCGTTGGACGCCGCATTCAGCGCCTGCTCCAGCCACGGCGCCAGCTCGGGCGCGTTCCAGCCGGTGGCGCCCAGCGCACCGGCGCGGCCGTCGGCGTGGAAGGTGACCTTGGCGTTGTAGGGCGCGTTGTCCTCCAGCAGCGCCTTGAGCCTGAGGCTCGCCTGGTGTCCGTCCACCAGCGGCGGCAGGCGCAGGCTGAGCTTGAACGCGGTATAGGGGCGCAGCACGTTGCCGGCACTGGCCAGGTCGGGAAAACCTTCGACACCGGTGACGCTGAGCGTGGGCCGCCAGGTGCGGTTGAGCAGTGCCTGCACGGGATCCGTGGTGGTCGGCAGCGTCGGGCCGCCGTCGGCGCCGCAGGCCCAGGGGAAGCGCTTCCAGACCTCGTCCTGCAGGATCGCCGCCGTGGCCTGCGCCTGCGCAGCGCGTGCGGCCGGAATCTCGCAGTGGAAGCTCTCGGGCAGCAGCTGCCCGGTGCGGCTGTCCTCCAGCCGGTCGAGCACCTGGCGCAGGATGCGAAAGCTCGACGGCACCAGCCCGCTGGCATCGCCGGAATGGATGCCTTCGCTGAGGATCTCGACCTTGAGCACGCCGCTGACCATGCCGCGCAGGCTGCTCGTCAGCCAGAGCTGGTCATAGTTGCCGGCGCCGCTGTCAAGGCACACCACCAGGCCGACCTTGCCCAGTCGCGGCTCGAGGGCGTCGATGTAGGCCGGCAGGTCGGGGCTGCCGCTTTCCTCGCAAGCCTCGATGACGCCGACGCAGCGCGGCCGCGCGATGCCCTGCAGGTCCAGCGCCTCGATGGCGGTGATCGCGGCATAGACCGCATAGCCGTCGTCGGCGCCGCCGCGGCCGTAGAGCAGGCCGTTTTCGACCTTCGGCGTCCACGGCCCGAGGTCTTTGCGCCAGCCGCTGAATTCAGGCTGCTTGTCGAGGTGGCCGTACAGAAGCACGGTGTCGCCCGAGCCCGCCTTGGTGGCCGGGATCTCGAAGAAGATCAGCGGCGTGCGACCTTCCATGCGCAGCACCTCGAGCTTGAGCCCGGCGACCTTGCGGCCCTCGACCCAGGCCGCGGCGTCGCGCACGACGCGGTCGAGGTGGCCGTGCTGCACCCAGTCGGCGTCGAACATCGGGCTCTTGGCCGGGATGGCGATGTACTCGCTGAGCGCGGGCACGATGCGCTGGTCCCAGGCTTCGTCGGCGTAGGCGGCAAGTGCAGCGGCTTGGACATCGCGGACAGGTGCGTTCATGGCGGGGCTTTCGCTTCGGTCGTCGGGGTCTGGAAACGGGCCAGCCAGTGCAGCAGGCAGCTCAGCACCTGGTCGCGTTCGGGCTCGTTGAAGATCTCATGGTAAAGGCCGGGGAATTCCCTTGCCGTCAGCA
>CAYJOA010000241.1:0-4379 GCA_964371495.1 uncultured Rubrivivax sp.
TGGCCGACATCGTCGACCGCCGCCGCTACTACGCCGCCACGCAGCTGTGGGTGTCGGTGAACGCGCTGCTGCTGGCCGCGCTGTCGCTGGCCGGCCAGCTGACGGCGCCGCTGCTGCTGCTGCTGACCTTCTCCAACGGCATCGGCCTGGCGCTGCGCTGGCCGGTGTTCGCCGCCATCGTGCCGCAGACCGTGCCGCGCGACGTGCTGCCGCAGGCGCTGGCGCTGAACGGCATCGCGATGAACCTGTCGCGTGTCGTCGGGCCGGTGCTGGCGGGGGTGCTGATCTCCACCGTCAGCCCGGCCGCGGTGTTCGTGCTCAACGCGCTGCTGGCCGGCGTGGCGTTCGCGCTGGTGCTGCGCTGGCGCGGCGAGCCGGTGCGCGCCAGTGCGCTGCCGGGCGAGCGTTTCCTGGGCGCCATGCGCGCCGGCCTCAACTACGCCTGGCAGTCGCCGCGGCTGATGGTGGTGCTGCTGCGCATCTTCCTGTTCTTCCTGCAGTCCACGGCGCTGGTCGCGCTGCTGCCGCTGGTGGCGCTGCAGCTGCACGGCGGCGGCCCGGCGACCTTCACGGTGATGCTGTCGTGCCTGGGTGCAGGGGCCATCACCGCGGCCCTGCTGTTCCCGCGCTGGCGCGCCCGCTACAGCCGCGACCAGTTCGTCAGCGTCGGCTCGCTGGTGCATGCCGCGGTGTCGACGCTGATCGTCGCCGTGCCCGAGATCTGGGTCGCGCTGCCGGCCATGGTGCTGGTCGGCATGGCCTGGATCTCGGTCGCCAATTCGCTCGTCATCTCGGCGCAGACCGCGCTGCCCGACTGGGTGCGCGCGCGCGGCATGTCGATCTATCAGATGGCGCTGATGGGCGGCGCCGCGGCCGGCTCGCTGGTGTGGGGGCAGGTGGCCGGGCTGACCAGCGTGCGCGCGGCTGTGGTGGCTGCCGCCGTGTTCGGCGTCGCCGTGCTGCTGGCGACACGGCGGCTGAGCGTGGAAGGCGGCGGCGAGATCGACTTCTCGCCGGTGGCGGTGGGCAGCCTGTCGCCAGTGGCGATCGACATCGCCCCCGACGAAGGGCCGGTGATGGTGACCGTCGAATACCTCATCGACCCGGCCCACGCGACGGCCTTCGCCGAAGTCATGCAGCGCACGCGGCGCGCCCGGCTGCGCCAGGGCGCCTTGTCCTGGGGCCTGTTCCGCGACACCGCGCAGCCCGGGCGCTACGTCGAGTACTTCGTCGACGAGAACTGGCTCGAGCACCAGCGCCGGCTCGAACGTTTCAGCGCCTTCGACGCCAAGCTGCGTGAGCGCCGTCTGGCCTTCCACATCGGCAGCGGGCCGCCGCTGGCGCGGCGCTACGTCGCCGACCGCCCGCCGCCGGGCAGCAGCGGCAAGAGCTCGTGAAGTGGCGTGTGGACTGCCGCCGGCCCCGGCTGCGGCGATACTTGCAACCTGCCTGAACCTGCCGTGAGAACCTCCTTGAGAAACGACTTCGACTGGACCGCCGCTTACCCCAGCCAGCGTTCACCCGTGTTCGCGCGCAACGTCGTTGCCACCTCGCACCCGCTGGCGGCGCAAGCCGGCCTGCGCATGCTGCAAGGCGGCGGCAACGCCGTCGACGCGATCATCGCCACCGCGGCGGTGCTGACGATCGTCGAGCCGTGCAGCAACGGCCTGGGCTCGGACGCCTTCTGCATCCTGTGGGACGGCGCCCGGCTGCACGGCCTGAATGCGTCGGGCACGGCACCGGCGGCCTGGACGCCCGAGTACTTCGCTGCCAAGTACGGCGCCGACGCACGCACGCCGCCCAAGCGCGGCTGGGATGCGGTCACCGTGCCCGGCGCGGTGTCGGCCTGGATGGCGCTGCACGCGCGCTTCGGCAAGCTGCCGTTCGCCGACCTGCTGGGGCCGGCCATAGCCGCCGCCGAGCGCGGCTACGCGGTGCCGGTGATCGTGCAGCAGAAGTGGGGCAACGCGGCGTCGCTGCCCGAAATCACCTCGCAGCCGGGATTTGCCGAGGCCTTCCTGCCGCACGGGCGTGCGCCACAGGTCGGCGAGCGCTTCACCTTCGCGGCCGCGGCGCGAACGCTGCGCCTGATCGCACAGACCCGGGGCGAGGCCTTCTACCGCGGCGAGATCGCTGCCGCCGCCGAGGCCCATGCGCGCGCGCATGGCGGCGCAATGACGGCGGCCGACTTCGCGGCCTACCAGCCGCAGTGGGTGGAGCCGATAGGGCGCGACTACCGCGGCTGGCGCCTGCACGAGATCCCGCCCAACGGGCAGGGCATCGCCGCGCTCATCGCGCTGGGCATCCTCGACCAGTTCGACCTCGGCGCGCTGCCGGTGGATGGCGTGGCGTCGCAGCACCTGCAGATCGAGGCCATGAAGCTGGCCTTCGCCGATGTCTACAAGTACGTCGCCGAGCCGCGGTCGATGCGGCTGACGCCGGCGCAGATGCTCGACGACGGCTACCTCGCCGGCCGGGCGCGGCTGATCGACCCCAAGCGTGCGCAGGATTTCGGCCCCGGCCATGCGCCGCAGGGCGGCACCGTCTACCTGACCGCGGCCGACGAGAGCGGCATGATGGTCAGCTTCATCCAGAGCAACTACATGGGCTTCGGCTCGGGCATCGTGGTGCCCGGCTACGGGCTGAGCCTGCAGAACCGCGGCCACGGCTTCACGCTGGACCGCAGCAGCGACAACCTCGTCGGCCCCGGCAAGCGTCCGTTCCACACCATCATTCCAGCGTTCCTCACCCGGCAAGACCGTCCGGTGATGAGCTTCGGCGTGATGGGCGGCGACATGCAACCACAAGGGCACCTGCAGACGCTGGTGCGTTTGCTCGACTACCGGCAGCAACCGCAGGCCGCCTGCGACGCGCCGCGCTGGCGCTGGAACTCCGGCCTCGTCAACGCCGAGCAGGGCTTCGACCCTGCCACCGTGCAGGGCCTGCGCGAGCTCGGCCACCGTGTCGAGCCCTTTGCCGACAGCTACCAGGACTACGGCGCCGGGCAGTTCATCTGGCGTCTCGACGAAGGGCAGGGCGACGCGGCGCTGGAAGGTTACGCCGCCGCCAGCGACCCGCGCCGGGACGGGCAGGCCGCAGGCTTTTGAACGCCGCCCAGGGGCGCCTGGGCCCGGGCCTGGCGCTGGCCGCAGCCGGGTCGGTGGCGTTCTCGGCCAAGGCCATCATCGTCAAGCTCGCCTACCGGCACGACGTCGATGCGGTGACGCTGATCATGTACCGCATGCTGTTCGCGCTGCCGCTGTTCCTGGCGCTGGCCTGGTGGTCGGGCCGCGGCAAGCCGCCGCCGACGCGCCGCGACCTGATGGTCGTCACGGGGCTGGGGTTCTGCGGCTACTACCTGGCGAGCTTTCTCGACTTCGCCGGCCTGCAGTACATCACCGCCAGTCTCGAGCGGCTGATCCTCTACCTCAACCCGACCATCGTGCTGCTGCTCGGCTGGCTGCTGTTCGGCCACCGCGTCAGCGCCAGGCAGGCGCTGGCGCTGGCCGTCAGCTACGCCGGCGTGCTGCTGGTCTTCGGCCACGAGGTGCAGTTGTCGGGCGCCGACACCGCGCTGGGCGCGGCACTGGTGTTCGGCAGCGCGCTCAGTTACGCCGTCTATCTGGTCTACAGCGGCAAGGAGGTGCAGCGGCTGGGCGCGCTGCGGCTCACCGGCTGGGCCACTTCGGTGGCCTGCGTGCTGTGCATCGTGCAGTTCCTGCTGCTGCGGCCGCTGTCGGCGGCGCTGGTGGCGCCCGCGGTGGTCTGGCTGTCGGTGCTCAACGCCACCCTGTGCACCTTCGCGCCGGTGCTGATGGTGATGATGGCCATCGAGCGCATCGGCGCCACGCTGACCGCGCAGACGGGCATGATCGGGCCCGTGTCGACCATCGTGATGGGCGTGCTGATCCTCGGCGAGCCCATGAACGCGTGGATCGTCGCCGGCACGGTGCTCGTGCTGCTGGGCGTGTGGCTGCTGGCCCGCGCACGTTGAACTTCTTCCGGAGAACCACGACATGGATCTCGGCATTCAAGGCAAGTGGGCGCTGGTCTGCGCCGCGAGCAAGGGCCTGGGCAAGGGCTGCGCGCAGGCGCTGGTGGGCGAGGGCGTGAACGTCGTCATCACCGCACGCGGCGCCGAGGCACTGCAGGCCACGGCGGCCGAGCTGGCGGCGCTGAATCCCCTGGTGCAGGTGCGTGCGGTGGCCGGCGACATCACCACCGCCGCGGGCCGCGCCGCGGCACTGGCTGCCTGCCCGCAGGTCGACATCCTGGTCAACAACGCCGGCGGCCCGCCGCCCGGCGACTTCCGCGACTGGGACCGCGAGGCCTGGATCAAGGCGCTGGACGCCAACATGCTGACGCCCATCGAACTGATC
>CAYJOA010000242.1:0-4342 GCA_964371495.1 uncultured Rubrivivax sp.
ATGGCCAAGACCGTCTACACCTGCCGCGAATGCGGCGGCAACAGTGCCAAGTGGCTGGGCAAGTGCCCGCACTGCGGGGCCTGGAATTCGCTCGACGAAACCGTGGCCGAGGTGGCCGGGCCGGCGAAGAACCGTTTCCAGTCGCTGGCCAAGAGCCTGCCGGTGGCGACGCTGTCGGAGATCGACGCCGCCGAGGTGGCGCGCACGCCGACCGGGCAGGAGGAACTCGACCGCGTGCTCGGCGGCGGCATCGTCGAGGGCGCGGTGGTGCTGATCGGCGGCGACCCCGGCATCGGCAAGAGCACGCTGCTGCTGCAGGCCCTGGACTCCATGTCCAGCGCGTTGGCTGGCGCGATGAAGGTGCTCTACGTCACCGGCGAGGAAAGCGCGGCGCAGGTGGCGCTGCGTGCGCGCCGGCTCGGCCTGGCGGGCAACAAGGTGCGCGTGCTGGCCGAGATCCAGCTCGAGAAGATCGTCGCCACGCTGGAGGCCGAGGCGCCGACGTTCTGCGTCATCGATTCGATCCAGACCGTCTATTCCGACCAGCTCACTTCGGCGCCGGGTTCGGTGTCGCAGGTGCGCGAATGCGCGGCGCAGCTCACGCGCGTGGCCAAGACCAGCGGCATCGCGATGGTCTTCGTCGGCCACGTCACCAAGGAAGGCGCACTGGCCGGCCCGCGTGTGCTCGAGCACATGGTCGACACCGTGCTGTATTTCGAAGGCGACACGCACAGCAGCTTTCGCCTCGTGCGCGCCATCAAGAACCGCTTCGGTGCCGTCAACGAGATCGGCGTCTTCGCGATGACCGAGCGCGGCCTGAAGGGTGTCAGCAACCCGAGCGCGATCTTCCTGTCCACGCACGGCGAACCGGTGCCCGGCAGCTGCGTGCTGGTGACGCTGGAAGGCACGCGGCCCTTGCTGGTGGAGATCCAGGCGCTGGTCGACAGCGGCGGCCCCAGCCCGCGCCGCCTGAGCGTGGGTCTGGACCGTGACCGCCTGGCCATGCTGCTGGCGGTGCTGCACCGCCATGCCGGGGTGTCGTGCATGGACCAGGACGTGTTCGTCAACGCCGTCGGCGGCGTGCGCATCAGCGAACCGGCGGCCGATCTGGCGGTGCTGCTGGCGATCCAGGGCTCCCTGCGCGCCCGCGCCCTGCCGCGCGGCTTCATCGCCTTCGGCGAAGTCGGGCTGGCCGGCGAAGTGCGGCCGGCGCCGCGCGGCCAGGAGCGGCTGAAGGAGGCGGCCAAGCTCGGGTTCTCGGTCGCCGTGGTGCCCAAGGCCAATGCACCGAAGAAGGCCATCGAGGGCCTGACGATCCACGCCGTCGAACGCATCGAGCAGGCGATCGACGTGGTGCGAGGTCTGAGCTGAATTCCCTCGAGGACGACGGGGCGGGCAAGCGAGTCTTGTCTTTGCCTTGATGCGTCCCAAGGTAGTGCCTCGAGTTCGGTCAACCAGGCCAGGAGTGCGAACGATGTGGAAGCGGCTGTCGGTGCTGTGGTCGGTCATTCGCGGTGACGCGCGGCTGCTGTGGTTTGCGCTCAGGCACCCGCTGGCACCGGCCTGGCTGAAGCCGGCGGTGGCGCTGATGGTGCTGTACGTGCTGTCGCCGGTGGACCTGCTGCCCGAGGCGATCCCGCTGCTGGGCCTGGTCGACGACGTCGTGCTGGTGCCGCTGGCCATCGCCTTCGTCGTCAAGCGCCTGCCGGCGGCCTTGCGCGCCGATTTCCTGCGCCGCGCTGTCTGAGGCTGCGCCATGCGGCTGGCCGTGGTCTCCGACATTCACGGCAACCTGCCGGCGCTCGAGGCGGTGCTGGCGGAGATCGGGCGCGAGAAGGTCGACCGGGTGGTGAACCTCGGCGACATCGTCTCCGGCCCCTTGTGGCCACAGGAGACGGCGGCGCGGCTGCGAGCGCTGGCCTGGCCCACGATCCGCGGCAACCATGAGCGCCAGCTGCTGACGCTGCCCGTCGACCGCATGGGGGCGGCCGACGCCTTTGCCCGCGCACGGCTGGGCGGCGACGAGCTGCGCTGGCTGGCCGCGCTGCCGGCGACGCTGGACCTCGGCGACGGCGTCTGGTGCTGCCACGGCACGCCGGCGAGCGACCTCGCCTACTTGCTCGAGACCGTGACGCCGGACCTCGGCCGCAGCGGTTCGCCCGGCGTGCGCGCCGCCAACGCGGCCGAGGTGGCCGGGCGCCTGGGCACGGTGACGTCGGCGCTGGTGTTGTGTGGCCACACCCACATGCCGCGCGTGGTTCGCGGCGGGGCCACGCTCGTCGTCAACGCCGGCAGCGTCGGCCTGCCGGCCTTCGACGACGACCACCCGCATGCCCACCTCATGGAGACCGGCAGCCCGCATGCCCGCTGGGCGCTGGTGGAACGTGTCGAGGCCGGCTGGCAGGTCCAGCAGCGCCTGACCGCCTACGACTGCCAGGCCGCTGCGCGCCGGGCCGAAGCCAACGGCCGCGGCGACTGGGCCGACGCGCTGCGCAGCGGCCGCGTCGGGCGCAGCGAAGCCGAGGTCTGCGGCTGAGCCGGTGAGCGCGCGGCGCCCGCTCCGCTTCGTTTCAGGCCAGGCGTTCGCGCGCCAGCGCCGCCAGGCCGTACCACAACCGTCGCCATTCGTTGCCCAGCCGGTAGGCATGCGCCGGCAAGCGCTGGGTCCAGTGGAACTTGCGCGGCGGCCCCGGCGGCGCGACGATCGTCGACGCGATCTGGTCGTCGTGCCCGCACGGTGTGGGTGTCACCAAACGAACCCTCAACCCGAAACGCCAGCCCTGGTCGAAGACGTGGTCGTAAGGCAGCTGCATCGGCAGCAGCGGTCGCGCGCCGTGCAGATAGGCCTGGGCGGCACGGCGGTTGATCGCGTAGGCCGATGAACCGGTGCAGCGCGACAGCATCACGGCGAGATGGTGGCCCGGCGCGATCTCGAGGTAGGGCACCGGCGTGCCCGAATGCACGCCCGAGAGCTTGACCATGTCCCAGCGCTGCGCGTGCTGCAGCAGGCCGCGCAGCACCGCCGGCAGGCTGTCGTGCAGCATGACATCGTCTTCGAGGATGAGCGCGCAGGGGGCATCGCTGGCGACGAAGCGGCGCATCGCCTCGACATGCGACAGGTAACATCCCAGCTCGCCCAGCACCGGCGTCATGCCGTGCTTGCGGTGGTAGGCCGGCTCGTCGAGCGCAGCACGCTGTGCCGGCGTCAGAGCCTTCGCATCGACGGCCGGCAGCCGCGCATACGGCAAACCCAGGCGCTGCAGCTGCCCGCTGATGCGCGCCAGCCGCTCGGTCGCGCGGTCGAGATTGATCACCCATGTCTGCCAGCCATCCATCGCCGCGATTCTGCGTGAAGGCCCCGGCCGGGGAGTTGCGATGACGGCCTGGTTCGGTTGGGGCCTGGCCGTGGCTGCGCTGGCGGTGGGCTACGCCAGCTACGGCTGGGCGGGTGTCGTGCTGGCCCTGGGCGTGGTGGTGTTCTGGCTGCTGCTGCAGTTCAGCCGTGCGTTGCGGGTGCTGCGCGTGGCCTCCGAGCGGCCGGTCGGCCAGGTGCCCAGCGCCGTCATGCTGCACGCCCGGCTGCGCAGCGGGCTGCGGCTGCCGCAGGTGTTGGCGCTGACGCGCAGCCTGGGGCAGCGTGCCGCGGTGACACCTGAAACCTGGGCCTGGCGCGACGACGGCGGCGACGAGGTGCAGGTGGAGCTGCACGACGGCCGCGTCACGGCCTGGCGGCTGCTGCGCCACGACGCCGCTGCGGACGAGCGCTCGCCCGCCTGAACGCCCGGGGGGCGCTTGCCGCGGCCCCTAAAATCACACCTTTACACGCCCCGAGGAGCTCCCATGTCGATGTCCGACCGCGACGGCAAGATCTGGATGGATGGCCAGCTGGTCGAATGGCGCGACGCCAAGATCCACGTGCTGAGCCACACGCTGCACTACGGCTGCGGCGCCTTCGAGGGCGTGCGGGCCTACAAGACGGCGCAGGGCACGGCGATCTTCCGCCTGCCCGAGCACACCGAGCGGCTGTTCAACAGCGCCAAGATCCTGCGCATGAAGATCCCGTTCACGCCGGCGCAGGTGATGGACGCACAGCGCGAAGTGGTGCGCGTCAACAAGCTGGAAAGCTGCTACCTGCGGCCGCTGACCTGGATCGGTGACCAGAAGCTCGGCGTCAGCCCCAAGGGCAACACCATCCACCTGATGGTCGCCGCCTGGCCCTGGGGCGCCTACCTCGGCGAAGAAGGCCTGAAGCGCGGCATCCGCGTCAAGACCAGCAGCTACACGCGCCACCACGTCAACATCACGATGACGCAGGCCAAGGCGGTGAGCAACTACACCAACT
>CAYJOA010000243.1:0-4301 GCA_964371495.1 uncultured Rubrivivax sp.
GCGGTCGAGGTCTTGTTCTACGTCTAAATCGAGGGGGTGTCGGAGCGGGCCGTGCCCGGCGCCGCGGCGCCGGCCGACGCGGGCGTCGATCTGCCGCCGCTGGGGCTGCTCGACCTGCCGCTGGACGCGCCGCCGCCCGACAGCCGTGCCGGGGAGCTGCCCGCGCCGGAGGTCCAGACCCTGGAGATGGACGCCGGGCTCGCCGACCTGATGTTCCCGCTGCTGGACGACACCGCGCCGTCGCCATCCGCGCCGGCGCCAAGTTCAGCGCCGGCGACGGATCTCGAGTGGGCGGCGCCGCCAGCCGGCGTCGAGCCCGCCGATGCGCCGGCCGCGATCGAGGCCCTGGCCACCGAACCGGCCGACGCGGCACTGCCCGCGGCGGCCGACGAGATCGCAGCGGCGGCGCCGGAAATTCCCGGTGTCGAGCCGGCGGCCGACGACGCGCAGGCGTCGGAGGACGAGCAGGTCAAGGTCATCGGGCCGCTGCGCATCGGCATCCCGCTGTTCAACATCTATCTCAACGAGGCCGACGAGCTGTCGCGCCGGCTCGGTATCCAGCTCGCCGAATGGGCGCTTGAGCACGAACGCCATCCGGTGCCCGAAACCAGCGTCGCGCTGGCGCATTCGATGGCCGGCAGTTCGGCCACCGTCGGCTACAGCGAACTGTCGGCGCTGGCGCGTGCGCTGGAGCACGCGCTGATGCGCTCGCACGCCGCCGGGCACGGCCGTGCCGGCGAGCCCGAGCTGTTCACCGAAGCGGCCGAGGAGATCCGGCGCCTGCTGCACCAGTTTGCCGCCGGTTTCCTGCGCCCGGTGGCGCCCGAGCTGATGGAGCGGCTGGCGCTGCACGAGCGGCTGGCGCCCGAGCCGGCGCCGGCGGCCGGTGCCGAGTCGGCCTTCGACCTGCTCGCCGAACCCGCCGCGGCGGCTGCGGCGGCGCTGCCCGAAGACGACATCGACGCCGTCGATGCGGTGGACACCGAGCTGTTCCCGATCTTCGAGGACGAGGCCGACGAACTGCTGCCGCAGCTGCAGTCGCGCCTGCGCGATTGGCTGGAACGGCCGGGCGCGCTGGACGCGGCGTCGGCCTGCCTGCGCACGCTGCACACCTTCAAGGGCGGCGCGCGCCTGGCCGGCGCGATGCGCCTGGGCGAGATGGCGCACCGGCTCGAAACCGCGATCGAGTCACTGGCCGCGCGCGGTGCGGTGTCGGCGGCCGACGTCGAGCCGCTGCTCGGCCGCGCCGATGCCATGGCCTCGGTTTTCGACACCCTGCGCCTGCCGGCGGCCGTCCCGCCCGCCGCGGCGGCCGCCGCGGCGCGCATCGAGCCGGCGGCGGCCGTGGCCGCAGCGGCAGCGCCCGCGCCGGTGGCCCAAGCCGCCGCGCCAGCGGCCGAAGAAGCTGTTGCCGGGGCCGCTGCGGCCATCGACTGGCAGCGTCTGGCGGCGGCCGAGGCGGCTGCCGAAGGTCCGGCCGAGACCGCTGCCGAGCGGCCGGCGGCCGGTGCCGTCGTCGTGCGCGTGCGCGCCGCGCTGCTCGACCGCCTCGTCAACTCCGCCGGCGAAGTAAGCATCACGCGGGCCCGCATGGACGCCGACGTGCGCCAGCTGCAGGCCTGGCTGGCCGAGCTCAGCGACAGCCTGGACCGCATGCGCCGCCAGTTGCGCGACATCGAGCTGCAGGCCGAAACGCAGATCGGCTCGCGCATCGAAGCCGCCAAAGTGGCGTCGCTGACCTTCGACCCGCTGGAGATGGACCGCTTCACGCGCTTCCAGGAGCTGACGCGTTTCATGGCCGAGTCGGTCAACGACGTCGCCACGCTGCAGCGCAGCCTGCAGCGCACGCTGCAGTCGACCGAGGACGAACTGGCGGCGCAGGCGCGGCTGACGCGCGAGCTGCAGGACGACCTGCTGCGCACGCGCATGGTCGAATTCGAGAGCATGTCCGACCGCCTGTACCGAACCGTGCGCCAGGCCGGCAAGGACGCGGGCCGGCAGGTGCGGCTGGACATCGAAGGCGGCGCCATCGAGATCGACCGCGGCGTGCTCGAACGCATGACCGGGCCCTTCGAGCACCTGCTGCGCAATGCCGTGGCGCACGGCATCGAGACGCCGGCGCAGCGCGAGCAGGCCGGCAAGGACGCCAGCGGCCGCATCACCATCGCAGTGGCGCAGGCCGGCAACGAAGTGGCGGTGGAGATCAGCGACGACGGCGCCGGTCTCGACCTGCAGCGCATCCGCCAGCGCGCGCTCGAACGCGGCCTCGTCGCGCCCCAGCAGGCGGCAACGGACGCCGAACTGGCGCAGCTGATCTTCAGCCCCGGTTTCAGCACCTTCGACAGCGTCACCGAGCTGGCCGGCCGCGGCGTCGGCCTGGACGTCGTGCGCGCCGAGGTCAACGCCATGGGCGGGCGCATCGAGACCGCCAGCCAGCCCGGCCAGGGCACGCGCTTCAAGCTGCTGCTGCCGCTGACCACGGCGGTGACGCAGGTCGTGATGCTGCGCTGCGCCGACCAGCAGGTGGCGGTGCCGTCGACGCTGATCGACGTCGTGCGGCGGGTGCCGGCGGCCGAGGTCGAACGGGCCTATGCCGAAGGTTTGATCGATCATGAAGGACAGACGCTGCCGTTCTTCTGGCTGTCGGCGCTGCTGCACGCCGGCAACCGCGGCGTCGGCGACGGCCGCGCGCAGGCGGTGGTGATCATCCGCAGCGCCGCGCAGCGCGTCGCCGTGCACGTCGAAGAGGTCGTCGGCAACCAGGAAGTGGTGGTCAAGAACATCGGCCCGCAACTGGCACGGCTGCCCGGGCTGGTCGGCGTGACGCTGCTGCCTTCGGGCACCGTGGCGCTGATCTACAACCCGGTGGCGCTGGCCAGCGTCTATGCCGAGTCGGCGCGGGCCTTGATGCGCAGCGGCGCGGCCGCGGCCGACGCCCAGACGCCGGCCGCGGCGCCGGCGCGCACGCCAATGGTCATGGTGGTGGACGACTCGCTCACCGTGCGCCGCGTCACCCAGCGCCTGCTGGTGCGCGAAGGCTGGCGCGTCGTGCTCGCCAAGGACGGCCTGGAGGCGCTGGAGCGGCTGGCCGAGGAACGGCCGGTGGTGCTGCTGACCGACATCGAGATGCCGCGCATGGACGGCTTCGACCTCGTCCGCAACGTGCGCGCCGACCCGCGACTGGCCGACCTGCCGGTGGTCATGATCACCTCGCGCATCGCGCAGAAGCACCGCGACTACGCCGCCGAGCTCGGCGTCCAGCACTACCTCGGCAAGCCATATTCCGAAGAGGAGCTGCTGTCGCTGGTGGCGCAGTACGCCGGCGCAGCGGTGCCCGACATCCTGACCTGAGCACACTGGGCGGGCCGCGCACGGCCCGGGCCGCGAGGCCCGTGCCCGGAGCGGGGAAACCCGCATATCGGGGTGGATTAAACAATCGTTTGATTTGCTGCCTACACTGCGCGGCATGGAAGTCCCCACCCAGCGCGCCGAACGCGCACGAGGCGGCGGCGGCGACGACGACGCCGCCGCCGGCGCATCCGGCAGCCACGACGCCCGCCAGCGCCTGCTGCTGGCCGGGCTGCGCCTGTTCGCGCTGAAGGGCTACGCCCGCACCTCGACGCGCGAGCTGGCCGAAGTGGCGCACGTCAACGTCGCCGCCATCAGCTACTACTTCGGCGACAAGGCCGGCCTGTACCGCGCCGCGTTCTTCGAACCCCTGGGCTGCGCGACGGGCGACGACGCGCCGCGCTGCAGCGGCCCGGCGCCGAGCCTGGACGATGCGATCCGCGGCTTCTATGCCGGTTTCCTGGCGCCGCTGAAGCAGGGCGACGTCTCCCGGCTGTGCATGAAGCTGCGCTTTCGCGAACTGCTCGAACCCACCGGCCTGTGGGACGAGATACTGGCCCAGGGCATCCAGCCCATGCACGACGCCCTGATGGCGGCGCTGTGCCGCCACTTCGGCCTGGCCGCGCCCGACGCCGACCTGCAACGCCTGGGCGTCGCGCTGGCCGCTCTGGGCGTGCACATGCACGTCGGCCGCGACGTCACCGACCGTGTCGCACCGGGCCTGATGGAGGGCGCCGCTGCGATCGACCTTTGGGCCGACCGGCTGGCGATGTTCGGCCACGCCATGGCGCAGGCCGAGGCCCGGCGCCGTGGCGCGGCGCCGGCGGGGCAGGTGCCGCGATGAGCCGGCTGCGGCGTGCGGCTGGGGCGGCCGGCCTGGCGGCGGCGCTGGCGGGGGGGGGGGGCGGGGGCGCGACGACCGCGCTGCCGCCGGCGCCGCAGCTGGCGTCGGC
>CAYJOA010000244.1:0-4286 GCA_964371495.1 uncultured Rubrivivax sp.
GATCAGCGGCTCGACGACGCTGCGCAGCTCCTTGGCCTTGGGCAGCGTGGTCTTGATCGCCTCGTGCGTGATGAGCGAGTTGCACATGTTCCTCAGCATTGCCAGGCGGTGCGAGGTGGTGCGGTTGAGTTTGCGGGGGCCGTTGCGGTGGCGCATGGTGCTTTCCTGTCCTTATTGAACCCCGGCCGTGTCAGGTACCGGGGGTTGCACGTGGCAGCGATGTCTATCGCTTGTCCAGGCCCTGCGGGGGCCAGTTCTCCAGCCGCGCGCCGAGCGTGAGCCCGCGCGATGCCAGCACTTCCTTGATTTCGTTCAGGCTCTTGCGGCCCAGGTTGGGCGTCTTCAGCAGTTCGGTTTCGGTGCGCTGGATGAGGTCGCCGATGTAGTAGATGTTCTCGGCCTTCAGGCAGTTGGCCGAACGCACGGTGAGCTCGAGCTCGTCCACCGGACGCAGCAGGATCGGGTCGAACGGCGTCGGCCGCGACACCTGCTGGACCATGCTGTCGATCGGGTTGACGTCGATCTGGCCGAAGAAGGCGAGCTGCTCGACCAGGATGCGTGCGCTCTGGCGGATGGCTTCCTCGGGCGCGATAGACCCATTGGTCTCGATCTCCATGACCAGCTTATCGAGGTCGGTGCGCTGCTCGACGCGGGCGTTTTCCACCGCGTAGCTGACGCGCCGCACCGGCGAGAACGAGGCATCGAGCACGATGCGGCCGATCGACTTGGTGGGCTCGTCGCCGTAGCGGCGCAGGTTGCCCGGCACGTAGCCACGGCCCTTCTCGACCTTGATCTGCATGTCGAGCTTGCCACCCTGCGCCAGGTGCGCGATGACGTGCTCGGGGTTGATGATCTCGACGTCGTGCGGCGTCTGGATGTCGGCAGCGGTGACGGGGCCTTCACCTTCCTTGCGCAGCACCAGCGTCACCTCGTCGCGGTTATGCAGGCGGAAGACCACACCCTTGAGGTTGAGCATGATGTGGACGACGTCTTCCTGCACGCCGTCGATCGCCGAGTACTCGTGCAACACGCCGGCGATCGTGACCTCGGTCGGCGCGTAGCCCACCATCGACGACAGCAGCACGCGCCGCAGTGCGTTGCCGAGGGTGTGGCCGTAGCCGCGCTCGAAGGGCTCGAGCGTGGCTTTGGCGCGGTGGCCGCCGAGCGGCTCGACCTGGATGGCCTTGGGCTTCAGAAGGGTGGTTTGCATGGAGTCTGTCAGTTCCTGTCAATACCCTCGGCTCGTTACGCCGATAAGGCTGATGGACCACGCCGGGCAGTGCTGAACTGCGTGTCGCTTCGTGCCCGGCGGAACGAAGCGTGTGTTTGTGGCCGCGCGGCTGAACGCCGGGCGGCCGGCCGTCAGCGCGAGTACAACTCGACGATGAGGGCTTCCTTGATCTCGGCGCCGAACTGGTCGCGGTCGGGCACCTTCTTGAAGACGCCTTCCATCTTGGTGGCATCCACCTGCACCCAGTCGGCCAAGCCGATCGACTGCGCCAGCTTCAGCGCATCGACGACACGCAGCTGGGTCTTGGACTTGTCGCGCAGCGCCACCGTGTCGCCGGCCTTGACCTGGTACGACGGGATGTTGACGACCTGGCCGTTGACGGTGAGCGCCTTGTGCGACACCAGCTGACGGGCCTCGGCGCGCGTCGAGCCGAATCCCATGCGGTAGACGACGTTGTCCAGCCGCGACTCCAGCAGTGCCAGCAGCGTGGCACCGGTGTTGCCCTTGCGGCGCTCGGCCTCGGCGAAGTAGCGGCGGAACTGGCGCTCGAGCACGCCGTACATGCGCTTGACCTTCTGCTTTTCGCGCAGTTGCAGCCCGAAGTCAGAGGTGCGCGAGCCGCTGGTGCGCCCGTGCTGGCCGGGCTTGCTGTCGAACTTGGCCTTGTCGCCGATCGAGCGCCGTGCGCTCTTCAGGAACAGGTCGGTGCCTTCACGGCGTGAAAGTTTGGCCTTGGGGCCGAGGTAACGTGCCACGGATGTGTCCTTGTTGTCGGTCTGACGCGGCAGCGGCCCCTGCGGTGTTGATGGAGGCCGCCCGCGCGAGTCTGGTGCTGGAGCAACGCTCCGCCCAGACGGTGGGCTTACGGAGGGCTCGGCCCTCCAGAAAAACGGCCGGCCCGCACAGAGGTGTGCTCGCCGGCTCGGGAAACCTGTGATTCTACCGTTTGCAGCGAAGGCCTGCAGCGGCTCGCGCGGCCGACTGCCCGCAAGCCGCCGTCTGCGCCCTTCTTCGATCAGATACGGCGGCGCTTCTGCGGCCGGCAGCCGTTGTGCGGGATCGGCGTCACGTCGCTGATCGAGTTGATGCGTATGCCCAGCGAGGCCAATGCACGCACGCTCGATTCGCGCCCCGGCCCCGGGCCCTTGATGCGCACGTCGAGGTTCTTGATACCCTGCTCCTGCGCGGCGCGGCCAGCCGTCTCGGCGGCCACCTGGGCAGCGAACGGCGTGCTCTTGCGCGAGCCCTTGAAGCCTTGGCCACCGCTGGACGCCCAGGCCAGCGCGCTGCCCTGGCGGTCGGTGATGGTGATGATGGTGTTGTTGAACGACGCGTGCACGTGAGCGACGCCGTCCGCAACGTTCTTGCGGACCTTCTTGCTCACGCGGCGCGCAGCGGTATTGACGGGTGCCTTGGCCATATCTTGTCTCTTTCAGTGTTCCGGGCGGCTTTCGAGTCGATGTTGCTTGGCCACTCGACTCGACCCCCCCGCGGGGGGCGGCGGCAAAGCCGCCTGGGGGCAGTTATTTCTTCAGCGCCTGAGCACCCTTTTTCGGACCCTTGCGGGTACGGGCGTTGGTGCGTGTGCGCTGGCCGCGCACGGGCAAACCGCGGCGGTGACGGAAACCTCGGTAGCAGCCGAGGTCCATCAAGCGCTTGATGCTGATCGACAGTTCGCGGCGCAGGTCGCCTTCGATCGTGAGGCGGCCGATCTCGTCGCGGATGCGCTCGAGGTCCACGTCGGAGAGGTCCTTGATCTTCTTCGAGTACGGGATGCCGACCGAGGTGCAGATCTTCTGCGCGGTGGTGCGGCCGATGCCGTAGATCGACGTGAGACCGATTTCCGCGTGTTTGTGCGGCGGGATATTGATGCCGGCGATGCGTGCCATGGGTGTTCCTTAGCTGTCAGCCTTGACGCTGCTTGTGACGCGGGTCGGTGCAGATGACGCGCACCACGCCCTTGCGGCGGATGATCTTGCAGTTGCGGCACATCTTCTTGACGGAAGCGGCGACTTTCATGGTCTTCTCCTTGACCTTCTCACTTGGCGCGGAAAACGATCCGCGCGCGACTCAAATCGTAGGGCGTCAGCTCGACAGTGACCTTGTCACCGGGCAGGATGCGGATGTAGTGCATACGCATCTTGCCCGAGATGTGACCCAGTACGACGTGCCCGTTTTCCAACTTCACCCGGAAATTGGTGTTGGGGAGCTTCTCCAGAATTTCCCCCTGCATCTGGATCACGTCGTCCTTGGACATGCTGCACGGGCTTCAGCTGGTTTTGAAGTTGGCCTTCTTCAACAGGCTTTCGTATTGCTGGCTCATCACGTAGCTCTGGACCTGGGCCCAGAAGTCCATCGTGACGACGACGATGATCAGGAGCGAGGTGCCGCCGAAATAGAACGGCACGTTGTACTTGAGCACCAGGAATTCAGGCAGCAGGCACACCGCAGTGATGTAGATGGCACCGGCCAGCGTCAGGCGCGACAGGATGCGGTCGATGTGGCGCGCGGTCTGGTCACCGGGCCGGATGCCGGGAATGAAAGCGCCGCTCTTCTTCAGGTTGTCAGCGGTCTCACGGCTGTTGAACACCAGCGCCGTGTAGAAGAAGCAGAAGAAGACGATCATCGCCGCGTACAGCAGCACGTAAATCGGTTGCCCCGGCGACAGCGCGCCCGACAGGTCCTTCAGCCAGCGCATGCCTTCGCCGGTAGCGAACCAGCCCACCACGGTGGCCGGCAGCAGGATGATCGAGCTGGCGAAGATCGGCGGGATCACGCCCGACATGTTCAGCTTCAGCGGCAGGTGCGAGGACTGCCCGCCGTAGACCTTGTTGCCGACCTGACGCTTGGCGTAGTTGACGAGGATCTTGCGCTGACCGCGCTCGACGAACACCACCGCATAAGTCACGCCGACGACGAGCGCCATGATGAACAGGCTGGCCGGGATGCTCATGGCACCCGTGCGCACCAGCTCGAACAAGCCGCCCAGGGCCGAAGGCAGCCCGGCGACGATGCCGGCGAAGATCAGGATCGAGATGCCGTTGCCCAGGCCGCG
>CAYJOA010000245.1:0-4159 GCA_964371495.1 uncultured Rubrivivax sp.
GGCCGCGGCCAGGTGGCGATGGCGCGCGAGGTGTTCGAGGAACTGGGGCTGGACGTGTCGCTGATCGTCGGCGTCGAGAAGGGCGAAGGCCGCAAGGTCGGCCTGGAGGAACTGGTCTTTGCCGATGGTCGCCGCAAGCTCGGTCTGGGCCACGATTCGGCGGCGCTGATGCTGGTGGCGCAGATCCGCGACGAGGCGCACCGCTTCGCGATCACCGGCATGCGGGCGCGCCGCGCCAGCGTGCGCACCGGCGGCAGCCGGCTGGAGGACATCGCCGGTGTCGGGCCGCGCAAGCGGGCGCGCCTGCTGCAGCGTTTCGGCGGCCTGCGCGGCGTCGCCAGCGCCGGCGTCGACGACCTGGCGACCGTCGAAGGGATTTCCAGGGAACTGGCCGAGGAGATCTATCGTGCCCTGCATTGACGTGAAGCCCGCGTGGCGCCGGCGCGCCTTGCGGCTGGCAGGGCCATGGCTGGTGCTGGCACTGGCCGCATGCGCGACGCGGCCACCGCCGGCACGGCCGCCGCTGCCGCCGCCCGCCACTGCGCCGTTACCGGCAGCTCCGGCGGCGGTACCGCCGCTGGCGGTTGTGCCGGCGCCGCGTTACGTCAAGCTGCCGCCGCCGCCGGCATCACGCAGCTGGGACGAGCTCAAGCTCACGGCGGCGCGGCGCCTCGTTGCCGCGCACCCCGACAGCAGCTACATGGGCCAGCCGCCGGATCCGCTGCTGGGCATCCCCGTGCTGGAGATCGAACTCAACGCCGACGGCAGCGTGCGCACGATCAAGATCCTGCGCGAGCCGCGCGAGGCCAAGGAGACGATCCAGATGGCGATCGACGCCGTGCGCCGCGCCGCCCCGTACGGCGACGTGTCGCGGCTGCCGCGGCCCTGGCGCTTCGTCGAGGTCTTCCTGTTCGACGACGAGCATCGCTTCAAGCCGGCCACGCTCGACCGCTGAAGACGCGAAATCCGGCTGCGCCTTGGGCACAATCGACACATGTTCCTGACCATCCCCACGCTGCTGACCTGGGCCCGCATCGCGTCGATCCCGTTCATCATCGGCGTCTACTACCTGGGCTGGGACATGGCCACCAAGAACTTGGTGGCGACCGCGCTGTTCGTGTTGTTCGCCCTCACCGACTGGCTCGACGGCTGGCTCGCGCGCCGGCTCGACCAGACCTCGGCCTTCGGAGCCTTCCTCGACCCGGTGGCCGACAAGATTCTGATCTGCGCGTCGCTGCTGGTGCTGCTGGAGCATGGCCGCGTCGAGGCGCTGGTGGCGTTGATCATCATCGGCCGCGAGATCGCCATCTCGGCGCTGCGCGAGTGGATGGCGCACATCGGTGCCTCGCGCAGCGTGGCGGTGCACATGCTGGGCAAGCTCAAGACCGTGGCGCAGATGGTGGCCATTCCCTTCCTGCTCTACGACGGGCGGCTGTTCGGGTTCGTCGACACGCGCCTGTGGGGCAGCTGGCTGATGTACGTGGCGGCGGTGCTCACGGTCTGGTCGATGGTGTACTACCTGCGCAAGGCCATCCCCGAGATCCGGGCCAAGACTCAATGAGCCCGGCGTCCAGCGCCGAGGCGGCCGGCGCGGCCCGGCAGGCGGCGCTGCTGAATGCGATGCCGGTGGTCTTCGTGCTCGTCTGGAGCACCGGTTTCGTCGTCGCGCGCTTCGGCATGCCGCATGCGCCGCCGATGGGCTTCCTGGCGCTGCGTTACGGCTTCTCGGTGGCGGCCTTCCTGCTCTGGATCGTCTGGTCGCGCGCGGCCTGGCCGCAAGGTCGCAAGCAGTGGCTGCACCTGGGCCTGGCGGGCGTGCTGATGCACGCCGGCTACCTGGGCGGCGTCTGGGCGGCCGTGAAGGACGGGCTGGGTGCCGGGCTGGCGGCGTTGATCGTCGGCCTGCAGCCGATGATCACCGCCTTGTGGATCAGCGCTCGCGGTCACCGTCACCACGTCAGCGGCCGGCAGTGGCTGGGCCTGGTGCTCGGCCTGGCCGGTCTGCTGTTGGTGGTCTGGCACAAGCTGCATCTGGGCGAGGCGCGGGCCTACAACGTCGGCCTGGCGGTGCTCGCGCTGGCCAGCATCACCGCCGGCACGCTGTACCAGAAACGTTGGGTCAAGCCCTGCGACGTGCGCACCGCCAACACCGTGCAACTGCTCGCTGCCTTCGTGGTCACCGCGCCGCTGGCGCTGCTGGAGACCGAGCCCTTCGAGATGCACCCCGAACTGATCGGCGCCATGGCCTGGTCGGTGCTCGTGCTCACGCTGGGCGGCAGCTCGCTGCTGTACCTGCTGATCCAGCGTGGCGCGGCCACCGCGGTGACGAGCCTGATGTACCTGGTGCCGCCGTGCACGGCGGTGCTGGCCTGGTTGCTGTTCGGCGAGTCGCTGAGTGTTCTCGTGCTCGCCGGGCTGGCACTGACTGCCGCCGGTGTCGCGCTGGTCGTGCGTGATCCGCGCCCCGCCGTCCCAAGCTGAAGGAGATCCGATGAACCCCCACCGCATCGCAGTCATCGCCGGCGACGGCATCGGCCCCGAGGTCATGCCGGAAGGCTTGCGCGTGCTCGACGCCGCGGCGCGCCGTTTCGGCATCGCGCTGCAGGTCGACGAGTTCGACTTCGCCAACTGCGCCTACTACGCCAAGCACGGCACCATGATGCCGGACGACTGGAAGGACCGCATCGGCGGCCATGAGGCGATCTTCTTCGGCGCCGTCGGCTGGCCGGCGACGGTGCCCGACCATGTCTCGCTGTGGGGTTCGCTGCTCAAGTTCAGGCGCGAGTTCGACCAGTACGTCAACCTGCGCCCGGCGCGGCTGATGCCGGGCATCCGTTCGCCGCTGGTCAACCGGCAGGGCGAGCCACTGAAGCCGGGCGAGATCGATATGTGGATCGTGCGCGAGAACACCGAAGGCGAGTACTCGAGCATCGGCGGGCGCATGTACGAAGGCACCGAGCGCGAGATCGTCGTGCAGGAGACGGTGATGTCGCGCACCGGTGTCGACCGCGTGCTGAAGTTCGCTTTCGAACTGGCCGCCAGCCGGCCGCGGCGCAAGCTCACCTCGGCGACCAAGAGCAACGGCATCTCGATCACCATGCCCTATTGGGACGAGCGCGTCGCGGCGATGGCCGCCAGCTACCCCGAAGTGGCGGTGGACCGCTTCCACATCGACATCCTCACCGCCTTCTTCGTGCAGCGGCCGCAGCACTTCGACGTCGTCGTGGCCAGCAACCTGTTCGGCGACATCCTGTCCGACCTGGGGCCGGCCTGCACCGGCACCATCGGCATCGCGCCGTCGGCCAACCTCAACCCGACGCGGCAGTGGCCGAGCCTGTTCGAGCCGGTGCACGGCTCGGCGCCCGACATCGCCGGCCGCGGCATCGCCAACCCCATCGGCCAGGCCTGGTCGGCGGCGATGATGCTCGACTTCCTGGGCCACCGCGATGCGCACGACGCGGTGCTGGCGGCCATCGAAGCGGTGCTCGCCGACAGCCACGCGCCGCGCACGCCCGACCTCGGCGGCAGCGCCGGCACGCGCGACCTGGGCCAGGCGCTGGCCGCCGAAGTGTCCCGTGGGTAGGCCGCGCGGCGGCGCTTGTCAAGCGTGGAATCACGCTGGCCGCGACGGCTGCGGATACCCTCGTGCGTGGGGGACTTGCGCCTAGAATCTTCGACTCCGCTTGACACTGGCCAGGCCAGGGCACCTAATCGTTTGGCCCTGCCGGCGGCGCCATCCGGGGGGCGGCCACCATGCAGCCCGACTTCCATTCCGAACCACCTAGAGAGGGGATCGCGACGTGAACAAGAGTGAACTGATCGAGCACATCGCCAAGCAGGCCGACATCTCCAAGGCCGCCGCGGCGCGCTCGCTGGAGGCCTTGATCGGCGCGGTCAAGGTCACGCTCAAGAAGGGCGGCAGCGTCACGATCACCGGCTTCGGCACCTTCACCGCGCCCAAACGCGCCGCGCGCACCGGCCGCAACCCGCGCACCGGCGCGGCGATCAAGATCAAGGCTGCCAAGGTGCCCAAGTTCCGCCCGGGCAAGGGCCTGCGCGACGCCGTCTGAAACCCGTTGCACCGGGTGCTTAGCTCAGCCGGTAGAGCGGCGCCCTTACAAGGCGTAGGTCGGCGGTTCGAACCCGTCAGCACCCACCA
>CAYJOA010000246.1:0-4103 GCA_964371495.1 uncultured Rubrivivax sp.
TTCAAGAACGCCGCCGCGGCCGCCCGCGTGAAGTGGAAGGAGCGCCGTTCCTACGACGTGCTGTTCAACGGCTTCGCCGTCGAGGCCACGGCTTCTGAACGCACCAAGCTGGCCAAGCTGCCGGGCTTCAAGGCGATGTACCCGATCCGCACCGTCAAGGCACCGCGCCCCGAACTCGGCGCCAAGGGAGCTGCCCCCGACCTGGCCGCCGCGCTCACCATGACCGGCGCCAACGTCGCGCAGACCGCCGGCTGGACCGGTGCCGGCATCAAGGTCGGCATCATCGACACCGGCATCGACATCGATCACCCCGACTTCGGCGGAACCGGCACGCCTGGCACGACGCCGTTCCCGAGCGCGCGCGTGCGCTACGGCTACGACTTCGTCGGCGACGACTACAACTTCGACACGAACCCGGTCGCGGTACCCGACGACAACCCCGACGACTGCGGCGGCCACGGCACCCACGTCGCGGGCATCGTCGGCGCCAACGGCGCCGCCAAGGGCGTGGCCCCGGGCGTGACCTTCGGCGCCTACCGCGTCTTCGGTTGCGACGGCTCGGTCTCGGACGACATCATCGTCGCCGCGCTCGAACGCGCGCTGGCCGACGGCATGAACATCGTCAACCTGAGCCTGGGTTCGTCGCGCGGCTGGCCGCAGTCCCCGGATGCCATGGCGGCCACCCGCCTGGCCAACCTGGGCGTCGTCGTCGTCGCCTCGATCGGCAACAGCGGCCCGCAAGGCGGTTCACCCGACGGCCTGTACGCCGCCGGCGCGCCGGGCGTCGGCGCCAAGGTCATCGGCGTCGGCTCGTACGACAACCTGCAGGCCACCAAGCCCGCCTTCTCGGCCACGCCCGACGGGCGTCTGTTCGGCTATGCCAGCGGCACGGGCGCGCCGACGACGCCGCTGTCGGGCAGCCTGCCGATGGCCAGGACCGGCACCACGGCAGCCACGACCGACGCCTGCACTGCCCTCACGCCCGGCAGCCTCACGGGCATGGCCGCGCTCGTGCGCCGCGGCGGTTGCACCTTCTATACCAAGGCGTTCAATGCACAGTCTGCCGGTGCTGCCGCCGTGGTGCTGTACAACAACGCCGCCGGCGAACTTTCGCCCACCGTGGCCGGCACGCCCGAGATCACGGTTCCGGTGGTGATGGTCACGATGGACAGCGGCGCAGAGCTCGATGGCCGCATCGCGGCCGGGGCGACGACCCTGACCTGGACCGCAAGCACCGCCGTCGATCTGCTTCCGAGTGGCGACCTGATGTCGGGCTTCAGCTCCTTCGGCCTGGCGCCGGACCTCACCCTGAAGCCCAACATCTCCGCCCCGGGGGGCTCGATCTACTCGACCTACCCGCTGGAGCACGGCGGCTACGCTTCGCTGGGCGGCACGTCGATGTCCTCACCGCACGTCGCCGGCGGCGCCGCGCTCGTGCTGCAGGCCCGGCGCACGACCAAGCCCGACGAGATGAAGACGCTGCTGCAGAACAGCGCCGACCCGCGCAACTGGTCGCTCGCCCCGGGTTATGGCCTGCTCGACCACGTGCACCGGCAGGGCGCCGGCATGATGGACATCCCGCAGGCCATCGCCACCCGGGTGATGGTGGAACCGAGCGAACTCTCGCTGGGCGAAAGCGTTCCTGGCGGCAAGAAGGTCACGATCAGGATCAAGAACGCGGGTCCGGGTACGGCGACCTACCTGCTGTCGCACGAACCCGCCCTGGCCAACGGGCCGGGCACTTTCGTGGAGCAGCTGAGCTACTACGATGCCCCGGCATCGGTGAAGTTCTCCAGGACGACGGTGACCATCAAGCGCAGCGGCTCGGAGAGCGTCGACCTCACGTTCACGCCGCCCGCCGGTTCCATCCTCGACGATGGCGGCCTGTACGGTGGCTACATCGTGGCGACGCCGCAGAGCGGCGGCCAGCCGGTTCGCGTGCCTTACGTGGGATTCAAGGGTGACTACCAGGCGATCCAGATTCTCGCTCCCACCGCCGACGGCTTCCCGTGGCTGGCGAAGCTGGACGAAGGGTACTTCTATGAGCAGCCCACGGGCGCCACCTATGGGATGGTCGGCGACGACATCCCCTGGTTCCTGGTTCACTTCGCCCACAACGCCGAACAGGTGGTGCTGGAAGCCGTGAACGCCACCACCGGCAAGGTGGTCGGCAAGATCAGCGACGACAAGTGGTTCTCGCGCAACAGCAGCTCGACAGGGTTCTGGGACTTCACCTGGAACGGCGACGTCTACGTGGAGACGTCCAAGGGCCGGCAGTGGAGCAGCGTGAGGAACGGCAACTATGTCGTTCGCATCACGGTGACCAAGCCGCTGGCGGTGAAGGGCAACCCGGCGCACGTCGAGACCTGGACCTCGCCGACGATCACGATCACGCGCGGCCTGCTCCCGGCCTGACGCACCGATCGTCGCCCGACGGGGCCCCGCAGGCGCTGCCGCCTGCGGGGCCTTTTTCATGGTCGCCGTGCGCGGCCGGCCCTCAGTGCGCCAGGATCTTGGACAGGAACTCCCGCGCCCGCGGCGAACGCGCCTCGAGCTTGCCGAAGAAGTCGGACTTGGGGCAGTCCTCGACGATGCGGCCCTGGTCCATGAAGACGACGCGGTGGCTGACCTTCCTGGCGAACCCCATCTCGTGGGTGACGCACATCATGGTCATGCCTTCGTTGGCCAGCTGCACCATGACCTCGAGCACCTCGCCCACCATCTCGGGGTCCAGGGCCGAAGTCGGCTCGTCGAACAGCATCACGATCGGGTCCATGCTCAGCGCGCGGGCAATGGCCACGCGCTGCTGCTGGCCGCCCGAGAGCTGACCGGGGAACTTGTCCTTGTGCACCGTGAGGCCGACGCGGTCGAGCATCTTCAGGCCGCGCGCCAGCGCGTCGTCCTTGCTGCGGCCCAGCACCTTCACCTGCGCCAGCGTCAGGTTCTCGGTGACGTTCAGGTGCGGGAAGAGCTCGAAATGCTGGAACACCATGCCGACGCGGGCGCGCAGCTTGGGCAGCTTGGTCTTCGGATCGCTGACGCTGATGCCGTCGACGACGATGTCGCCCTTCTGGAACGGCTCCAGCGCGTTCACGGTCTTGATCAGCGTGCTCTTGCCCGACCCCGACGGGCCGCAGACCACCACCACCTCGCCCTTGGCGACGGTCGTGCTGCAGTCGTCCAGCACCTGGAAGCTGCCGAACCACTTGCTGACGTTGCGGATCTGGATCAAGGCATGTCCCCGGGCGGCGGCGGCGCGCCGTTCACTCGTTGGCCTCGGCGGGCCTGTCGTTCGGCGCGGCCCAGGCCGCCAGCGTGGCCTCGCTGGGTGGCAGGCCCACAGGCTTGCCCGACGGCGGAATCGGCTGCACGAACCAGCGTTCGTACAGCCGGGCGATCTCGCCAGACTTCATCATCGCGACGATGCTGTCGTCCACGGCACGCTTGAACGCCGGGTCGTCCCGGCGCAGCATGATCGCGATCGGCTCCACCGACAGCACCTCGCCGACGATCCTGTAGTCGGCGGGGTCGGCCGCCTGGCTGATGAGGCCGGCCAGGATCTGGCTGTCCATCACGAAGGCATCGGCACGCCCGGTCTGCAGCAGCAGGAAACTGTCGCCGTGGTCCTTGCCGTAGACGGCGCGGAACTCGATGCCGGCGGCACGCGCCTTGCGGCGCATGACCTGCACCGCGGTGGTGCCGGTGGTGGTGGACACGCGCTTGCCCTTGAGCTGCGCCAGCGAGGCGATGCCCGAGTCGGCCTTCACTGCAAAACGCGTCTGCTCGACGAAGGTCGTGACTGCGAAGGCCACGTCCTGCTGGCGCTGCGCGCTGTTGGTGGTGGAGCCGCACTCGATGTCGATGCTGCCGTTGAGCAGCAGCGGGATGCGGTTCTGCGAGCTGACGACCCGGTAGCCGACGTCCAGGCGCGCCAATCCCAGCCGCTGCTGCACGTCGGCCAGCACGCGGCGGCAGATGTCGACGTGGAAGCCGGCGTACTCGCCGGCGGCCAGCTGGTACGACAGCGCGCCCGAAGCCTCGCGCACGCCCATCGTGACGGCACCCGTTTCCTTGATCCTGGCCAGGGTGTCGGCCTGCACCGC
>CAYJOA010000247.1:0-4041 GCA_964371495.1 uncultured Rubrivivax sp.
CCTCAAGTGAGCCGTCGGAGTGGCGTTCCAAGAAGAAGATGTTCTTCGGTTGGATTGCTCCAATTAGTTCTATTGAGTGGGTGGAGAAGTAGATTGCGTAGTTGAAGTCATCCGCCATCTCCTTCAGGAATGCCACCAGTCGTTTCAGTGACGAGGGATGAAGTGCAAGCTCAATCTCGTCAAGAAACATGATGCACGGTCTGATCAAACTAGCGCGATCGGTATTTCTCAGGTGCAGAGAGTGCAGAATGCTGACGAGTAGATTTTCGCCGGTTGACATATGGAACTGACTGACGCGGCGATCAGCCTTTTCGTAGTAGAAGATTTCTCCGCGGAAAGTGAAGTCGGGCCCTGCCTCCTTGCTGCTTACTCTAAGGAGTTTTTCGTAGAAATCGGGATTGTTGTGTAGAATACCTCCGAGATTCTTTCGAATGAAATCGTCGGCGACGCTGAGCTTTGCGCCGTCAATTCGATCAAGTTGCCTGAGAACCTCATAGCTGGTGTTCTTGAATCGGTTGCCAAAGATCAGACTTCCTTCGTAAAAGCCCTTCAGTTCCATTACGCCAGTGGAATCCTGTGCCCAGTTCCCATTGGTATTTTTTCTCCAGGAGCGTGTGGCATCTCCGAATGCAGATGTAATGTATGCATCGGAATCTGTGGCACCAAAGTAGTCCTTCATTCGCATGTTGAAGAAGACACTGGAAGCGCAAGTTACCAGCGTACTCTTGCCTGATCCATTCTGTCCCGTGATTGCGTAGAGCCCCTTTTCAACTGGAAAATCCAACTCCAAGTGATTGATCGATTTGACCTTGTTGACGGCGATTTGCAGTTTCATGGAATTCTCTGGTTCGGTTGAGTCATAAACTCTGAAGGAGTCGTATCTCGTCCCTTGGCGGGGGCGGTAGTACGGATGCGCGCATGCGGCCTAGCGCGGTTTGGGCCAACACCATGCTGCGGCCGACCTCGGTCCATATTGGGTGGTCTTCACGGGTCTTTACCTCTGCTGGGCCAGTTATTGCTCAGCGATATGGGTCGCCCAAATTCGCACGGACGGCCAGCACAGCCCGCAACGGCCACCGAACGCAGCCGCAATGTCGCCGACGCCGCACCCGGACGCAATGGCCCACATGGAAAACCCGATGCCATTGAATCGGCCTTGGCGACCCCGACCCCTGGAAGGACGGAAAGCGCCGCGCCGCATAGGCGCCGCGCCCACGGCCATCGCACGCCGCCCCGCAGGCCCCGGGCTTTCCTTGCCACGGCCCACGCCCCGGAGGGCGAGAATGTCCGCAGCACCGCGCGAACGGCCGGCGCGGTGCCGGCATGCCACCGCGTATGCGCACGGCCGCCGTCGCCGAACGGAAGACGTGAACCATGCCGAAACAAGCCCTGCGCTACGGACTGCTGGTGGTCGGCGTCCTGTCCGGCTTGCTGGCGGCCGGCTACTTTCTCCAACTGCCCTGGGCGCTCGGCACCTGGCCCTGGCCGGAGGGGCGGTTGTCGAACATCTTCGTCTCTTCCATCCTCGCCGCCGTGGCGGCGGCCATGCTGTGGGCCGGCATCAGCGGCCGGCTCGCCGGCGCGGCAGGCGGGTTCCTGCATGTCGCGACGATGCTGGGTGGCGCCGCCTCGGTGCTGTGGCCGCTGGGGCTGCAGCGCGCGCAGCCCGGCCTGACGGCCTACGCGGTGGGCTGCACGGTGGCGGCAGGGGCCTGCATCGCCGCCTTCCTGTGGGTGCGGCGCCTGCCCGTGGTGGACGACCGCCCGCTGCCGCCGGCGCTGCGCGTGTGGTGCGTGCTGTACATCCTGATCCTCGTTCCGGCCGGTACCGCGCTGATCCTTCAGGTGCCGGGCATCATGCCCTGGCCCTTGAAGCCGGAGACGTCGGTGATCTACGGCTGGGTGTTCGTGTCGGCGGTCTGGTCCTTCGCCTATCCGCTGCTGCGCCCGCGGGTCGAACACATCGGCGTCGGCCTGGTCGGGTTCCTGGCCTACGACGCCGTGCTGATCGTGCCCTTCGTCCGCCACCTGGAGACGGTGCGCCCGGAATTGCGGACCAGCCTGGTGCTCTATCTGCTGGCCCTGACGGCCAGCGCGGGCGTGTCTGTCTACTACCTGCTGCTGAGCCGCGGCACGCGAACCCGGCGCCAGCCGGCACCCGGACCGGCTTGACGCGCGCCGGCGCGCGGCGTGCAGGGAGTGGCTTCGACCCCTTACTTGCAGGCGGTCGTGCCCCTGTAATGCAGATGCATGACGGTCTTGCCGCTGTCCAGGTCGAGCACACTCGACTTCCAGGACATCCGATAGTCCGTCACCTCGCGGCCGTTCGAATTCTTCGTGGTCAGCTTGTTTCCCTGCAGCTTGTAGGTCCCCATCAAGGTCACTGCGCCGGCGGTGAGCATGGGGCTGACCACCTCCCACCTGCCGCTCTCGCAGAACAGGAAGACCTGCACGTTGCCGCCCCGGATGCCCCAGTCGATCTTCCATGCCGTGCCGGGAATGACCGGGAAGCCATCGGCAAGGACGGGCGCCTTGCCAGCGGCAGCGTTCTGGCTTGCCGCGGGCGCTGATCGGGCGCCCCCACCGACGGGCCGCAGCCTGGCCGACGGCAAGGACTGGATCACGCCATCCGAGTCATAGCGGACCTTGTATTGCCCGCCATCGGCTTCGATGATCTTGGCCGTGAACCACAGGCCGCTCTTCCATTCGCCTTCGACGCGGTCGCCGACCTTGTGCGGCGACGCCTGCGCAAGGGCCGTGAAGCTTGCGACCGCGAGGACGGCCGCGCTGATGTATGCGGTCAAGGACCAGCTTCCTCGTTGGCGATGAGTCGATAACTCACGGCCCCGAGCAGGGCACCCGCGATGGGGGCAAGCCAGAACAGCCACAGCTGCGCCACGGCCCAGTCACCGACGTAGAGGGCGACCCCCGTGCTGCGCGCCGGATTGACCGACGTGTTGGTCACCGGAATGCTGATCAGGTGGATGAGCGTCAGCGCCAGGCCGATGGCGATGGGCGCGAAGCCTGCCGGCGCACGCTTGTCGGTCGCCCCCAGGATGATCAACAGAAAGAACATCGTCATGACCACCTCGGTGACCAGCGCCGCCAGCAGCGAATAGCCGCCGGGCGAATGCGCACCGTAGCCGTTCGAGGCAAAGCCCTTCGCGACGTCGAAACCCGGTGCGCCGCTGGCGATGAGGTAGAGCACGCCACCCGCCGCAAGCCCGCCCAGCACCTGCGCCACGACGTACGGGGCCAGCTTCGCGGCCGGGAAGCGGCCGCCTGCCCACAGGCCCACCGAGACCGCCGGGTTCAGGTGGCAGCCCGAGATGTGCCCGATGGCGAAGGCCATCGTGAGCACGGTCAGGCCGAAGGCGAGCGAAACGCCATGCAGGCCGATGCCGACGTCCGGAAAGGCGGCGGCGAGCACGGCACTGCCGCAGCCACCGAGTACGAGCCAGAACGTCCCAAGGAACTCGGCGCCGTATGCCTTCACTTGCTTCTCCTCTTGGTCGAACGGGCACCGAATGTCGCCGACGCCGCACGCGAATGCAATGCCCACGCCCAAAAGCGAAGCAGCCACCCGAAGGTGGCTTGCTGTCCCGAGTGCTTGTCGCACCGGGAATTCCTGGCTGGTCCGGCAAGAACCAGCGCATACGTAACGAGGCCATCGCACCTCGGGTCCTGCTGTCGCAGGCCCGCCTGCACTTCGGGCGACGACCCCGACGCTCACGTCGAGGCTTTGCGGGCCACTTTCGCGACCCCCCTTCGTGCCCAAACCGCTTCAGCGGGCAATGCCTCTGGCGCGATGGCAAGGTAAACATAGCATCCGAACCGCGGCACCGATTGCGTTCGATCAACAAAGCGCATGGCTGCGGGCTGCAGACATCTGCAGCCGAGCGAATCGGCTTGCACGAGCACCTGCTCGACGCCGCCGGCAACGAAAAGGGGTTAGCAGTTACTTACCTGCTAACCCCTATCGTTTCTGGTGGGCCCTGAGTGACTCGAACACTCGACCTACGGATTAAGAGTCCGCTGCTC
>CAYJOA010000248.1:0-290 GCA_964371495.1 uncultured Rubrivivax sp.
GCATAGGTCTTGGTGTAGGCCAGCGGCGCAAACAGCCGCCCCTCCTGCGCCTGCAGCGCAAACACCGGCACGAAGCTCAGTGTGATGATCAGCAGCGAGAAGAACAGCGCCGGCCCGACCTCCACCGCCGCGTCGCCGATCACGCGCCAGCGCGCCTCGCCCTGCAGCGCCTGGCCGGGGTGCTCGTGCTCCCACTCCTCCAGGTGCTTGTGCGCGTTCTCGATCATCACGATGGCCGCGTCCACCATCGCGCCGATGGCGATCGCGATGCCGCCCAGCGACATCACGTT
>CAYJOA010000248.1:310-4031 GCA_964371495.1 uncultured Rubrivivax sp.
ATTGATGCCCTGCTGCTGCATCACGATGAAGGCCGCCAGCACGCCCAGCGGCAGCGAGACGATGGCCACCAGCGCGCTGCGCAGGTGGAAGAGGAACGCGAAGCAGATCAGCGCGACGACGGCAAACTCCTCCAGCAGCTTGGTCGAGAGGTTCTGCACCGCACGCTCGATCAGGCCCGAGCGGTCGTACACCGGAACGATCTCCACGCCTTTGGGCAGCCCACGCTGCCTATGCGCAGTTCGCAACTATGTCCATCTGGGCGGCCGGCATCAGCGTCTGCGCCTATGCTGGCAGTGGATCGTGGCAGTCGAAGTCTGCGCATAGTTTTTTTGGTCTACAGGTCTTGCAGGAATCGCATGAGCGAATCCGGAGCACGATACCGGCGCAGCTTCGTACGCGGCTCCTCGAGGCGGCTCAGGGCCTTCTCCTTCATGGCGAGGTCCGCCTGCACGTAGCGATGGGTGGTCACCGTGCTCTCGTGCCCCAGCCACAAGGCGATCACATTGAACGGCACCCCCGACTGCAGCAGGTGCATGGCGCTCGTGTGCCGCAGCGTGTGCGGCGAGACGCGCTTGTTCAGCAGGCTGGGTTGTTCTGCCGCGGCGCGTGCCACTGCCAGGCTCAGCCGCTGCGCCACATTGGACCTCGACATAGCCTGGCCATCCCGATTGGGCAACAGCGGAGCCTCGCCCCGTAGCAGCGGGTTCAGCCTCAACCAGGCGCGGATCTCGACCACGGTGACGTTCCACAGCGGGATCGAACGCAGCTTACGGCCCTTGCCGCGCAGATGGACGCAGGCGCCGCCGTCCAGCACGACGTCTCCCACGCGCACACCGATGATCTCGGAGACGCGCGCGCCGGTGTTGTAGAGCAGGGCCAGCAGCAGGTGGTCGCGCTGCGAGGACCAACTCGCCCCGGGTTGCCCGAGCACGGCCATCATCTCGTCCCGGCTCAGGAAGCCCAGCATCGGCTGTTCGAAGCGCTTCATCGGGACGGCCATCGCGCGCTCGACATCGTGAAGCGCCGTCACGTCACGCCGGCCGGCGAACTTGAGGAAGGCGCGCAGCGCAGTCAGCCTGAGATTGCGGCTGCGCACGGCGTTGTGGCGTCGCTGCTCCAAGTGATCCAGGAAGGCCAGGATCAGATCGGGCTGGATGTCGGCCAGTCGCAGCGCCGTCGGCTCCTTGCCCAGCTTGCTGCCGGCGAAGTCCAGGAACAGCATCAGCGCGTCGCGGTAGCAGGCCACGGTGCGCGGGCTGACCGCACGCTGCGCGACCAGGTACTCGGTGAAGAACTGCTGCACCAGCGCAGCGAACGATGGCGGCTTGGGTGCAGTAGCTCTACGCATGTTCCACCTCCCGGCTGGCCGTGAACGACTCGAACCGCTTGGCGGCCAGCGCCATCAACTCCGGCACCGCCGAGAGGTACCAGTAGGTGTTGCTGACCATCGCATGGCCGACGTAGGTCGACAACGACAGCATGGCCTGATCGATGTCCACGCCCCGGGTCTGCCACTGCACGATGCGCCGGACCACGAAGGTGTGCCTCAGGTCATGGATGCGCGGTGCATGGTGGGCACCCCGGTTGGCCCAGCCCAGTTGGCGGCGCAACTCGACGAAGACGCGATGGACCTGCCGTTCGCCCAGAGGTTGACCCCCTCGGCGGCCGCGGGTACCGATGAAGAAGGCATCTTCATCCGCCGTCGGTCCCCGTACCAGGTCGCGCATCCAGCGGTACCGGCGCAAGGCCTCTACCGTGCTTGGATGCATCGGCACCTGGCGTGACTTGCCGAACTTGGTCTGGTGGATGCTCAACATCCCGATCTTGAGATCGACGTCCAGGTTGCGCAGGGCCAGCGCTTCGCCGATCCGCAGACCCGTTGCGGCGATCAGGCCGAACAGCGACTCGAAGACCGCGCCGCGCAGTCCGGGCGCTGGACCGAGCCGGCGCGCTGCCGCCAACAGATCGATCACCTCTTGTTCGCTGTAGATGTGCGGTGCCAGCCGCTCGGGCAGCGGTCCGAAGACCGTGTCATCGGGCACCTCGGTGCGCGGTTCGAACTGTCGCAGCCAGCGCGTGAAGTTGCGCAGCCGCTTGAGCCGCCGCGCCCAGGTGTGCGGGTCCGTTCCGCCATGGCTGCGTGCCCAGTCGGCCATCACCTCGACCGTCAGCGGGCCACGGTGGTCCACTGAACGGACATGATTCACGAAGCTGCGCAGGGCCCAGACTTCATTGCGGCAGGAAAAGCCCAGGCGGCGGCGTTCGACGAGGTAGAGCTCGCTGCGCGATTGGAGGCGGTCGTGCGCGTTCATGCTGCACTCCCTGGCCAGGGCAGCGCCACCGCAGTGAGCGTGCGGCTGTCGAGCTTGGCGTAGATCATGGTCGTGTCCAGCGAACGGTGTCGCAGCACGTCGGCCACCTCCTTCAGCGATGAACCACCGGCTAGCAGCCGGTTGGCCATGGTGTGGCGCAGCAAGTGGGAGCGGGTGTACGGCAGCCCGGCCCGGCCGTAGGCCTGGCGGATGATCTTGCGCACGAGATCGGGGCCGACAGGCGCGTCGCGGGGCGCCAGGTTGCGCACGAACACGGCGCGACTGGGGGTCTTGGGGCGTTCGTGCTTCAGGTACGCGGCGATGGCCGCTCCGGTGGTTGCCGGCAGCGGCAAAACGTCCTCTCGGCGGCCCTTGGTATGGCGCAAGGTGACGGTGCCGGCGCGCCAGTTGATGTCGTCCAGGCTCAGCCGGGCGACCTCGCCGCTGCGAAGCCCGAGATCGAGGGCGCAGCGCACGATGGCGTCGGCGCGGCGCATCGTTGGGCCAGGCTGGCCGAGCGCCCCGATCAGCTGCTCGACTTCCTCGGCGGTCAGCGTCTTGGGCAACGAGGACAACGTCCAGTTGGCCGGGTATGCGATGGCGTTGACGAGCCCGCCGTGCACCTCGTCGCCGAGCGAGGCGCGGTAACGGAAGTAGCCGCGCAAGGCCGATACGACGGACCCCGCGCCGGTCGGCTTGCTGTAGAGCTTGGCCTGCTGGGCGAAGAAGCGCCGAACGTGCGCGGGTCGGAGGGTGCCGATGTCGATAGCATGGTCGCCGAAGCGCTCCGTCAGCAGCCGTCCGACGATGCGCAGCACCGTGCTGCGGGTCTTGGCTGCCAGGCCACGTGCATGGGCCAGGTACTCGTCGTAGCTCTGCAGTTCCTCGTCCACCGGTCGGGTGCTGACAGGTGGCGGGGCAATGGCGCCCTGTGCCCGAAGCACCGTGAGCAGGTGCCTCAGCGCGGCGCGGTGGTCACGCCGGTCGTGAGGCACGGGCCCGGTGCAGCGGCAGTTGGGCAGATGCTCGTCGAGGAACTCGATGACCGCAGCCTCACCGATCCGTCGAAGGGACAGGCGTCTACCGCGCACCCATCTGGCGAAGTGGGTGATGTCGGCCTGGTAGTTGGCGGACGTGACCACCGCGTACTGGTGGTCGATCAGGAATTGCTTGAAGGCGGCGGCGTACGGCCCGATGGGTCCGTCGGCGAGCCAGTCGATGTCAGTGCGGCGAGAGCGAGTGGTGATGCCCATGGCGGTCTCCAGAAGTGGAGCCGCAAGTGCATGTGGCCAGGGAAACTATGTCCAGTTCCTCGAGGTCCTGGCCACCCGAACGCCGCGACAAACCTCGAAGGGCGCCGGCATCTCCTGGTGAGCCGCGCATAGTTGCGAACTGCGCATAGGCAGCG